>JBHOQO010000042.1:0-24349 GCA_042408925.1 Chloroflexota bacterium | reverse complement strand
GTCCATCGAGGCTGCCGACCATGACCCAGGAACCATCCCTCGGGCCCGGCCCGGGCGCCGTCCGGCCCGGGTCCCGTCCCCACTGGGACGCCGCCGCCCCGACCATCGGCCGGTTCGGTCTCCTCGCCGCGTATTGGTTCGGCCTGTCGGTCCTCTGGGGGAGCGTGACGACCATCGTCCTGCCGCGCCTCGTCGAGCGGGTCGTCCCCGGCGCCGTCAAGACGACCGCCCTCTCGGTCGTCGCCGCCCTCCAGGCCCTCGTCGCCATCCTCGTCCAGCCCGTCTCGGGAGCGGCGAGCGACCGGCTCGTCACGCCGTGGGGCCGGCGGCGCCCGCTCATCGTCGTCGGGGTGACGGCCCAGCTCGTCTTCCTCGGGCTCCTCCTCGCCGCCGGTGCGTACCCGGCGATCCTGGCGACCATCCTCCTCGTCGAACTCGCCTCGAACGTCGCCCAGGGCCCGTACCAGGGGCTCCTCCCCGACCTCGTCCCGGTCGGGCGGCGCGGCCTCGCCTCGGGCCTCCTCGGGAGCGCCCAGCTTGCCGGGCAGGTCGTGGGGGTCGCCGTCGCCGGCGTCCTCGCGGCCGGCGGGGACCTCTCCGGGGCGATCGTCTTCGCCGGCGGGGCCGTCGCCCTCGGGGCCGCGGCGACCGTCCTCGGCGTCGACGAGCCGGCGCCCCAAGCGGCCCGGCCGCCCTCGCCGGGCTCGGTCGTCCGAGCCGTCCTCCGACCGCGGAGCTGGGCGGCCCCGGCCAGGACCGTGCTCCTCGAGGTCTGGGGGCGCGACGTTCTGGAGCGGCGCGACTATCTCTGGCTTCTCGCCTCGCGGCTCGCGATCCTGATGGCGACCGGCACGCTCCAGCCCTTCGTCTACTTCTACCTCGAGGACGCGATCGGCCTGGGAGCCGGCGCGAGTGCCGCGGTGGCACCGCTGGCCGCCCTCGTCGCCTTCGTGGCCGTCGCCTCGGCCGTGCCCGGCGGCGCGCTGACCGCGAGGCTCGGCCGCGTCCGGACCGTCCTCGTCGCCGCCCTCTGCGGTGCCGTCGGGTCGGTCCTCTTCGCGGTCGCCCCGACGTACGCGGCGCTCTTCGCCATCGCCGTCCCCTTCGGCGTGGCGGTCGGCGTCTTCCTGTCGGCCGATTGGGCACTCCTCGTCGACCTCGTGCCGGCCGACGAGGCCGGTCGCTACCTCGGCCTCTCGAACACCGTCACCGCCGGGGCGGGCGTCCTCGCCGTCGCCGTCGGGGGCCCGGTCGCCGACCTCGTGAACCGCCTATCGCCCGGCGCCGGCTATCGGGCCGTCTTCGTCCTCGCCGCCGTCGAGTTCCTCGTCGGGGCCTGGTGCATCACCCGGGTCCCCGAGCCCTCGAGCGAGACCGGGTGAGCCTTCGCCGTCCGCCAACGCGTCCGGGCGGCATCCGCCGCGTGCTAGGATCGGCGGGCCATGGCGACGCTGGGGAGGTGGACGGAGCGGCGACGCCGACGGGGGCCCCACCGGCCGACCGCCGGCCTCGGCCCGCCCGCCCTGGTCACGGCCGCCCTCGCCGGAACCGTCATCGCCGCGACGGTCCTCGCCGGCTGTGGGTCGACGCCGACGCCGAGCCCGAGCCCGCGGCCCTCCCCGCCGCCCACTCCGACGCCGAACCCGCACCTGAGCGAGCCCGCGAGCGCCGACGCCATCTTCCGCGCCCTCGGGGCGGCCGGGCTGCGGATCGTCTCGAACAACGCGGTCGCCGGCGGTCCGGGCGACGAGCCGCGGCTCCGGATCAACGCCACGTACGCGAGCTGGCCGCTCGTCATCGAGGAGTACTCGAGCAGTGCCGCCCTCCGGAAGAACGCCCCCTTCCGCCCCGGGAGCCGCCCCTCGATCGGCGAGGCGCCGTTCAACCTCGCCGGCCTCAACATCCTCGTCGAGTTCGGCCCCCACGCCAAGAACCGGAACGAGCCGCCGCCCGAGCCGGCCTTCCGGGCCGCGGCCGTCGCGCTCATCGAGGCGCTCGATCCGCTCATCGGACCGCTCGCGCAGATGTCGATCGAGCCGCTCCCGCTGCCGACCCTCACCCCGCAGCCCGGTGCAAGCGCCGCGCCGAGCGCGACCCCGGGCGGGAGCGGATCGTGAGCCCGGACCTCGACCCGGTGCCGACGCGGGGTGCCGATCCCGCCCCGGAGTCGCCCGCCGAGGCCGGCGGCCCGACCGGCCGACCCCGAGGGACGGCCCGACGGGCGAGCGGCGCTGAAGCGGGTCCGCCGTCCGCCTCGGGCCGAACGCCCCGGCGCCGGCCAGCGCGTGCCCCGGCGACCCGCGCCCGCACCCCGGCCTCGGGCCGGTCCGTCGTCAGCGAGCTCGACAAGCGGATCATCGAGCACCTCCAGGCGGACGGCCGCCGGCCGTTCACCCAGATCGCGGCCGACCTCGGCCTCTCCGAGTCGGCGGTCCGGGCCCGAACGAACCGGCTCGTCGAACAGGGGATCATCCAGATCGTCGGGGTCACCGACCCCTTGAAGCTCGGCTTCGCCCAGATGGCGATGATCGGGATCCGCTGCGAGCCCCGCAAGCTCATGGAGGTCGCCGAGCGGATCGCCGCCTTCCCCGAGGTTGACTACGTCGTGATCACGGCCGGGCGCTACGACATCCTCATCGAGACCGTCCACGAGGACAACGAGGCGCTCCTCCGGTTCCTCTCCGAGAAGCTCCGCACCGTCGACGGGGTCGCCGAGACCGAGACGTTCGTCTACCTCCGGCTCGTCAAGCAGACGTACCAGTGGGGGACGCGCTAGCCGCGAATCCTGTCGCCTCCCCGCACCACGTGCCGCCCTCCCCGGTCGATCTCGCCGCGCGCGAGCGGGGCCGCTCCCGCTACCATGCTCCCGCGGGAGGGTCCCCGCCTCCCGATGCTCTGGGGGCAAACGTACGTGCCCGTTGAATCGGTCCTGAACCTCGTCGCCGTCGCCGCCGTGGCGAACGCCGTCCTCCTGGCGGTCGTCGTCTTCGGCCCGCTCGTCGTCCCCGGCGCCCGGGCGACCGACGCGAGCCCGGGACTCGAGCCGACCCTCGGTCTGACGGCCGGTACGCCGCCGACCGACGACCTCGCCGCGGGCCTCGCCCCTCACGTCTTCGACCGACTCGTCCGGGTCGCCGGCTGGGCGTTCATCAGCGTCGCCATGCTCGTCGTCGCCGTCGGCGGCTTCTGGCCCGAGCGGCAGCCGGCGATCCTCGTCCTCCTCGCCCTCGCCGGTCTCGCCGTCCTCGTCGCCCACGATCTCTTGCCGACCTGGCTGCTCGGCGGCTGGAAGTACGTCGTCGAAGGGACGATGGCGCTCACCTTCACCTCGCTCCTCGTCCTCCTGACCGGCCAGGCGGCGAGCCCCTTCTTCTTCGCCTTCCCGCTCGTCGTCGGCGGGGCGGCCCTCGTCATGCCGGGGCGCGGAACGGCGGCGTTCACGGCCCTCGCCGGCGCCGCCTACGTGGCGGTTGCCCTCGCTCCGATCGGCGGGCCGCCGCCCGGCGACCTCCAGCTGGCGACCGTCGCCGTGAACCTGGTCGCCCTCGGCCTCATCGCCTACGTGGCGACGATCGTCGCCGCCGAGCACCGCCGGTCGCGCGACGAGGCGATCCGCCTCTCGACCATCGATGCCCTGACCGGTCTCTTCAACCGGTCGTTCTTCTTCTCGGCCCTCGAGCGGGAGATCGCCCGGAGTGATCGGTCCGGGCGGGGCTTCTGCCTCCTCATGATCGACGTCGACGACCTCAAGGTCGTGAACGATCGCTTCGGCCACGTCGTCGGCGACCGGCTCCTCGAGGCGGTCGGCCGGGTCATCGGGACCCGGGTCCGACGGATCGACACGGCGGCCCGCTACGGCGGCGACGAGTTCGTCGTCCTCCTCCCCGAGACCGACATCAGCGGGGGCCTCGTCCTCGCCGAGAAAGTGCGCCAGGGGGCCGCCGCCGTCCGGATCCCCACCCCGGAGGGCTCGGCGATCCGGGCCTCCCTCTCGATCGGCGTCGCCGCCTATCCGACCGACGGGACGACGCCCGACGAGCTCCTCGCCGCGGCCGACCAGGCGATGTACGTGAGCAAGCGGGGCGGCCGGGACCGGGTCTCCGGGGTCAGGGCCTGGAGCCGGGAGACCGACCTCGGCCCGTCGACCGCGGCTCGCGTCCACGCTCCGCGCCAGCGGATCGAGGTCGGGGTCGGGAGGCTGGCCCTCCGCCGCTAAAGGCCGCGCCGGGCGCGACCGTCGGCCCCGTCCGGCCGACGGTGTACGATCGGGCCGTGAGCGGCTTTTCCACCCGCGCCATCCGCGCCGCCTCGACACCGCCGCGGGTCGACGAGGTCCCGACGGCCGTGCCGATCTACCAGAGCGCAACCTTCCAGGCCGCCGACGCCGAGACCCTCGCCGACGTCGTCGCCTTCCGGCGCCACGGCTTCGCCTACAGCCGCCTCGGGAACCCGACCGTCGAGGCCGCCGCTGCGGCGGTCGCCGAGCTCGAGGGGGCGGAGGCCGGCTACGGCTTTGCCTCGGGGATGGCGGCGATCTTTACGACCCTGACCGCCTTCCTCGGCGCCGGCGACCGGATCGTCGCCTCGCGCGCCCTCTACGGCTCGACCCAGACCGTCATCGGAACCGGGCTCCGACGCTTCGGGGTCGAGGTCGCCTTCGTAGACGCCACCGACCAGGCCGCCGTCGAGGCCGCCCTCGCCGAGCGCCCGACCCGGATCTTCTACGTCGAGACGATCGCGAACCCGACGACGATCGTCGCCGACGTCCCGGCCCTCGCCGAGATCGCCCATCGCCACGGTGCCCTCGTCGTCGTCGACAACACCTTCGCCTCACCGTACGTCTTCCGGCCCCTCGAGCACGGCGCCGATCTCGTCGTCGAGTCGGCGACGAAGTGGATCGGCGGCCACTCGGACGTCCTCGCCGGGTTCGTCGCCGGCCGCCGCAAGGACATCGAGGCGATCCGGGACCGCCAGGTGGAGACCGGGGGAACCCTGGCGCCGTTCAGCGCCTTCCTCGTCCTCCGGGGCGTCGAGACCCTCGCCGTCCGGATGGAGCGCCATGCGGCGACCGCCCGGGCCCTCGCCGAATGGTTGGAGCGGCAGGACGGCGTCGCCCGGGTTTTCTATCCCGGACTGGCGAACCATCCCCAGGCTGCCGTCGCCGGCCGCCTCTTCCGAACCGGCGGCGGGATGCTCGCCTTCGAGCTCGCCGGCGGCCGAGGGGCGGGGGCCGCCTTCATCGACGCCCTGACGATCCCCCAGCGGACGGCCTCGCTCGGGAGCGTCCACACCTTCGTCGTCCACCCGCCGTCGACGAGCCAGCGGCAGCTCTCCGAGGCCGAGCTCGCGGCGGCCGGGATCGCTCCCGGGCTCCTCCGGGTCTCGGTCGGCCTCGAGGACCTCGAGGACCTCGTCGAGGACTTGGCGCGGGGCCTCGCCGCCGCCCGGACGGCCGGCCGGGCCGACCCCTCGTCCGCCGCCGCAGCCGCCGGGGCAGCGGCCGCCCGGCCGTAGGGAGGGGACCGATCGCAACCGTCGCGACCGGGCGACCGGTCGCCGCCGACGCCGTCCGCCCGGGGCCCGTCGCCCGTCTCGGCGGCGCGATCTGGGGCCTGCTCACCTCGGTCGACTTCGCCGTCGTCCAGATCATCGTCCTGGGGCTCCTCGCCTCGGTCGGCGTCGTCCTCCGCCAGCTCCCGGACTTCGCCTTCCGCTCCCCGACCGACTACGCGAACGAGATGGCGAAGCTCCACGACCGCTACGACCCGACCCTCGGCCCGGCCCTCGTCGGCCTCTTCGAGCAGCTCGGCTTCTTCTCGGTCTTTCGCTCGACGCCGTTCTCCATCGGCCTCGCCGTCCTCCTCGTCTCGATCGTCGCCTGCACCATCGACCGACTGCCGCGCCTCTGGCGCCAGGCCCACGACGTCCGGGTCGTCCAGCCCGAGCCGTTCTTCGATCCGCGGCTCCCGGACCGGGCGACCATCGACGGCGGGTTGACGCCCGAGGCGGTCCGGGAGGCGCTCCGCCGCCACGGCTTTCGGGTTCGCGAGGCCGTCGCCGGGGAGGTCCGCTACCTCTACGGCGACCGGAACCAGTACACGAAGCTGGCGACGATCTTCACCCACGCGGGCCTCGTCCTCTTCCTCGTCGCGGCGGCCGTCACGAGCCGCTTTGGCGACGAGGTCGGGCTCGTCGTCGCCGAAGGGACCTCGACGACGGTCCAGCCGATCGGGACCCCGGGCCTCTTGCTCGTGAAGAACTATGGCTTCGAGGCGCCGGGGCTCGAGACCGGCCAGCCGCAGGACTTCGTCACCGATCTCGGCGTCTTCCAGAACGGACGGGAGATCGCCCGCAAGCAGATCCGGGTCAACGACCCGCTCTCGGTCGCCGGCTACACGTTTCACGAGAACGGCTTCGGCCCGGCCCCGGAGCTCGTCCTCCGCGACACGGCCGGGCGGCCGCTCTGGGACGGGCCGGTCCCCCTGACCGATCAGGCGGCCGGCTTCCCGTACGGCCAGCTCTCCGTGCCCGGCCGCAACGTCGGCCTCGAGCTCCTCCTCCAACGGGCGCGCGGCGGAGAGGGGCTCGTCCTCGTCCTGCCGTACCGAGTCGTCGGCCGCAACCCCGACGGGTCGCCGGTCATCGAGGAGCTCGCCCCGATGGCGATCGCGGTCGGCGAGAACCAGACGGTGCCGGGCCTCGACTTCACGATCGGCCTCCGGCGCTTCGCGGCGTACACGCTCGTCATTGCCAAGCACGACCCCGGCCAGGGCCTGGTCTGGCTCGCCTTCGGGTTCCTCATCCTCGGGATCGTCGGGACCTTCCACTTCCCGCGGCGGCGGGTCTGGGCGCGGCTTCGACCGGACGGCTCCCTCGCCCTCGTCGCCCGGGCCGACCGCTACGTCGACGTCCGGCGGGCCTTCGGACCGCTCCTCGACGACCTGGTCCGGCGCCGGGCCGCGGCCCGCTCGCCGTAGGCGAAGCCGAGCGACGATGGCGAGCCTCGAGGACATCCGCTCGGCGCTCTTCCCGGCGGCCCGGCCGGTCGGGGCCCCGGCCCCGGAGCGCCTCGCCGCTCAGGTGAGCTGGGTCCGGGTCATGCGGGCTCGCGTCCCGGCCTTCGACGCCCTCGAGGCCGGCGACCTCGCCGTCGTCCCCGCCTCCGCCCTCCGGATCGTGGCCCCGGGCCCGACGGAGACGGCGGCCCTCGTCGCCGCCCTCGTCCGGGCCCGGGTCGCCGGCTGCTGCATCGTCGGCGACGACCCGCCCCCCGACGAGCCCGACCGACCCCTCACCCCGTCCGAGGCCCTCGCCGTGGCGGCGGCGAACGCCGGGATCCCGACGTTCCGGCTCCCCGAGGCCGAGCCGGTCGCCCTCGAACGGAGCGTCATCGGCCTCCTCGTGAACCGCCGGGCCGAGCTCGAGCACCAGGCTGCCCGCCTCGAGGCCAGGCTCGAGCGGCTCGCCCTCGCCGGGGCCGACCTCACCGGTCTCGTCGGGGCGATCGGTGGGGCGCTGGGGCGGGCCGTCGTCCTGGAGGGGCGGAACGGAGCCGTCATCGCCGCCTTCGCCCCGCCCGACCGGCCCGAGGCCGCCGCGGCCGTCCACGGCTATCACGCCCGGCGTTCGAGCGTCGCCTTGCGGATCGCGCTTCCGGGGATCGATCCGGGCGCGGCGGACGAGGACCGAGCCCGAGCCGACGCCCGTTCGGGATCCCTGATCCTCCTCGGTGACCGCCCGGCGACCGAGTTCGAGCGGATCGCCGCCGAGCGGATCGCCGGCCTCCTCGCCCTCGAGATCGTCCGCGGCGACGCCGCCCGGCGGATCGCCGAGCGCGAGCGCGGCGGCGAGGGACTTCCGGCCGACGGGCCGCCGTGGGTCGTCCTTGTCGCCCGCCAGCGGGGAGCGGCCGAAGCGCCGGGCGCCCTCGAGGCGCGGGAGGCGGTCCGCCGCGAGCTGCGGCTCCTCGCCCCGCTCGGCCGCCTCGTGCTCCGGGGCGACGCCGAGAGCCTCGAGATCCGGGCCGTCCTCGCCGCCGACGCCGCCGATCCCGGCGGTCTCGCCCTCGCCGGTCGGATCGCCGACTTCCTCAGTCGGCTCGTCGCCGTCTCGCGACCCTTCGAGCGCCCCTCCGAGCGGGCCGTCGCCGAGGCCGAGGCCCGGGCCACCCTCGAGGCGGCCGAGGCCCTCGAGGCGGTCGGGTCTCCCCCGGGGCCGATCGCCCGGGCCGAGCGCCTCGCGGCCTACCGACTCCTGAGCGCCCTGCACAACGTTCCGGAGGGGCGACGCCACGCCCGCGCCCTCCTCGCCCCGCTCCTCGTCGGGCGACCGGCCTCGGTCCGGGAGCGGCTCGCCACCCTCCGAGCCGTCCTCGAGTCGAGCGGCCCGGCCGAGGCAGCGGCCCGTCTCGGGGTCCACCGGAACACCGTCGCCTACCGGCTCCGCCGGATCGAGGCCCTCGCCGGCTGGAGCCCCGGGGACCCGGACCTCAGGCTCGCCCTCGCCGTGGCCGTGTATCTTGTGCAATCTGAACTAGACGCGGCGACCGAATCGCAACCTACGCGCGGCTGACCGCCTGCTAGCATCGGGCCCGTCACGAGGACTGGGCCGAAGGATGGTGCCCAGCGCATCAGCTCACTCGAAGGAGGCCGCGTTGGCGGAAGCGATCGCGCCGGAAGCGCGCGAGAAGATCGAACGGGCGAAGGCGAACGGGATCCGCTTCGTCCAGCTCCAGTTCACCGACATCCTCGGGGCCGTGAAGGCGGTGACGATCCCGATCCACCAGCTCGAGGGCTCGGTCGCCCACGGGACCTGGTTCGACGGCAGCTCGATCGAGGGCTTCACCCGGATCGCCGAGTCGGACCAGTACCTCATGCCCGACATGAGCACGTTCGCCGAGATCCCCTGGCAGCCGGGCTCCGGCCCGCGCGGGACGGCCCGGGTCATCTGCGACGTCTACACGCCGCGGGGCGAGCCCTTCGTCGGCGATCCCCGCTACGTTCTCCGCCGTCAGGTGGAGCGGGCCCGCAAGCTCGGCTACATCGTGAACATGGGGCCCGAGCTCGAGTTCTTCCTCTTCCGGCGCGAGAACGGGGAGATCAAGCCGCTGCCCCACGACGAGGCCGGCTACTTCGACTTCTCGACCGATCTCGCCCAGGAAATCCGCCAGGACATGGTCGACGCCCTCGAGGCGTTCGGGATCCGGGTCGAGGCCGCCCACCACGAGGTCGCCGTCGGCCAGCACGAGATCGACTTCGAGTACGCCGACGCCCTCCGGACCGCCGACAACGCGATCACCTTCAAGTTCACCCTCAAGGCGATCGCGAACCAGCACGGCCTCTACGCGACGTTCATGCCGAAGCCGATCTTCGGGATCAACGGCTCGGGCATGCACACCCATCAGTCGCTCTACTCCATCGCCGAGGGCCGAAACGCCTTCGCCGACCCCTCGAACGAGTACGGCCTCTCGGACGTCGCCCGCTCGTATATGGCCGGGATCCTCGCCCACGCCCGGGGGATGATCGCCATCCTCGCCCCGCTCGTGAACTCGTACAAGCGGCTCGTCCCGGGCTACGAGGCGCCGACGTACCTGACGTGGGGGCGGACGAACCGCTCGGCCCTCATCCGGGTCCCGAAGGTCTCGCCCGGCAAGTCGATCGAGGGGACGCGGGTCGAGGTCCGCTGCCCCGACCCGTCGTCGAACACGTACCTGGCCTTCGCGGTCATGATCGCCGCCGGCCTCGACGGGGTCGAGCGGGGGCTCGAGCTCGGTGAGCCGGTCGAGGAGTCGGTCTTCGAGATGGACGAGGTCCGCCTCAAGGAGAAGGGGATCCGGGAGCTGCCCGGCACCCTCGCCGAGGCGATCGAGGAGCTCGAGAAGGATCCGGTCATCTGCGAGGCCCTCGGTGACCACGTCCTCTCCCACTTCGTCGATGCGAAGCGGGCCGAGTGGGACGAGTATCGGACGCAGGTGACCCAGTGGGAGATCGACCGCTACCTGGAGGCGTACTGATCGCTCGAATCCTCCGCCGCGCTCGGAGGGCGCCGATCTCCGAGCCCTAACCTTGCTGGTGCGCAGCCGGAACGGGCGGGCCCCTTCGCGGGGGTCCGCCCGGTCTGGTTTGTCGCGGCCGCGCGCCGAGCCGTCGCGACGACGCGGACCGCCGTCAGGGCGTGACGGTGAGCGTCCCCCGCATGCCGGCCAGATCGTGGCCGTTGAGCCGGCAGACGAACTCGTACGTGCCCGGCTGGAGGCGCACGACCAGGTTCGCAGTGAGCCCCGGGACGATGTCCTCGACCTCGTCGATCGGTTCCCCGTCCGGGCCGAGGATTTCGAACTCGTGCGTCTCGTTGCCGACGTTCCGGATCCGAAACTCGATCTCGCCGGCCGGAGCGGAGAGCGTCGACGGTTCGAATCGGTACTCGGCCGCGGTCAGCTCGACCCGGGTCGGCGCGGCGCTCGCACCGGGGCCGGCGCACCCTCCGATCACCACCACCGCCCCGCCGAGGGCGAGGACGGTCATCGTGGCGGTCGCGGCGGTGAGGGGCCGCCGGCCGCTGGCGAGGAAGGCGGCGAGGACGGGGACGAGGTAGGCGAGATACGCCCCCGCCTCGAGGGGGCTCGGCGCGGCTCGGTAGCCGGCGATCCCGGCGAGGACCATGCCGAGCGGGCTCGTGTCGGGGAGGACGGAGCTCAGGTCGAAGACGCTGCCGGTGTTCGAGAGGAGGCCGGCCTCGCCGAACTCGTGGACGGCCCCGGCGAGGAGTCCGGCGGCGACGAAGATGAGGACGGTTCCGGTGACGTCGAAGAAGCGCCGGAGATCGACGCGCAGGCCCGCCACGAAGACGGCGTAGCCGACGGCGACCGCTGCCGCCAGCCCGGCGAGGCCACCGCCGAGGAGGAGGGTCGGCGTCTCACTCGAGGTTCCGAGCGCGAACAGGAAGAGCACCGTCTCGAGCCCCTCTCGGGCGACGGCGACGAAGGCGAGCGCCGCGAGCGCGAGCGTCGACCCTCCGGCGAGCGCCCGGCCGACGTCGGCCTTGATCTCGCGCTTCAGCGTTCGGCCCCGACGGCGCATCCAGAAGAGCATCCAGGTGAGGACGCCGACGGCGAGGATCCCGGCGAGTCCCTCGGTCGTCTCGCGGACGGCCAGCGGCAGGCGCCCGACGACCGCGACGACGCTGATCCCGACGGCCAACGACAGCCCGACCGCGGCGAGGACGCCGAGGAGGACGGTCCGCAGTGCGCCCGCGGCAGCCGAGCGAGCAACGACGGCGGCGACGATCCCGACGATGAGGGCGGCCTCGAGGCCTTCGCGCAGGGTGATGAAGAAGGCGGCCACAGTGGTCCTCCGATCCGGCGGTGTGAGAGACGACTTGCTTGGGCGATGCAAGCGCGCTTGCGCCTGGGAATCTAGCTACCCTGCGTAGACCTGTCAACGAGGGTGGCCCGGAGGCCGCGACCGGGTCGCGGCGCAGCCGCGCTCAGGGGGCCGCGTCAGCCCACGGCCGTGCCGAGGAGGGAGCCGATCCCGAAGGTGATCGCCGCCGCGGCCAGGCCGAAGCCGACCTGGCGGAGGCCGGCTCCGAGCGGGTCCTTGCCGGTCAGGAGCGTGATCGCCGCGCCGAGGCCGAAGAGGGCGAGGCCCGAAAGGACGGCCGAGGCGGCGATGGCGGCGGTCCCCGACGCGACGAGGAACGGGAGGACCGGAACGATCGCCCCCGCGGCGAAGAGGAGGAACGACGCGATCGCCGCCGTCCAGGCCGACCCGCCGAGCTCCGCCGGGTCGATCCCGAGCTCCTCGCGGGCCATGGTGTCGAGGGCGACCGCCGGGTCGCCGGTCACGATCCGGTGGGCGAGCCGGCGCGCCTCGTCGGTCGGGAGCCCCTTCGCCTCGTAGATGAGGCGAAGCTCCTCTTCCTCCTCGCTCGGGAAGGTCCGAAGCTCCTCGGCCTCGGTCGCGATCTGGCTCTCGTAGAGTTCGCGAGCGCTCTGGACGCTCAGCCACTCGCCGAGCGCCATCGAGAGCGACCCGGCGAGGAGGCCGGCGATCCCGGCGACGAGGACCGGTGGGCCGCCGCCGCTCGCCCCGGCGACGCCCATGACGAGGCTGAAGTTCGAGACGAGGCCGTCGTTCGCGCCGAGGACGCCGGCCCGGAGGGCGTTCCCGCCGATCGCCCGATGGCGGCCCTCGAAGCGGGCGAGCATCGCGCCCGAGGCGCCGCCGGTGATCGTGTGGAGGAGGCGGGCGTGGGAGCGCTCGTCGGCCGGAAGGGAGGTCCCGGCCGCCTCGGGCTGGTGGTCGTACATCGTCCGGCCCTCGCGCTCCTCGAGGGCCATGATCGGGGCCACGGTCCCGGCTCCGAAGCGGCGGGCGAGGAAGGCGAGGACCCGGGCCCGGAGGGTCGGCCGGAGGTCCGTCGACACCCCGGCCGCGCGGAGCCGGTCGCGCCAGAGCGCGGCGTGGCGCTCCTCGGTCTGGGCGAGGCGGAAGTAGAGGGTCGCGAAGCGCTCGTCGCCGGCGTTCGCGGCCATCGCCCGGTAGATGTGGGCGCCGTCGACCTCGCCCTGGAGGTTCGCCCGCCAGCGGGCGACGTCTTCGGGGCGGGCCGGCGGCGTCGCGGAGTCGGTGGCGTTCACGAGGCGAAGCGTACCGCGGCCCGTGCCGTCCTTGACAGCGATCGCCGTGGCGGTCGATGCTGAGCCCCTAGGGCCCCCGGACGGTGGGGCGATGCTGGCCGCGGCGACGAAAGGGAACGCAGGGATCGACGGCGCTGGTGCTCCGAACCGGGAGACGGACGAGATCGAACGAGCGGCGGCGAGTCGGGGCCCGGCGGCGATCGAGCGGCGTTGGTCGGCGGCGGCGATCGCCGTCGCCCTCGTCGGCTTCGGGGCCCTCCTCGTGGCCCTGCCGCCCTTCTTCCAGTCCTTCGACGAGGCGAAGTACGTCGGGATCGGGCGGAACGTCCTTGCCGGGCATGGGGTCGTCACCATCGACGGGACGGCGTTCCTCGAGCACTCCCCCCTCTGGTCGGTGGCGATCGTCGCGCCCTCGCTCGTCTTCGGTGGTTCCCCGCTCGATTGGGGCCGCGCCTTCGATGCCCTCGCCGGGGTCCTCTTCGTTGGCCTCGTGGCGGCCTTCGGCTGGCGGGTGCGGCCGGCGGTCGGGGCCCTCGCAGCGGCGGTCGTCGTCGGCTTCGTCTACCTCCACGATCTGACCCGAACGGCCCGCCTCGACGTCCCGGTCGCCACCCTCACCCTCGCCGCCGTCGCGACGGGCCTGTGGGCCTTCGAACGGCGCTCCCTGCGGTGGGCAGGGGCCGCCGGGCTCGTCTTCGGGGTGGCGGGGCTCGTCAAGGAGATCGTCCTCCCGTTCGCGCCGGTGCCGCTCTTCGCGGCGCTCCTCCGGGGCGTCCCGGTCCGGACCGTCGTCCGGCTGAGCGGCGCGATGGCCCTGGCCGCCCTCGCGACGACGGCCTGGTGGTTCGTCGTCGTCGCCGGGTATACGGGCCGGGTCTATCGACTGGGGCTGCCGGCCTGGACCCTGGGCCCGCTCCTCGTTGCCGTGGCGGCGGCCTCGGTCGCAGCGATCGGGGTCGACCGCCTGGCCGGCCTCGCCGCCGTCCGCCGGATCCGGGCGGTCCTCGGCCGTCCCGGCTCGGGCGTCACCGTGCCAGACAGGGGCGGGTCGGCGCGGGCGCTCGTCGTCGGCGGGGCGACGCTCGTCTGGTTCGGCCTCCAGCTCGTCTTCTACGCCCGGAACCCCGACGCCCGCCTCCCGAACCTGCTCAACCTCGAGCAGCTCCGGACGTACGCCGCGACGTGGGCGCCGGCCCTCGGGCTCGTCGCCGCCTTCGTTGCCGGCGGGGTGGCGATCCTCCTGGGCCGAGCCCTCCGGGAGGGACGGGTCAGGGGCGCCGCGGCGGAGCTGGCGATCGCCGTCGTCTGCGGCGCGCCGCTCGTCCTCCTCGTCGCCGCGCTCGGTGAGCCGCCGCGGAATTACCTGGCCGAGATCGGGTTTGCCGTCGCCCTCGCCGCCGGGGGCTGGATCCGGCTCGCCGAGACCGTCGCCGGCCGGGGCCGACCGGTGTGGCTCGGGGCCGGCGCCGCGACCGGGCTGGCGGCCGGCCTCGCTCTCGTCGCCATCCGCGTGCCGCCGGTCCTCGGACTCGCCGCCGGGATCCTCGGTGGTGCGATCGCCGGGGGGATCGCCCGCCTCCTCTTCGAGCGAAGCGGGCGGCTCCGGCGGGCCTGGCCGGCGGCGCTGGCGGGGGCGACCGCCGTCCTCTTCGTCGGTGTCCTCGCCGTCTACGCCGTCGGCCACCGGGAGAGCGGCGGGGGCCGCGCCCGCGCCGAGATCGTCGCCGACGCCGTCGCCTGGGTCCGGGCGAACGTCCCGCCGGGCTCGACGGTGGCCCTGGGATCGCTCCTCGGCTACGAGATCGGGAACGAGCTCGTCGGCGACTACCGGGTCGTCCGGATCACCCAGACGAGCGCCCGGGTCGACCCTCGGGCGCCGCTGGGCGTCGCCCCGCCGGCCGGCGGGACCGTCGAGGATTGGATCGCCCTCGATCCGGCGCCGCGGAACACGACGGAGTTCGCGGCCTTCCGGGCGAGCTCGATCCTCGACCGGCTGCGCCGCAGCGGCGCCGCCGTCTGGATCTACGTCACCGGCACCGACACGGCGGCGCCGACGGTCCTCGCCGCCCTCACCGCCGAGCACGGCTTCACCGCGGCGGCCCGCTTCGTCGCCCCGACGACGGCCTCGAGCCCGCCGATCGAGGCGCTGGTCCTCCGGGTCGACCCGACCCGGCTCGCGCTTCCGGCCGATCGCCTCTACGTCGCGCCGGCGGCCCTCGAGCGGCTCGTCGCCGGGCTTCGGGCCGCGAACCCGCCGCCGCGGGACGTGGCGGCGCGGCTCCTCGAACGCGTCGTCGTGGTTCCGAGCGGGACCGAGGGGCAGCTGCTCGACGCGCTCCGGGCGCTCGCAGGCGGAGCGGGCAGCTCACCCTGAGGGGGATGCGCCTGGGTCGGTGCGTTCGCGATGGGGGTTGGGCGCGAAACCCCGCCGTTCGATGGCTGCACAATTCAGGTGGGGTTCAGGTTCACGGGTGACCGTCGGTCCCGACGTGCCCGGGACCCCACGGTCGACGGCACTGCGAGCGCCTGTGTCGACGCCCCGCCTGCTCAAAAGGCGCTGAGCAGCCGGCCGCTCGACGTCGCGACGCCCCGCGTGTTGGCATGAGCGTGTTCAGCTCGCCATGAGCACTCGGGGTGCCGAGTCCGTGTGCCGGGGCGAGATCAGGGAGTGTTGAGGTGACCCATCGGCGGCGATCGTTCGTCCCATCCACGATGCCGAGCCGTCGTGGCGCTCCGGAGCAGGCTCACCGGGAGCGCAGGCGACGCCGGAACCGGTCCCTGGCCGTGGTGGGCGGGGCGATGCTCGTGGCGCTCGCGGCGGTCGGGCTTTGGTGGGGGAGCAGCGGGACCGCCGGCAGCGCGGCCCGGCCACCGATCCCAACGGATCGTCGTGCGCTTGGAGCCTCGGCCCGGCCATCGGCTACGCCGCCGCCTTCCATCGGCACGGGCGGGGCGCCAACCGAGCCGAGCCCATCGCCGCAGCCGGTAGATGCCGCGGTGGCAGGCGGTCGCTTCGGGCTCGGTCTGCTGATCGCCGACCGGGGCAACGGGCGCCTGCTCATCGTGGACCAGTCCGGGCGGATCCTGTGGCGGTTTCCCGTCGCCGGAAGCCTGCTGCCCGGGCAGTCGTTCTCGGCCGATGACGCGTTCTTGGCCCCGGACGGCCGCACGATCGTGGCCAACGACGAAACGCACCAGGTCATCGACCGGATCGACCTCGTCAGCCGCCGAGTGGTCTGGCAGTATGGTCACTACGGGCGGCCCGGTTCGGCACCCGGCTACCTCCACACCCCGGACGACGCGTATCCGTTGCCCAACGGTGACGTCCGCGTGGCCGACATCGCGAATTGTCGAATCCTCGAGCTCGACATGGCCGGACAGATCGTCCACCAATGGGGCCGGACGGGCGTGTGCCGCCACGCACCGCCCGCAAGCTACGCCTCCCCGAACGGCGACACGCCGCTGCCGGACGGAGGGATGCTCATCACCGAGATCCACGGCGCGCGGGTCGTCCGACTCGATGCCCAGGGTCGGGTGGTGTTCGACGTGCACGTCCCCGCCGCCTACCCATCGGATGCGCAGCTGCTCCCCGACGGCAACATCCTGGTCGTCGACTACAGTGATCCCGGCTCGATCCTGGAGGTCACGCCGCGCGGGCGTCTCGTGTGGCGCTATCGGCCGACCCGGGGACCCGGCCGGCTGAACCACCCGAGCCTCGCGATCCGGTTGCCCGACGGCACGATCGCCGTCAACGACGACTTCCGCCACCGGATCGTGGTCGTCGATCCGCGCACCAGCCGAATCGTGTGGCAGTACGGGCACACGGACGTCGCGAGCCGGCGCGCCGGATATGTGGCGATCCCGGACGGCATCGACCTCATCCCGTCGGGCACCCAGCTCGACGCACCGACGGCGCCGACCGGCGGCCCGGGTACGGGCCCGTAGGTCCTGCCGGCGGCGCGAGCGACGATGGCTGCCGGGTCGTCCGGACCGAAACTCGCTGTCGGCCTCGCGGTCGGCGCCGTGGCCCTTGCGGCCGTGGCGACCGTCGTCACCCTGAGCCGTCCGTCGGCTCCGGTACCTCGCGAGGCCGGCTCGAGCGGAACCGCCTCGCCGCTGCCGCCCGGCGCTTCCTCCAGGGGCCCGTCGCCGAGCATGCGCCGGTCGCCGGTGCCCAGTCCATCACCAACCGTCGCCGTGACCCCGGAGTTGACGCCGTCGACCGTCCGGTCTCCGCGGCCGGCGACGCCCGGAACGGCCACGATCCCGGCCTTCCGGCACGTCTACCTCATCGTCATGGAGAACAAGGCCTACGGGTCGATCGTCGGGAGCTCGGCCGCGCCGTACCTCAACGATCTCATCGCCCGCTTCGGGCTCGCCGCCCGCTACGAGGCGGTCGCCCATCCCTCGGAGCCGAACTACCTCGCCCTCTTCTCGGGTTCGACCCAGGGCGTGACCGACGACGGCGTCCACGACCTGGCGGGGCGGAACCTCGCCGATCAGCTCGAGGCGCACGGCCGGACCTGGCGGGTCTTCGCCGAGAACGTTCCCCTCGGCTGCTTCACCGGGAGCGTCGCCTCGGGCGGACCCGACGGGCCCGGCACGTACGCCCGCAAGCACGAGCCGGCGATCAGCTTTACCGACATCGCCCGCAACCCGGTCCGCTGTCGGAACATCACGAACCTCTCCCACTTCGACCCGGCCGCGGCGGACTTCGAGCTCATCGTCCCGAACCTCTGCCACGACATGCACGACTGCTCGGTCGCCGTCGGCGACGCCTTCCTGCGCTCGTTCGTGCCCCGGATCACCGAGAGCGCCGCCTTCACCGACGGGGTGCTCTTCATCACCTGGGACGAGGGGACGGGCGGTCCCGGCGGGGGCCACGTGGCGACGATCGTCGTCAGCCCGCGGGTGGCGCCCGGCACCGTCTCGCGGGTCCCGCACGACCACTACTCGCTCCTGCGGACGATCGAGGACGCCTTCGGGGTCGGCTGTCTCGGCCGGACCTGCTCGGCGAACGACCTCGGCGAGTTCTTCACCCGCTAGCCGGTCGACGCTCGACCGCCTGGAGGCGGGCTCCGGCGCCGCGGTGGTCCCGCGTCGTCATCGGCGGGTGATGCGTTCCGGCCGGATCGACGACCGCGTCCACTCCCGCCCCGGCTGGCATCTCCGCCGATCGGATGGCATCCAGTCTGCTGGGGCGCGTGGCGCCCCAGGTGCTGTCTGGTGCGCCCCGCCTCGCCGGCCTCGCCGAGTTGTGTGCGGCGGCTGGGTGGACTCCCGAGGGGGATTGGTCCGTCCGTGGCGGTGCTTACGGATCGCGCGATCCGAGCCTCGGTAGGCTCGCGCCGACACCAGCCCAAGGACACGACAGGAGCGTTGGCCGATCTCTACCCACCCTCACCTTCAGACTCCTCAGGCCGGGCCGATCATCGACCCGACCACGAAGATCGTCATCATCCTCCAGGCCGGGACCGAATCGCATGAAGGTCGCGCCCGCGCGCTCCACAGCGTCCTCTACGCCAAGGAGCTCGCCGCGGCGGGCGCCACGGTTCGGCTCGTGTTCGACGGTGCCGGGACCGGCTGGCTGGCCCGTTGGCTTCGGAACGATGGCCCGCCGTCCAGGGCGGCGGGGATCTTCGCCGAGCTCAAGGCCAACGGTCTCGCCTACGAGGTGTGCGACTACTGTTCCGGCGCCTTCGACGTCCGCGAGGAGTTGCTCGAGCACGGCGAGGCCCTGAGCGGCGCGTATCTCGACCATCCGAGCATCGCGGCCCACGTGGCCGAGGGCTTTCAGGTGTGGGTCCTGTGACAGCCCCGCCCGGGTGGCCGAGGGCGCGCTGGCCCCGGGGCTCCCTCGGCGGCGCCGGTCCGGCCGGCGCACTGCGCGAGACCCTCGCCGCGATTCGCCCGGGTCAGGGGGCGAGGCTCCGGGTGTACCAGACGTTCCCGGGACCGGCGTAGCTGGTGCCCTCGCCCCAGATCGCCTGGGTCCGGCCGGTCGGGTCGATGTCGAGCTCGAAGTAGTCGCCGTAGGGCTGGAGGTAGCCGTCCGGGAACGAGTACGGGTACCCGTCGGCAAGCGCGGAGAGCTGCACTTCGGGGGACCAGCCGACGCCCCCGTTCGTCGAGGTTCGGTACCAGGTGTCCCAGCGGGCGTTCGGGTCGTTCCCGCCGGAATCGTGGCCCGCCCGATCGTCCATCCAGGCGATCCGGACGTCGCCGTCACCGCGCGCCGCCAGGGCCGGGAAGACGTGGTTCGTCCCCGGCCGGGCCAGGCAGATGTCGACGGGCGTACTCCAGGTGGCGCCGCCGTCCTCGGAGCGGGCGAACCACATCCGCCCGACGCCGCCGGCGGTTTCGGTGGCGTTGTAGAGGACGTAGAGGCGGTCGAGGCCGTCGACGGCGAGGGCGATCTGGGGGCCCCAGTAGTTCCAGCCGCCGCAGTCGCAGGCCCGGATCGCTTCGGAGAAGGCGACGAGCGAGGTCGTCCAGGCGACCCCGCCGTCGGTCGATCGGGTGACGTAGAGGTTCGCGGCGCCCGAGGCCTTGCCGTTCTGCAGGTAGCCGGCCCAGGCGAAGGCGACCGCGCCCGTGCCGTCCACGACGCCGCCGCTCGGCAGGGAGAAGCCGATCTTCGAGTTCGTGTTCGCGATCGGTCGCTCGAGCGACCAGGTCGCGCCGCCGTCGTGCGAGGCTGAGACGTAGATCTTCATCCCGGCGTTGAAGGCCACGTAGACGTCGTTGCCCCGCGCAGCCAGGACGTCCTTGTCCATGCCGCGCCGGAGCGGCTCGACGAGGGCGCTCGTCCAGGTGGCACCGCCGTCGTCGGAGCGGAGGACGTACTCGCTCGCCTTGTCGTTCTCCATGATCGCGGCGTAGAGGACGGGGCGTCCGGTGGCAGGATCGGTCGTCGCCACGATCTGGGGGTCGTCCTGGCGGGTGGTCGTCGGCTTGAGCGGCCGCGGCGGCGACCAGGCCCGGCCGCCGTTCTGCGAGACCTGGAGCTCGGCGTGCGGGCTGCCGCAGCCTGGACAGGCCGGGTCGGGGCCGTAGTGGGTCCAGAGGGCGTAGACGTAGCCGGCGGCGTCGGCGGCGATCGCCGGCTCCCAGTCGTCGCCGGCCGGAAAGCCGAGCCGGGTCGGGGTCGGGAAGCCCGAGCCGCCGGCGGCGCTCAGCGGGGCGATGAGGAGGGCGGCGGCGAAGGCCAAGGCGACCGAAAGCGCAGCGGCCGATGGTCGGAGCGGTGAGAAGCGGGTGCCCATCGAACGTTCCTCCTCCCGCCGTGGCCTGTCCGGCGGCGTCTGCCATTCTAGGCCGCGGTGTCGGTGCCTCCGGTCGGAACAACGCTCACAACGCTGCGCGGCCGCTTCGACGCCCAGAGAGCCCCTCGAGCCACCGTCGCTCGCTCCGCGGCGGGCTCGGTGTTCCTCGGCCGGGGCGCGATCCGGCCCGCCCGGGGGGCCGGGACGCTCAGCGGCGCCGCCGGATCGGGTACGAGACGGGGGCCACGGTGGCGACGAAGCCGGCGAAGACGAGGATCGAGCCTGCCAGCATCAACCAGTCGCGAACGGTGTGCGGCTCGAACAGGTCGTGGAAGGCGAGCCCGTCGGCGATCGCCAGGAGGACCACCGCCGCCGCAAGTGCCGCCGTCGCCCATCGCCGTCGGTCCATCGCGCGGATGGTACGCCTCCGCGGAATTCGAGGGTCTGGAACCCGTTTCCCTTGTCCCCCCGGGCCGGGCCTGGTTTCGGGGCGGCTCCCCCCTCCTGAACGGCAATCGCTGGATCACGATGCTAGCTTCTCGACCGTGAACAAGCTTCGTCGGACGACCGTGAGCGCGCCGGCCGCCACCCTTCGCACCCTCGAGGCCGAGGCGCAGCGACGAGGGGTTCCCCTGGCGACCCTCCTGCGCGAAGCGGTGGAGGACAAGGCGAGGTCGCTTCGGGCGCGCCGGCGCCCGCGGGTGGGCGTGGCCCGGTCCACCGACGGCCGGAGCGCAGCCGAGGTCACCGCCGAGCCGATCGCGGAGCCGCCGCGCTGACGGTTGCACTCATCTGCGACACGGGGCGCTGCTGGCAGCGCTCGACGTCGCCGATCCCGACGACGACCGTTGCGCCCGGCTCCTGATCGAGGCAGACGAGGACCTGGTCGTCCCGGCTCTCGTCCTTGCCGAGCTCGACTATCGTCCTTGCCGAGATCGACTACTGGTGCGGCCGCCGGTTGGGGCCCGACGCCTGGCTGGTCTCTTCTCGACGACAAACTCGCCCGGGTCCGTCGTTCCGGGCCCTACGCCGCCGCGAGCACCTGGACCGGGATCGGAACGGCCGGCCAACCGGCGTCGGTGGTGAGTATGCGGTCGGCGCCGAGGACGATGGCCGTGGCGATCACCAGGCCATCGGGTAGCCGCAGCGCGGTTCCGTGCGTCGCCCGAAGCTCGGCCGCCGCGGCGGCGATCGACCGATCGGCCGGCTCCACCCGCGCCGGCAAGGCATCGAGGAACCGGTCCACGACGGCGACGGCGTCGGGACCGCGTCGCTGCGGCGAAACGAGGCATTCGGCGTACGCCGAGGCCGGCAACACCAAGACGTCGCCACGATCTCGGGCGATCCGAAGGGCGGCAACTGCGGCCGCGTGGTGTGCGTCCGCGGCGTCGAGCAAGGCGATGATGACGCCCGCGTCGAGGACGGTCAGTCCCACTCGCGCCGTAGCTCGTCGAGCTCGCCCGGGGTGTAGACGCCCGTGAGGGCACCCGCGTACTGGGCCACGGGGTCCGACTCGCGAACGAGGAGCACCTCACCCGGGCCCTGAACCTCGGCGCGCAGCGTATCGCCCGTCCGGATCCCGGCGCGCCGGAGTGCCTCGACCGGGAGCGTCACCTGGTGCTTCGCGCTGACCCGTGTGTAGCCCCGTCGCCTCTTCTTGACTCCTGACGCCATGAGTCAAGGATACGCGCTCTGGGTAGGGACGGCAAGCGTTGCCACTCGGGAGCAGACCATGCCGGCGTGTCCGCGAACGTCGGGTGGACGAACCGCTAGCGTGGCACCCGGTACCGCAGGTAGACGACCCCCGACCGGAAGGCGCGCGTTTCGAGGAGCTCGAGATCGACCCGTCGCTCGCCCCCGGGGAAATACGGAATGCCGCCGCCCACGAGGATCGGGTAGACCCGGAGCCGATACTCGTCGACCAGATCCAACGCGGCCGCTCCGGCGGCGAGGGTCGCCCCGCCGATGGCGATGTCGCCCTCGGCCGGCTCGGCTCGCAACCGCTCGATCTCCTCGGCGAGGTCGCCGGAGGTCAGGCGGGCGTTGCCCTCCACGGCCGACAGGGTCCTGGAGAAGACGATTTTGGGAAGCGCCGTCCAGAGCGCGGTCCATTCGCGCTCCGCGTCACCGAGCGACGGATCCTGATCGGCGGTCTCCCAGTAGCGCATCGTCTCGTAGAGCCGCCGGCCGAGCAGGTGCACGCCGATCGTTCGGATCTCGTCGATGTGGGAGCGAAAGACCTCCGCGTCGGGGGCGGTCCAGTCGAAGCGGCCATCCGGGCCGACGATGTAGCCGTCGAGCGAGGTGCCCATCGAGTAGATCACGCGGCGCATCGGCGGCCCTCCTGCATGTCGGGTTGGACGCTCCTCCTGCCGGGCCCTCGGGACGGTTCGCAGGTCGGGGTGTTCGGAGCCGATGCCGATCCGGCGGTGTCGCCGGAGATCGGGGCCTCAGGCGGCCTCGGACATGGCAATGGTCGGGGCGAGAGGATTTGAACCTCCGACCTCAGCGTCCCGAACGCTGCGCGCTACCAAACTGCGCCACGCCCCGACCGTGCCGCGCGTGCGACCTCCGCGCTGGGCGCCCCGATGATAGCAGAGGGGTCGACGGCCTTCGATCCCCGGCAGGGCGCGCCCGTCGTCACCAGGGTTCGCCGATCGCGGCCCGGTCCTCGTCGTGCCCGGCGGCCTCGGGGTGCCGGCTCGGCTCGCGGATCGGGAGGACGGCGACGGCGGCGAGGAGGTAGCTCGCGGCCATGATCCCGAAGGCGACCGGGAAGCCGGCCTCGTTCCCGAGCGCCCCGACGAGCCAGCCGAGGACGGCCGACCAGGCGGCCCCGACGACGAACATGACCGTGAAGTAGACGCCAAAGGCGACGTCGCGGATCGCCGGCCGGGCGACCTCGGCGAGGAGGGCCTGGAGGAGGGCGCTCTCCTCGAAGACGACGGCGCTCATGAAGCCGAGGGCGAGCCAGACGAACAGGAGGTTCGAGCCGGCGAGGACGAAGGATCCGAAGGCAGCCGCGCCGAGCACGTACGAGGCGATGACGATCGGGCGATGGCCGAGGCGTCCGGCCAACCAGCCGCCGACGACGGGTCCCGGGACGCTCCCCGCGACGAGCAGGGTGTACATGAGGGCGATCGTGGCCGGGTCGAGCCCGAGGACGAGGCCGAGGTAGAGCGGAACGAAGGTCGTGACGATGCCGAGGCCGCGGCCCGCGGCGGCGATAGACGAGGCGACGGTGACCCAGACGACGTCGCGCTCCCCGGCGAGGGACCGCAGGACGTCCCGGGTCGACGACCCGGCAAGGGCGGCATGACCCGTGCCGGGGCCCTCGACGAAGCGGAGGATCGCGACGCCAACGGCAAGGGCCGGGAGGCCGACCGCGAGGACCGCGATGGGCCAGCCGGCGCTGGCGATGAGCCAGCCGCCGATGAGCGGGACGAGGACCGTTCCGACGTTGCCGGCAGCGACGTGAAGGTTGATCGCCATCGCCCCGCGCCGGGGGCCGTAGCGGTCGGCGAGGAGGGCGTGACCGACGACGTGCTGCGGCGCCCCGCCGGCGCGGGCGACGACGGTCGCCGCGGCGAAGACCGGCCATGACGTCGCGGCGGCGAGAGCGGCCGTGCCCGCCCCGAAGACGACGCCCGCGCCGCCGAGGATCGTCCGCCGGGTGATGGAGCGGGCGAGGGGGCCGAACGAGAGCTGGAGGACGCCGTTCACGAGGTTCGCCGCCCCGAGGACGAGCCCGATGGCGTCGACGCCGACCCCGAACTCTGTGACGACCCGAACGAAGACGAGGGGCAGGAGCGCCCCCTGGGCGTGGATGAGGGCGTGTTGAAGGGCGAGGAGGACGAGGCTCCGCCGCATGGCGGCCGATGGTAGCGGCCGCGGGAACCGCGAGGCCCGAGCCTGGCGGCCCGGGCCTCTCGGCGGGAGGAGGAGGATGCGGTTTGGGGGCGCCCGGGGGGCGGGGAGCGGTCTGTGCCCGACGCGCTCCCCGCCGCGGACGCGGGGGTCCGGCTAGGACGACGGCGAGGCTTCGGCGGAGGGCGAAGCCGCCGGCGTCGGGGTCGGCGCCTCCGTGGGCGTCGGCGAGACCTCGAGGCTCGGCGCCGTGCTCGGCGTTTCGGTCGGGGTCTCCGAAGCCCCCGGGGTGCTCGCGGGCGGGGTCGGGCTGGCACCCGGACCGCAGGCGGAGACGATGGCGGCCCCGACGACGATGGCAGCGGCGAGGCGTCGTTTCATGGCAGACCTCCTGGTTGGCCGACGGAGCGAGCGCCGTCGGCGAGAGCTTGGCGATGTCGCCGCCGGCCACAGGGGCCGGCGTGGGCGGGTCCCGGAGCGTGGTCCGGTACCGGCGAAGCAGGATCGCAGGCGGTCGATGAAGGAACGATGAAGCCGGACGCCGGGGCGGCCTCGATTGCGGAATCTCCCTCGCTTC
>JBHOQO010000041.1:0-39280 GCA_042408925.1 Chloroflexota bacterium | reverse complement strand
CCTCGCCGTGGATCGGCGGCCAGAAGGCGTCGGCGACCGCCGAGGGCTGGCGCTCCATGAGGACCGCGACGCAGCGCCGCCGGGCCGCCGCCTCCATCGCCGCCAGGAACGGCCCGATCGCTTCGATGTCGTAGCCGAGGTGGGCGATGAGGGCGACGTCGGCGCGGAGCTCCGCGGCCGCCGCCGGGTCGTCGAGGGGCCAGCGGCCCTCGACCGGCCGGACATTCGTGATCCCGTGGGCCGCCATCTCCTCGCGGAGGGCGGCGAGCATCCCGGCCGAGGGATCGAGGGCGACGACCTCCCGGCCCCGGAGCGCGAGTGGGAGGGCGAAACGCCCGGCACCCGCCCCGATGTCGAGCCAGCGGTCCGTCGGCCGGGCGAGCTCGATGAGAGCGTCGAGGATCGGGTCGTCGGTCCGGTGGGGATCGGCCCGGAACATGCCGCTGACCGGGCCGTAGAAGTCCGGGCCGTCGGGCACCTCGCGGAACCGGTCGACCTGCTCGCGGTTCCGGCGGACCCGCTCGGCCCATTCGACGAGGACGAGGTCGAGGGGCGTGTCGACGTCGGGGTTCGAGCCGTCGACCGCAACCTCGGCGACGAGCTCGGGACGGGCGGCGAGGAGGGGACCGAGCCCCCGGTCGCCCTCAGCGGCGGCGACGAGCTCCCAGGCCGCCCGCCGGACGAGGACGGGGTTCGGGCCGCCGCCCTCGGCGTAGCGGGGGACGACGGCGGGGAGGTCGGTTCGGGCCGCCTCGGCGACGAGGCGGCGGACGACGTCGGGCCGGACCAGGGGCTGATCGCCGAGGAAGACGACGATCGCCTCGGCGTCGGCGAAGCGGGCCCGGACCGTCTCGACGCCGATCCGGAGCGAGCTCGCCAGGCCGGCCTCGGGGGTCGGGTTCTCGACGAGGACGGCGCCGCCCCAGTCGACGGCCACCCGCACGGCCGCCGCCCCACGACCGAGGACGGCGACGAGCCCCCCGAGTCCCGCCTCGGTCGCCGCCGCGACGACGTGGGCGACGAGGGGCCGCCCGAGGAACGGGGCGAGGAGCTTGGCGCTCGGATCGGGCCCGAACCGGGTCCCCGAGCCCGCGGCGAGGACGAGGCCGACGATGCGGGTCGGCGCCAGGACCTCGGTCACGACCGGGCCGGGTCCGTGGGCCGGCCCCGTCACGCCGGCGCCGCGGCCGCTGCCGCGTCGGCGGCCCCCCGGGCCAGGTCGCGCATCGGGACGCCGGTCCCGCCGTACCGTTCGGCGACGATCTCGGCCATGATCGCGAGGGCCGTCTCGGCCGGGTTCCGACCGCCGAGATCGAGCCCGATCGGACCCCGGAGCCGCTCGAGCTCCGCCTCGCCGAGGCCCGCCTCGCGGAGCCGCGCCCGGCGGTCGGTCTGGGTCTTGCGGGACCCGACGGCGCCGACGTACCGGCAGCCCCGGCGGAGCGCCTCGACGATCGCCGGCTCGTCGAACTTCACGTCGTGGGTCAGGACCGCGACCGCGTCCGTCGGGCCGAGGCCGATCTCGTCGGCGACCTCGTCCGGCCAGCCGACGACGAGTCGGTCGACGCTTCCCGGCGGGAAGCGCTCCGGTGTCGCGAAGGCCGGCCGGCCGTCGACGACGATCGTTTCGTAGCCGAGCTCGCGAGCGATCCGGACGAGGGAGCGGGCGATCTCGACGGCCCCGACGACGACGAGCCGCGGGGGAACCGGGAACGCCTCGACGAAGAGCTGGCGGCCGCCGATCGTCACCGTCCGGGACGTGCCACGGAGGAGCGCCTCCCGGGCGACGGCGGCAAGGGCGGCATCGTCGGCCAGCGACCCGAGCGACCCCTCGATCGCCCCGTCCTCGCCGACGAGGAGCTTCGGTGCCGGCGGCGCGCCCTCGCCGGGCTCGTGCGGTCCGAAGTCCGGCGGCGGCGAATCGGGTGGCAGCGGCGTCACGACGGCCCGGCCCCCGGTCTCCCGGTCGACGCGGGCTGCCGCCTCGACGAGCGGATCGACCTCCGGCTCGATGAGGACGTCGATGGTCCCGCCGCAAGCGAGCCCCACGTCCCAGGCCTGCTCGTCGCTGATCCCGTAGCGAACGACCCGCGACCGGCCGCTCGCGCGGGCCCGCTCGATCTCCTCGAAGGCGGCGCCCTCGACGCAGCCGCCGCTCACCGAGCCGGCGAGACGGCCGTCGGCGGTGGCGAGGAGGACCGCGCCTTCGGGCCGCGGGGCCGACCCGAACGTCCGGATGACGACCGCCCGGCCGACCGGGACGCCTTCCCGGCGCCAGGTCGCCAGGGCGTCGAGCACCTCACGCATCGCCGGCAGTGTACGCCCTGCTCGCCGCCGTCAGCCGAGGGGCCGCGGGGCAGCGGCGTCAGTCGGCCCGGGCAGCGGCCTCGCCGCGGCGTCAGCCGGGTGGGCCGCGGCGATGGCGGCGTGTTCGCCACCGCGGTGCGGTCGCGGCTCGGTCGCGCGCCGGCGACCCCGGGCGCCGTTCGCTCGCCCGCCGGCGAGGAGCTCGCCGAGGCGCTCGAGCGAGGCGACGGTCCCGGCCGGGAGGAAGTCGTCGATGTACGGGTAGGCCGCCGCCATCCCGCCGGCGATCGGCTGGTAGCCGGGGACGCCGGCGAGGGGGTTCAGCCAGATGAGGCGGTGGCAGTTTCGACGCAGCCGAGCCGTCTCGGCGGCGACGAGGCGCGGGTCGCCGCGGTCCCAACCGTCGGAGACGACGATGACGACGCCGCTCGTCCGGAGCGTCCGGCGGGCCCAGCGGAGGTTGAACTCCCGGAACGACTCGCCGATCCGGGTCCCGCCGGCCCAGTCGACGACGGCCTCGGCGACCCGTTCGAGGGCTCGGTTCCGGTCGCGGTCGCGGAGGAGCCGGGTGACCCGGGTGAGGCGGGTCCCGAAGACGAAGGATTCGGCCCGGACCGCCGACGTCGCCGAGAGGGCCTGGATGAAGCGGAGGAGGAGCCGGCTGTGGCGGTCCATGGAACCCGAGATGTCGCAGAGGACGACGAGGGGCCGCGGCCGCCGGACCGCCCGCCGCCACGTCCACTCGACGAGCTGGCCGCCGGTCCCGAGGTTCCGGCGGAACATCGCCCGCGGGGCGAGGAGGCGGCCGTGGCGGTGGAGCTCGTAGCGGCGCGTCCGCCGGAGCTCGAGCCGGGGGGCGAGGAGGTCGATCAACCGCTCGGCCTCCCGAAGCTCGGCGGGGGTCATCTTGTCGAACTCGCGGTGGCGGATCGTCTCGCCCCGGCTGTAGGCGTCGGGGGCGATGACGAGGCGGTCGGCCGCCGCCTCCCGGTCGTCCTCGGCGGCGGGGCTCGGCGTCCCGGCCGGCCGGAGCTCGCCGATCCGCTGGTCGGCCGCGGTCGGCTCAGCCGGTCGGGCACCGTCGCCGCGCTCCTCCTCCGGCGGCTCGGGGTCGCGGCGGAGCGCCGTCGGACCCTCGGCGGCGAGGGAACGGCGCGGCGCCCGCCACCAGCGGGCGAAGACGCGGTCGTAGGTCGGCAGGTCGTCCCGCCGGCGGACGAAGATCGCGGCCCCGGCCGATCGGACCTGTTCGCGATCGCCGAGGTCGACGAGGGCGAGGGCCCGGGCGTAGTCGATGGCGGCCCCGAGGTCGACGGCGAGGCCGGCGGCCCGGAGCGCCCGCCCGAAGCCGACGGCGTGGCGGAAGAGCCGCTCGCCGTCGACGAGCTCGCCCTCGCCGGTCCGGCGGACGGCGGCGAGAGGATCCCGAACGGCCGAGGCCTCGCCCATCGGGCTAGCCCTCCCCTCCCCCGCTCCCGGTGCCGGCTCCGATCTCGGCGAGGTAGCGGCGGGCCGTCTCGCCCCGGATCTGGCGGACGTCCTCCTCGTACTTGAGGACGACGCCGAGGGTCTCGTCGACGGTCGCCGGATCGAGCTCCGCGGCGCCGAGGGCGAGGAGCGCCGCCGCCCAGTCGATCGTCTCGGCGACGCCCGGGACCTTCGTGAGGTCGGCCGAGCGAAGGCGGCCGACGAAGGCGACGACGGCCTCGGCGAGCGCCTCCGGGACCCCCGGGACCCGCGTCCGGACGATCTCGACCTCGCGCTCCGGCGACGGGTAGTCGATCCAGTGGTAGAGGCAGCGGCGCTTCAGGGCGTCGTGGACCTCCCGGGTCCGGTTCGAGGTGAGGACGACCCGCGGCGGCCGCTCGGCCCGGATCGTTCCGATCTCGGGGACCGTGACCTGGAAGTCGGAGAGGATTTCCAGGAGGTACGCCTCGAACTCCTCGTCGGCCCGGTCGATCTCGTCGATGAGGAGGACCGGCGGCTCGCCGTCGGCGCTCGCCTCGAGGGCCTGGAGGAGCGGGCGGCGGATGAGGAACTCGGGCCCGAAGATGTCGTGGGCCTTCGCCCGGTCGATCTCGCCGCGGGCCTCGAGGAGCCGGATCTCGAGCATCTGGCGCGGGTAGTTCCACTCGTAGACGGCGGTGTTGACGTCGAGGCCCTCGTAGCACTGGAGCCGGATGAGGCGGGTCTCGAGGACGTCGGCGAGGACCTTCGCCAGCTCGGTCTTGCCGACCCCGGCCTCGCCTTCGAGGAGGAGCGGCCGCTCGAGCTCGAGGCCGAGGAAGACGGCCGTGGCGAGGGAGCGGTCGCAGATGTAGCCGCGGCGCCGGAAGGCCTCGATGAGCTCCTCGATGGTGCGGCGGGGACGTCGTTGCTCGGTCATCGATCGGAGTCTACATGCTCGCGCCGGCGACCCGGTCCGTTAGCCCTCGGGCGCCTCGAGGGCGCGGGCGTAGGCCGGGAAGCGGAACCGCTGGTCTCTCGTCAGGATCCCGCCGTGGCCGAGCCGGGCGACGGTCGCGGCGGTCGGCGGCTCGCCGGCGAGGAGCCAGGCGAGGAGGAGATCGGCCGCCGTCGCCTTCGAGTAGGCGCCGCAGGTCGGGAGGCCGAGGAGGGTCGTCCGGCCGAG
Organism: Chloroflexota bacterium; assembly: GCA_042408925.1. Classification (GTDB taxonomy): domain Bacteria; phylum Chloroflexota; class Limnocylindria; order Limnocylindrales; family CSP1-4; genus BPIH01. Next base: position 34,341 of record JBHOQO010000041.1, on the reverse strand, counting down.
GCGGCCGAGCCAGAGCATCGAGCCGGGGTGGGCCGGGACGCCGCGGCGGACGACGGTTCCGCCCGCTGCCTCGAGGGCGAGGAAGAGGGGGTCGAGGGGGTCGGTCGAGGCGCCGCCGGCGGTGAGGACGAGGTCGACCGGCCGCGGTGCGCCTCGGCCGTCGGCCCTGCCGGTCAGCTCCTCGAGGGCGGCCCGGATCGGCTCGAGGGCGTCGGCGACGTAGACGATCCCAACGAGGGCCGAGCCGAGGGCGTCCACCTTCGAGCGGAGCGTCGCTTCGAAGCGCTCCCGCGCCGGCCCCTCGATCGATTCCTTCACGAGGGCCGCGACCCGCCGGCGCCGAAACGGCCGGACGGCCACGATCGGGCGGCGGCCGGCGGCCCGAAGGCCGGCCTCGACGACGGCCGCCGGGACGAGATGCGGGGCGACCTTGACCGAGGCGACGAGGTCGCCCGCCTCGACGACCTGACCGTCGAAGACCGTGAAGACCTCGAGGGGATCGATCCGGTTCAGCTGCTCGAGGGCGGCTGTCCGGATCCGGACGACGCCCGGCTCGGCGGCCCGGAGGTCGACCCGGCTCTCGACGGGACCGGCGATCCGGAGTCCCGGGCCGGCGACGGCCGCCGCGAGCCGGAGCGCCGCGTCGTCCTCGTGGACGTCGCCGGGCTCGGGGACGAGGAGCGTGACCGGACCCCCGCGCCGGGCGAGCCCGGGCGAGGCGAAGGCGACCGCAGCGCCGAGCCGCTCGAGGTCCGCCGCCGAGAGGCGCCGCCCCTTCGACCAGCGCTCGCCGTCGATCACGAGGTCGCGGGTGAGGACCGCCCCGACGAGGCCGGCCGGAACCGGCTCGCCGGGCAGGACGCGAGCGGTCCGCACCCGCGACGGATCAGGCGCTGCGAGCCTTCGCCGCTTCGAGGGCTCGCCGGGTCATGACCGCGGCAAGGTGGGCCCGGTAGGCGGCGTCGGCGTGGATGTCCGAGGCGACGGCGACCCCGTCGGTGGCGTGGGCCGCGGCGGCCGCGATCGCGTCCGGGGAGCCGTCCGACCCGGTCAGTGCCGCCTCCACGGCCGTCGCCCGGTACGGACGGTCGCCGACGCCGGTGATCGCGACCCGGCAGAAGGCGACCGGCCCGCCGGCGCCGGTCGGGGCGACGACCGCCGCGACGCCCGCCAGGGCATAGCCGGAGGCGGGCTGCCGGATCGAGCGATACGCCGAGCCGGCGTCATCACGCAGGGCCGGGAGGACGATCTCGGTGAGGATCTCGTCGGCGGCAAGGGCGGTCGTGAACGGCCCCAAAAAGAAGTCCGCCGCGGCGATCCGGCGCTCGCCGCCCGACCCGCGGGCGACGAACTCGGCGTCGAGGGCGAGCAGACACGCCGGCAGGTCCGAGACGGGATCGGCATGGGCGACCGCCCCACCGACCGTGCCCCGGTTCCGGACCTGGAGGTCGGCGATCTCGGGGAGCGCGTCGGCGAGGACGCCGTAGCGGCCGGCCTCGCTCTCCATGAGCTCCCGGTACGTCGTCAGCGCCCCGACCGCGATCCGCCCGTCGGCGAGACGGCGGACGCCCCGGAGCTCCGGGAGGTGCCCGATGTCGACGACGAGGGCCGGCCGCGCGAGGCGGAGCTTCATGAGCTGGACGAGGCTCTGGCCGCCGGCGAGGACCTTCGCCTCGGCGGTCGAGCCGAGCAGGCGGATGGCGTCGTCGAGGGACGCCGCGCGGCGATAGTCGAACGCTGCCGGGATCATGCCTGGCCTCCCTTCGCGGCCTTCGCGTCCTGGATCGCCCGCCACACCCGGGCCGGGGTGAAGGGCATGTCGAGGTGTCGGATCCCGAGCGGGCTGAGCGCGTCGACGACGGCGTTGGCGACGGCCGCCGTGCTCGCGATCGTGCCGGCCTCCCCGACCCCCTTGACGCCGAGCGGGTTCACCGGCGAGGGGGTGACCGTCTCGTCGAGCTCGAAGCGGGGCAGCCGCGAGGCCCGCGGCAGGGCGTAGTCGAGCATCGAGCCGGTCAGGAGCTGGCCGTCCTCGCTGTAGACCGCGCCCTCCCAGAGGGCCTGGCCGACCCCCTGGGCGATCCCGCCGTGGAGCTGGCCCTCGACGATCATCGGGTTGATCTTGTTCCCGACGTCGTCGACGGCGACGTAGCGGACGAGGTCGACCTGGCCCGTCTCCTCGTCGATCTCGACGATGGCGACGTGGGTCCCGAAGGGCCAGGTGCAGTTCGGGGTGTCGTAGTAGGCCGTCTCGTCGAGGTACGGCTCCATGTCCGGCGGCCGGTCGAAGCCGAGGTCGAGGGCGAAGGCGATCTCGGCGAGGGTCTTCTTCTTGTCGGGCGAGCCCTTGACCCGGTACTCGTTGCCGACGATCTCGATGTCGTCGACGGCGGCCTCCAAGAGATGGGCGGCATAGCGGCGGGCCTTCTCCTTGATCTTCCGGGCCGCGGCGATGGCCGCCCCGCCGCCGACGGAAGCCGTCCGGCTCCCGTACGAGCCGTAGCCGAAGGGCGTGCCGAGGGTGTCGGAGTGCTGGACGACGACGTCCTCGATCGGCACCCCGAGCTCGTCGGCGACGATCTGGGCGAAGGTCGTCTCGTGGCCCTGGCCCTGGGGCTGGGTCCCCATGGTGACGACGACCTTGCCGGTCAGGTGGACCCGGATGTTCGCCGACTCCCACATGGCGGCGCCCCAGCCCTCGCCGACGGCCCCGATCCAGCGCGAGGGGGCGACGCCGCAGACCTCGATGTACGAGGAGAGGCCGACCCCGAGGAACTTGCCGCGCTTGCGGGCCTCCTCCTTCGCCCTGCCGATGTCGGCGTAGCCGGCGAGGGCGAGGGCCTTGTCGAGGGCCGGCTCGTAGTTCCCCGAATCGATGTAGATCTTCTCCCCGTTCACGGCGGTCGTCAGGCCGCTCGGGTTGTCGTACGGGAAGGCGTCGGGCGGGAGGAAGTTTCGGCGGCGGACCTCCGCCGGATCCATCCCGAGCTCGTCGGCAAGGAGGTCCATCGCCCGCTCGATGACGTACGTCGCCTCGGGCCGACCGGCGCCCCGGTAGGCGTCGACGAAGACGGTGTTCGTGTAGACCCCGATGACCTCGCAGAAGACGTTCGGGATCTTGTACTGGCCGGCGAGGACCCGCCCGTAGAGGGTCGTCGGGATCCCGGGCCCGATCGTCGAGAGGCGACCGCCGAGGTTGGCGTACGTCTTGACCCGGAGCCCGGTCACCTCACCGGTCCGCTTCGCGGCGACCTCGAGGTACGTGATGTGGTCGCGGCCGTGGATCGTGGCCTGGTAGTTCTCGCGCCGGGTCTCGACCCACTTCACCGGGCGCCCGCCGATGAGCTTGCTGGCGAAGAGGACGAGCGGATAGTCGGCGTAGAGGAAGATCTTGCTGCCGAAGGCGCCGCCGATATCCGGGCTGATGCAGCGGATCTTGTGCTCCGGGATCCCCATGACGAAGGCCGCCAAGAGGAGGCGCTGGATGTGCGGCGTCTGGCTCGTGAACCAGATGGTGTACTCGTCGGTGCCCGGGTTGTACCAGCCGATGTCGCCCCGCGGCTCCATCGGGTTCGGGATGAGCCGCTGGTTGACGAGCCGCTGGCGGACGACGACCTCGGCCTCGGCGAAGGCCTTGTCGGTCCCGGCCTTGTCGCCGACCGTCCAGTCGAAGACGATGTTGTTCGGGGCGTTCTCGTGGAGCTGGGGCGCACCCGGCTGGGTCGCCTTCTCGGCGTCGACGACGGCCGGGAGCGGCTCCCAATCGACCTCGATCGCCTCGAGGGCGTCGTAGGCCTGGGCCGCCGTCTCGGCGACGACCGCCGCGACGCCCTCGCCGGTCCACTTCACGCTGTCGGTGGCGAGGACCCGCGGCGTGTTCACGTTGTTCTGGAGGCCCGATGCCCCGCCGGCCGGCCAGGCCATCGGGAGGGGGTTGTACGGGATGTCGGCGCCGGTGATGACGGCGAGGACGCCGGGCATCGTCTTCGCCCGGCTCGTGTCGATGGAGCGGATGTTGGCGTGGGCGTACGGGCTCCGGAGGATCGCCAGGTAGGCCATCCCCGGGAGCTGGATGTCGTCGAGGTAGCGCCCCTTGCCGGTGATGAAGCGGGCATCCTCCCGGCGGGTGACCCGGGCGCCGACGAGCGTCGTGGCCATGGCTCCCCTCCTATGCCGTCCCGCCGGCCGAGCGCATCCGCGCCGCGGCGTCGGCGATGGCGGCGACGATGTTCTGGTAGCCGGTGCAGCGACAGACGTTGCCTTCGATCGCCTGCCGGATCTCGGCCTCGGTGGGGCTCGGGTTCCGGTTCAGGAAGTCGACGGCGGTCATGATCATCCCCGGCGTGCAGAAGCCGCACTGGAGGCCGTGGTTGTCCCGGAAGGCCGCCTGGAGCGGGTGGAGCTCCCCGTCCGAGGCGAGGCCCTCGATCGTCGTGATCGAGGCCCCGTCGGCGGCCACGGCGAGGACCGTGCACGACTTCACGGCCGCGCCGTCGACGACGACGGTGCAGGCCCCGCACTGCGCCGTGTCGCAACCGATGTGGGTCCCGGTGAGGCCCAGGTCCTCGCGGAGGACCTGGACGAGGAGGCGTCTCGGCTCGACGTCGACCTCGTGGGCGACGCCGTTCACGGTGAGGGCGATGCGCTGAACCACGGGCAGAACCTCCTTCCTCGGCACCCCTCGAAGAGGCCGCGGATCTCGCCCCCTCGGGCGGGATCGCATCGATCGCCGACGCTCCTCCTCGTCGGCGGAAGAGCCCTCATAGTGGCACGCCCGCCGACGAGATTCAAGGTTGTGGTTGCACCCGCCGGGACGCGCGAGTCGGAGCTCGGCGGGCGGCTCGCGCCGGCGGTCGTCGAGGCGCGGACGACCGCGATCTCCTCAGAGCGACCGCGAAACCTCCTCGAGGGCGCCGCCGATCGCCTCGACGATCCGGTCGATCTCCGACGGCTCGATCACGAAGGCCGGCGAGATCTGGACCGCCCGCCCGCCGATCGAGCGGCTCAGGACACCCCGGCCCCGCATCGCCGCGACGACCCGCTCGACCGCCCCCGGGTCGGCGGTGAGGACCGAGCGCTCGAGCTCGACGGCGGCCATGAGGCCGACCGAGCGCACCTCGCCGACGAGCGGCGCCCCGGCGAGCGAGCCGGCCGCCGCCGCGAGGTGGGACTCGAGCCGGGCGACGCGCTCGACGAGCCCCTCGCCCTCGAGGAGGTCGAGGTTCGCGAGGGCCGCGGCGCAGGCCGTCGCGTGCCCGCTGTACGTGTAGCCGTGCCGCCAGACGGCCCCGGGGACCGGCTCCCACCAGAACGGCTCGGCCACCCGTCGCCCGACGAGGAGCCCGCCGAGGGGCAGGTAGCCGGAGGTCACTCCTTTGGCAAAGGTGACGATGTCGGGCTCGATCCCGTACCGCTCGCTCCCCCACCACCTCCCGAGGCGCCCGAAGCCGGTGATGACCTCGTCGGCGACGAGGAGGACGTCGTGCTCGCGGCAAAGGCGGGCGACCTCCGGCCAGTAGCCCGGCTCGGGCGGAATGACCCCGCCGGCGCCGATGACCGGCTCGCCGATGAAGGCGGCGATCTCGCCGGCCCGTCGCTCGAAGAGGGCCCCGAGGGTCTCGGTGTCGCCGGCGCCGACGTGGACGACCTCCTCGATGATCTCGCCGCCGTAGCCGGCCTTGTTCGCCGGGATCCCGGCGAGGGCCGTGCCCCAGGCGTGCATCCCGTGGTAGCCGTGCTCCCGGGAGACGATGATCCGCTTCTCCGGCCGACCCATGACGTCCCAGTAGCGGCGGACGAGCTTCGCCGCCGAGTCGACGGCGTCGGAGCCGCCGGAGGCGAGGAAGACGACGGCGTCGGGGATCGGGGCGAGGGCCGCCAGGCGCTCGGCGAGCCGGACCGTCGGCTCGGTCGTGTACGGTCCGAACGAGGAATACGCGGCCAGGCGGAGGAGCTGGTCGTGAACGGCCTCGGCGATCTCCCGGCGCCCGTAGCCGACGTTGCAGTACCAGAGGGCGGCGGTCGCATCGAGATATCTCCGCCCCTCAACGTCCTCGACCCAGACCCCGTCCCCCGCCCGGAAAACGAGCTCCGCGTCGCGCACGACGTGCATGTCGGCGAACCCGTGCCAGAACCGCGTACTCACCTGTCACCACCTCGTCGCTTCGACGGCCGGCCCGTCCGGGCCGCCTGCCGTCCCGTCGTCGTCCATCCTGCCCGGCGGCCCGCCGCCGCGTCGATCAGTACCGCAGGACGGCACCGATCCCCTCCGCCGTCCCGCGGAGCCGCGCGCCCGGTTCGTCGTGAACGACCTCGACCCGGCCGCCCTCGTCGAGGGCCCGCTCCATCGCCCGCTCGACGACGTCGTCGAGGCGGCGGACCGAGCCACCGCAGGCCGGGCAGGCCGCCGGGACGTCGGCCCCCAGCCGACCGCACGACGTGCACTCGCTCCCCGGCGAGCGGAGCCCGTCGGCGACGAGGAGGAGGTGGACGCGGCCGAGCCAGACCGCCTCGAGGGTCGGGGCGAGCCCGTACGTCGCGAGGCCGCCGGCCGCCGCCGTCTCGAGGACCTCGGCGACGAGGCGCTCCTCGGCCGCCCGCTCGACGTCGCGCTCGATCTCGAGGGTCCGGCGGAGGATCTCCTCGGCCGGCGCGAACGTCTCGGCCGGGATCCGGCGGACGAGCTTGGCCCGGAGGTGCCGGGGCAGGATCCGTTCGAGCTCGGCAGTCGCCTCCTCCGGCCCGGCGAGGACGAGGCGAGCGAAGGGGCGCCGGCGGTCGAGATGGACGAGCGCGTCGGCGACGCGCTTGAGATGCCAGTAGACGTGGGCTTCGTGGTGGCGCTGGTAGTTGGCCTGGGACCAGCCGCCCTGGTCGTGCTTGCCCGGGACGAGGTCGTCGACCTGCTCCTGCTCCTCGATCTCGCCGAGCTCGACGAGGAAGAGACGGGCCTTCTCCTTGTCGACGAGGGCGACCGCATAGCGCTCGTACTCGTCGAGGACGTCGAGGAGCGGTCGGAGGTACGGGCGCCGCCCGAGATAGCAGCCCTCGGCCACGACGACCGGCAACGGCCAGACCTGCCAGAAGTCGCGCGGCGTCGAGCTGAAGACCGCGAGACCGCGGCCCCGGGGTCCCTCGTCGAGGAGAGCCCGCACGCGGGCCGCCTCGCGGTCGAGGGCCGCCCGGGCCGCCGGGTCGAGGCCCTCGCCCAGCGCTCGCACGAGGTCCTCGAAGGCCAGGGCATAGGTCCGGCCGATCTGGCGGTCGGGGGTGAGGTTCAAGTAGACGCTGAGGACCAGGTCGTCGCCGGCCGAGAAGCCGACGAGCTCGGCGAGCTGGCGCGATCGTTCCATCGGGGACTCCATGACTGGCTCCTCGTTCGGTGGACGGTTCACCGGCGTACGGTCGGACCGGAAGGGTCCCGGGCCGCGCGGTCGTCGATCGCGGGGTGGAACGGCGGTCGAATCACGGCGCGGGCGGCGACGCCTCCCCATCGGCGGCGCGGTCGAGGCGGAAGTAGACGCCCCACCGAAGGATATGCGAGCGGGCAGCCCGATAGAGCGGTCGAGCCGGGAGCGGGTGCTGCCGCCAGGTCGCCTCGATCGCCGCCGTCCGCTCCGGCCCCGGCTCGAGGACCGTCGCCCGGACCACCGTCCGCTTGCCGCGCCGGTCGACGAGGACTGCCCGCCCGCCGGCCCGAAGGTTCCGTGTCCACCCGGCGTCGCCGCTCGGATGCCCGACGTACGCCCGACCGTCGACGACGAGGAGCCCGACGAGGACCGACCGGGGTCGCCCGCTCCGCCGGCCCGGAACGACGAGCTCGACGGTGTCGGCGAGCCCGACGCGCCGCCACCAGGCCCGGATCGGCCGGTCGAGGAGTCGGACGAGCCGGTAGAAGCCCCGGAAGGCGAGGGCCCACGGGCCCCGGGCGCGAACCGAACCCTCCGAGGGGGCCGCGCCGACGCCTCCGGCCCCGGGACGTTCCTGACCGGCCGTCCCGCCCGCCGAGCCGCTCATTCCGGGCCCGGCTCCCGACCCCGGCGCGCCGGCCGGATCGGGATGGGGCGGCCGCCGGCCCGGAGATCCCAGCTCCGCCGATCGAGGCGCCGTCGCGCCGCGGGGTCGACGGCCGCCGCCGCGGCCTCGGCCCCCTCCGCCAGGAACCGCATCCGGGCCAGGGCCTCATCGTACGGGACCCCGGCGAGGCTCCCGGCCGTGGCGAGGCCGACCCGGGCGAGGCCGCGACCGTTCGTCGAGGCCGCGTAGTGGGCCGCGTAGACGAGGACCTCGACGCTCACGACGTCGAGCGACGGCCCGACCGGCACGACCCCGCAGACGATCCCCCGGTCGCCCGGCGCCTCGGCGACGAGGCGCCAGTTGTCGGGGCCGGCGATGAGGTCGAACAGATAGCTCCGGAACGGCGGGCCGAAGAAGGTCGCCGGTCCCGCCGCGTCGGCGTTCCCGCCGACGACGGCGAGGGACGGGTGGAGCCGGCTCAACCCTCCGAGGAGCCGGTTCGCCGCCTCGCCGAAGGCGCGGCGCTCTGTCGTCGCCGTCCCGATCGCCGTCGCCGCAGGCTCCTCGATCTGGACAAGCGGGCAGCTGGCCGCCTCGAGGGCCCGGAGCGCGACGTTCAGCGTCTCGGCGACGGCCTGAGCGAGCCGGTTCCGCTCCCGCGGGTCGTCGGTCGCGAGGGCGGCGATGCTGTACGGGCCGCCGACGATCGCCTTCGCCGCCGCCGGGGCGGCGAGCCGAGCGGTGGCTCGCCAGGGCTCGACGATCGCCGCGGGGTCGAGGACGGGCGGGCCGTCGAAGCCGAGGCGAGCCGACGCCGATCGCTCCCCCGCTCGACCGCTCCTGGTCCCCGCCAACCGCGCGCCGAGGGCGAGGGCCGTCCGGACGACGGCGCCGGCCGGCTCGTCGAGGAGCCCGTCGGAGACCGGCTCGAGCCCGAGCGCGCGCTGGTCTTCGACGACCCGCCGGAGCGCCTCGCCGGCCCCCTCGGCACCCGGTGGCGAACCGATCCCGGGGTCCGGGAGGCCGCCGGCGAGCGTCGCGAACACCTCGCCCGTCCGGCCGTCAGCCGAGCCGCGGACCGCCGGCGAGGAGGAGGCCGGCGACGAGGAGGCCGACGAAGGCGACGACGCCGAGCCAGCGGAGGACGGTCTCGCCCGGACGCGCCGAGGCGGCCCCGCCCGGCTGCTGCCACGCCGTCCGGAGGGTCGGGACGCGACCCGGGACGAGGAGGTAGCCGAGCCAGACCCCGCCGATGAGCCCCCCGAGGTGGGCCGCGTTGTCGATCGCCCCGGCGTTGAGGAAGCCGAAGACGAGGTTGAAGGCGACGATCGGCCCCAGCTGGGCGAGGAGCGCCCGCGCCCGCCGATCGACGAGGGGATGGTGAACCCGCGCCACGGCAAGGAGGACCCCGAAGAGGGCGAAGATCGCTCCCGACGCCCCCACGGACGGCCGGTCGCCGCCGAACAGGACGCTCGCCACCGAGCCCGAGGCGGCGCCGAGCAGGTAGAGGAGGGCGAAGAGGCGGGAGCCGTACAGCTGCTCGACGAGCGATCCGGCGAGATAGAGGGCGTACATGTTGAAGCCGAGGTGGAGGTAGCCGAAGGGCGGCGGCGCGTGGACGAGGGTCACCGTCCAGAGGCGCCACCATTCGCCCTGCACGACGGCCGGTTTGTCGAGCTCGAGGATCGGGTAGAGGTCGACCCGGGTCCCGAGCGAGGCCCAGGCGGTGATCGAGACGACGACCGTAGCCGCGACGAAAAGGAGCGTCGCCGGGACGAGCCCCTCGCCGCGGGCCCGGGCGAAGTAGCGCCGGCTCGCCCGGGCGTCGCCGATCTCCTTCGTCAACCAGCCGAGCCGGCTCGCGATCTCGGCCCGGTCCGCGGGCGGCGCCCGGCGCTCGGCCTCCCGGTAGGCGGCGAGGGCGCCCCGGAGGTCGCCGCTCCGGACCCTGGCCGCCGCGACCTGGCGCCAGGCGTGGTACGTCGACGGCGTTTCGGGGAGCCGCAGGACGTCCTCCCACGCGGCGAGCGCGGCATCGTCCTCGTCGAGCCGGTAGAGGGCTTCGCCGAGGCCGAGCAACGCCGCCGCCGTGACAGCGACGTCGGCGTGTCCGACGAGCCGCCGGTAGACGACGGCCGCCGCCTCGAACTCGCCGGCGTCGAGGAGCTCGGCGGCGCGGTCCAGGAGCGCCCGGGCGGCCTCGAGCGAGAGCGGCCCGTCGGGTAGGGGGTTGGCGGTCACCATCGCGGACCGAGACGTCGGGGCCGCCCGGCCCTCCGGGCGTCCACCCTCGGCCCGCTGCCGTTCGGAGGGGGCTGGGTATCCATCCCCTTGACTCTACTATCCTTCGCCCCATGGCCGCCGTCCCGCGCCCGCCCGACCCGGAGGGCAAGGCGCGCGCCGCCACCGCGATCCCGCGGCGCTTCGCCGATCTCGCCGTCCGACGCGCGCTGCGGATCGCGCTCCTCTACGTCGTCCTCGGCTTCGCCTGGATCCTCCTGAGCGACCGCGCCGTCGACCTCCTCATCGTCGACCCGGCGACCAGGAGCCTCGTCGCCACCGTCAAGGGCTGGGGCTACGTGGGGCTGACCGGCCTCCTCCTCTTCGTCCTCGTCCGGCGCGACCTCGATCGCGAGCTCCGGGTCCAGCGGGCGCTCCGTGCCTCCGAGCGGCGGCTCCGGACCCTCCTCGAGGCCGTCGACCTCTGCGCCCTCATCCTCGATCGGCGGGGCCGGATCGCCTTCGCCAACGCCTACCTGGCCCGCCTCCTCGGGCACCGGCGCGAGGAGCTCGAGGGCCGCGATTGGTTCGCGACGGCGATCCCGGAAGCGACCCGCCAGACCCAGCGGACCCTCTTCGAGCAGATCATGGCGGGTGAGGTCCCGGCGGGTCGGAGCGAGGGCGACCTCCTCGGCGCCGACGGTCCCCACCGGATCGCCTGGCACTGCGCCGCCCTCCGTGACGGGAACGGGGCGATCATCGGCCTGACCGCCATCGGCGAGGACCGGACCGAGCAGCTCCGCCTCGCGGCGCACCTCCAGCGGGTCGAGCGGATGGAGGCGATCGGCCAGCTCGCCGGAGGCCTCGCCCACGACTTCAACAACCTCCTGACCGTCATCGGCGGTCACGCCGACCTCGTCGCCGCGGAGGCGCCGGCCGGGTCGTCGATCGCCGCCGAGGCGGCGGAGATCCGGGCGGCCGTGGAGCGGGCGAGTGGCCTCACCCGCCAGCTCCTCGCGGTCAGTCGGCGCCAGGTGCTCGAACCCCGCCCCGTCGACGTCGCCGCCGTCGTCGAGGCCCTCGCCCCGATGCTCCGCCGACTCCTCGGCGAGCGGATCGAGCTCGACGTCGGCGCCCCGACCGACGGGGCCTGGGTCGAGGCCGACCCGAGCCAGCTCGAGCAGGTCGTCCTCAACCTCGCCGTAAACGCCCGCGACGCGATGCTGGACGGCGGTCGCCTGACGATCGAGGTCGCCGTCGCGGCGGCGGGGTCGGTCCTCGACCCCAAGCCCGACCCACTCGAGCGCGACACGGTCGTCCTGACGGTCCGCGACACCGGGGTCGGGATGCCGCCGGAGGTGGCGGCCCGGGTCTTCGAGCCGTTCTTTACGACGAAGCCGGCCGGTGCCGGGACGGGCCTCGGCCTGGCGACCGTCTACGGGATCGTCCGCCAGAGCGGCGGCGAGATCTTCCTCGACACGGCGCCGGGGGTCGGGACGACGTTCACGATCACGCTGCCGCGGATCGACCCGCCCGACGCGGCGCCCCCGCGGTCCGAGGCGAGCGGCACGGAACGCCGGGGCGGCACGGTCCTCGTCGTCGAGGACGAGGCGCCGGTGCGGGCCCTCGTGCGCCGGATCCTCGAACGGGACGGCTACGTCGTCCTCGACGCCCCCGACGGAACCGCGGCCGAGGCACTCGCAGCCTCGCTCGAGACGCCGCCCGATCTCGTCCTGAGCGACGTCGTCCTCCCCGGCGTCGCCGGCTCCGAGCTGGCAGCCCGCTTCCGAGCCCGCTGGCCGAACGTCCCGATCGTCCTGATGTCCGGCTACGCCGCGCCCGACTCCGGGTTCGGCGACATCGGGGCGGCGACGCCGTTCCTTCCCAAGCCCTTCGGCCCCGATCAGCTCCGAGCGGCGGTTCGCAGTGCGCTCGGAGCCGGCGGCGACAGCCCGGCGTCCGGCTCCCGACCGGGCTCCTAGCCGCGCCGGAGCTTCGACGGCGCGGCGTACCCTTGGGCGGCGATCTCCGCAGCGCGGGCACGATAGACGTCGGTGTCGGCGGGGGTCCGGGCCCGGAACCCGTCGACGAGACGGTTGTACATCGAGAACCCGGCGGCGATGAGGATCGCCAGCTGGACGTCGCCGTCGCTCGCCCCGGCCGCCCGGGCGGCCGCCACGTCCTCGGCCGTCAGCCGTCGGGCGTCGGCGGCGACGGTGCAGGCGATCCGAGCCAGGGCCCGGAGCTTGCCATCGAGCTCCTCGAAGGCACCGGCGGTGATCGCCTCGACGGCCGGCGCGCGCTCGGCGGCGCCGCTGCGCTCGAGAACGGCGATCGCGTGGGCGGCGTGGGAATCCATACAGAAGAAGCAGTCGTTTGTCGCCGAGACAGCGGCTGCCAGCATCTCCCGCTCGGCTCGGCCGATCGTCGCCCCCGGGTAGTCGTCGACGAGGAGGACGTCGGCGAGGCCCCGGAGGTGGTACCCGAGGGTCGGCGTGAGGGCCATGACCGCGACGATCCCCGGGAGCTCCGGGAGCCCGTCGACGATCGGGGCTTCTTGGGCTCGGGCGAGCCGCTCCTCGTCACGTGTCATCGTCCTGCTCCTTTCCTCCGTACCTCGTCACTGGCGGGCTACCGACCGCTCGCCGGCAGGACGCCGACGAGGAGCCAGCGCGCCCCCGTGGCCCGCCGCATCGCGAACGTCAGATGGAAGGGTTCCGATCGCTGCTCGAGGAGGTTCCCCTGCGCATCGTACGTCTCCTCCGTCACGGTCCCGGTCCCCGTGAAGCCGAGGCTCAGGCCGGTCTGGACGCCGAAGGGGACGAGGAGCGAGACCTCGAGGGCCTCGAATCGATACCGCTCGATCGTCGTCCGGCCGCTCGCCTCGGCGTCCCGGAGCCGCGCCTCCATCTCGGCGAGCCGATCGCCGTGGTCGACCGCGGTGAGGATCGTCGGGTCGCGGCGCAGCAACGCCTGGGCCTCGAGGTTGAGGTTCTCGGCGAGGGTCCGGACGACCGCCGCCATCTCCGGGCCGGCGAGCGAGTGGTCCCAGTCGGCGACCTCCTGGCGGACGGTCAGCGGCGGCAACGTCGACGGATCGACGGTCCGCGGCACGCCCCGCAGAACCTCCTCGACGTCGACGAGGCCGAGTCCCCGGGCCGGCGTTCCAGCGGCGACGACGGCCGCCGCGAAGAGGAGCGCGGCCGTGCCGCCGGCGACGACCGCTCCGACTCGCCGGGCCACGCCCCGGGCCCCGAAGAGGCGACCCGCGAACCGTCGGAGGTCGTCGTCGGCCGACCGGGTCGCGGGCAGGGCCCGCTCGAGGAGCGGTCGCGCCGCGCAGACGAGCACGAGGGCAGCGAGCAGGCCGACCTTCGCCCCGAACTCGTTCGTCTGCGGCGCGATGAGGAGCGTCGCCAGGGCGGCGACGGCGAGGCCGAAGACGATCCTGGCGACCCGCCCGGCGGGGACGGTCCGCGGGTCGGTGATCATGAAGAGGAGGAAGACGAAGACTTCGGGCGAGGTGACGAGGACGCGCCAGAAGTCGGCCCCGCAGACCGGAGCGAAGGCCCAGCGGGCCGTCATGCAATGCCCGGACGCGGCGAGGATCCCGAGTCCGACGGCGAAGGCGGCCCAAAACGTCACCGCCAGTTCGAGGAGGCCGAGCCGCCGGGTGATGAGGACGCCGCCGACGAGGATGACCGCGTAGGCGGCGAGCATCGGGGGGCCGAGGGGCGCCCACCAGAAGTCGAGGGGCTCGATGGTGGCGCTCCCGAGGACGAGGAAGGCGACGACGAGGCCGAGGTTCGACGGGTTGAAGAGATGGCTGCCTCGGTACCGGATGACGTACTTCGTCAGGAGCGAGAAGCCGGCGACCGCGGCGAAGACGGGCCAGCCATCGAGGCGCCAGGGATCGTCGGCCGGGGTCCCGACGAGGCGGAGGATGAGGGCGACGCCGCTCCCGGTCAGCATCGCGCTCGCCGGCCAGACGACGACCCGGTGCTTGGCGAAGGTGATCGCGACCTCGATGACGGCGCAGGTCAGGATCGCGGCGAGGATCTGCGGGACGCTGACCTGGAAGTGGAGACCGATCTGGCCGAGGACGTGGACGCTGATGATGACCGCCGCGACGTGGAGCCGCGGATCGCGAAGGCTCGGCAGGACGAGCGGGTACGCCGTCGCCCCGATCTGCAGCGTTCGCTCCGTCACCTCGCTGCGCTCGCCTCCTCGTTGGCGTCGTCGATCCGACGACCGACCGACCGACCGACCGACCGACCGACCGCGAATGATACGGATCGTCGAGGGGCGGCGCGGGTCCGACCGCCGCGGCCGGCCCAGCCGGGCGGGATCGAGCGCCCTCAGCGTTGCGCGGCCGCCGACGCCCGCTTCGAACGAGCGGCGGGCGTCCAGCCGGTGGCGGCGACGGCCTCCCGGAACGCCTCCTCCGGCGCGACCCCCCGCTCGAGGGCGGCGCTCAGCCGCCCGACGAGCACATCGAACGCCGCCCGCCCCTCGCGGTCGGGAGCCTCGAGGACGATCGAGACCGGACGGACGTCCCCGAAGGTCGGCACGGGTTCGCCCCGGGCAAGGACGACGACGAGCGCCGCATCCTGAGCGACGGCCACCTCGGCCGCCGTGGCGAGGGCCGCCTCGGGGAGCGGGTCGACGACGGCGACGACGGCCAGATCGACGAAGTACCGGAGGCCGAGCTCGACGTCCCCGGCGTCGAGGCCGAGGGGCTCGCCGGCCCGCGGCAACCCGTCGGATGGGTCGAGGAGCGGCGTGGGTCGGCCCGCCGAGCGGATGAGCGCGGCGTGGCCGATCCCCCGGTTGGCACAGTCGAGCACGACCGCATCGCCCGGCGGGTCGTCACCGATCCGTCCGAGGAGCTGGGCCCGGCCGCCGGCCTCGACGGCGGCCGCCGCAACGCGGACCGCGGCCCCGTCGGCGACCCAGCCGGACGGCACGGAACGGGCGAAGGGCTGACCGACGACGACGATCATCCTCCGAGCCTACGCCGCCGCCGCTGCCGCGGCAAGCAGCAGGCGGCTCGACGCTGGCCGAGGTCGGCGAAGGGAGCGACGACGGCTTCGCCCTTCTCGTCGCTTACGGCTCCGTAGGACAGATCCCCGCCGCCCGCGAGCCGAACGGGCTATGGTCGCCGGGCCCCGGGGGGCGGATGATCCCGCCATGCGCACGATCCTCGTCCTCGCCCTCTGGCTGCTGGCGGGCTGGAACCTCGGCGCGATGCTCGAGTTTGCCGTCGGTCTGCCGACCTGGGTCGGCGTCGGCGGTGGCCTCGCGGTCGCCCTCCTCGCCGTCCGCTCGTCGCTCCGCGGCGTCGGCGGCCGCCTCGCGTCGAGGCGCCTGTCCCCCGACCGCTCCTAGACGCTCCTGGACCGCCGGGCCTCACCCGGGCCCGGTCCCGCGGGTATCGCCCGGATGGAGCCGCGTGCCCGCCCGCTTAGTCTTAGTCATGGTCGCTCGGCTCGGGGGTCCCCGTCGGCTCCGGCGTGCCGGTCGGCGTCGGCTTCGGCGTCTTCGTCGGTTCGGGGGTCTTGGTCGGTTCCGGCGTCTTCGTCGGCGCCGGCGCCTTCGTCGGCGTCGGCGCAGGCGAGGACTGGGGCGTTTCGGTCGCCTCGGGCGTTCTCGACGGCTCGGGCGTCTCGGTCGCCTCGGGCGTCTCGGTGGGTTCCGGCGTCCCGGTCGCCTGGGGGGTCGGGCTCGGCTCCGGCGAAACGATGACGGACGACGGACTCGGTGCCGGCGAGACCGCCGGCGGGCCGGCGAGTTCGAAGAGCTGCACGGCCCCGACGGCCGCCCCGCCGCCGACCGCTCCGGCGACGACGAGCGCCGCCACGAGGACCGCGGCCGCCTGCGCTCGGACGACGAGGGGTCGACCCGCCCCGACGAGCGTCCGCCGGGCATCGCCGAGGGCGGCGAGGACCGAGCGCGGTCGCCCCTGTCGGAGGGCGACGAGAACCGCCAGGAGCGGGGCGGGCCCGGGCTCGTCGGCGATCGCCGCCATGACGCGGTCCGGGAGGTCCCGCCCGGGCTCCGGGTCGTCGCGTCGGAGACCGTCGAGCGCCTTCGCCATCCGCTCGATCGCCGCCCGCTCCCGCTCGTCGAGCTGGACGTCGTCGCCGAAGAGCTCGTCGGGCTCGAAGGGCCCCGGATCCCGACCGGTCACGACGCACCCTCCACGACGTCGCGGAGGCGCAAGAGCCCCCGCCGCAGATGGGTCTTGACGGTCGGGACGGGCCGCCCCGTCAGGCGGGCGATTTCGGCGAGCGGGAGGTCGGCGAAGAAGCGGAGGGCGACGACCTCCCGGTACGGCTGGTCGAGCCGCGCCACCGCCGACCGGAGGCTCGCCGAGGCCTCTGAACGGACGACCGAGACGAGCGGGTCCGGCGACGTGCCGGCGCTGCCGGTCTCGACGGCGGCCGGATCGAGCCACTCGACGGCCCGCCGGCTCGCGACCCGCCGGCTCGCGACCCGGACGGCGATCCGGGCGAGCCACGCTCCGAAGGGGCCCTCGCGCCGCCAGCTCGCGAGGGCACGGTAGGCGTTCACGAAGGTCTCCTGGGCAGCGTCCTCCGCGTCGTGGAGGTTGCCGAGAATTCGATAGCAGGTCCGGACGACCGCCCGGTACTCCTGCTCGACGAGGATCCGAAAGGCGTCGCGGTCCCCGGCGAGGACGTGGGCGACGACGGCCGCCTCATCGAGCGGCTCCCGACGAACGGACGCGGTCGGTTCGGGCCCGACCGCGTCGTCGTTGCTCCGGTCCGGATCGAGGATCGTCGTCACCCTGTGCTGCGAGCGGGGCCCGGGTCCGCCGGGTCCGGGCGGCCGCCATCGGGACGCCGCATCCAATCCTAGTCGTTGCGCTCGTCGATCGGCTCCGGCCTCACCCCGGCGTCACCGACGATCCGTCGTGGTCGTGGCCGCCGTGGTCGTCGTCGCCCGCTTCGGGCGTCTCCGTCGGTTCGGGCGTCTCGTGGGCTTCGGGCGTCTCCGTCGGTTCGGGCGTCTCCGAGGCCTCCGGGCTTTCGCTCGGTTCCGGGGTTTCCGTCGCCTCGGGCGTCTCCCGCGGTTCGGCGGTCTCGTGGGCCTCCGGTGTCTTGCTCGGCTCGGCGGTCTCCGTGGGCTCCGGGGTATCGCTCGGCTCGGCGGTCTCGGTCGGCTCGGGGGTCTCGCTCGCCTCCGGCGTCTGGC
Source organism: Chloroflexota bacterium (assembly GCA_042408925.1). GTDB lineage: Bacteria > Chloroflexota > Limnocylindria > Limnocylindrales > CSP1-4 > BPIH01. The sequence goes on along the minus strand of JBHOQO010000041.1, from coordinate 16,890 downwards.
TCGCCTCCGGCGTCTGGCTCGCCGCGGGTGTCTCGCTCGGCTCGACCGTCCCGGTCGCCTCGGGCGTGGCTGAGGCGTCGGCCGGGGCGCTGCTCGCGAGCTCGGACGACGGCGACGACGACGGACTGCGGAAGAGAGCGTCGGCGCCGAGGGCGCCGCCGACGATCAAAAAGAGGCTGACGACCGCGACCCCGATGCCGCGGACGAGGCGAGTGGTTCTGTCGAGCTTCGTCATCTTCGCGATGTCCCCTGGTCGGTGTGCTCGGGGCGGCGCCCCGTTCTCACCATGATCGAGTCGGTTGAACCCGCTAAGGTTTCAGGCCCCCCGCGTCGACACCCGAAGCTGCCCCGTCACTCCGAAGCGCCCGCTCCGACGGGCACGGGCGACCCGTCCCCCGGCGCACCGGCCCGAGGCCCGAGACGGCGAAGCTCGGGCACGACCGCCGCGACGACGAGGACCGCGACGAGGCTCAGGAGCCCGCCGCCGCCGAGGGCGACGGGACCTCCGAAGCGGTCGGCGACCGCCCCCGCAGCGAGGTTGCCGATCGGCACGGCGCCGAGGGCGGCGAGGGTCCAGAGCGAGAGGACCCGGCCTCGCAGCCGCGGCGGCGACAGGAGCTGGATCAGCGTGTTCGCCGTCGAGTAGTACGCCGTCAACGTCCCGCCGACGACGCCGAGCGCGACGAGCGAGACGGCGAGGTCCCGCGCGACGCCGAAGACCGCGACCGCGACCGAGCCCGCGCCCAAGGCGCCGAGCATGAGCCGACCGCCCCCGCCGCCCGGCCGCAGGAGCGCGACCCCGAGGGCCCCGACGAGGGCGCCGATCCCGACGGCTGCCGTCAGGAGGCCGAGCCCTCCGGCGCCGATCCGGAGGACGTCGCGGGCGTAGAGCGGCAAGAGCGTGAGGTAGTTCAGGACGAGGAGCGAGGGGACGACGGCGAGGCCGAGGATGACGGCAACGAGGCGCTCGGCGGCAACGAAGCGGAGGCCGTCGACGAGGTTCCGCCAGAGACTCGACTCGGCTCGGATGATCGTCGCCGGGCTGAGACGCCCGACGCTCCAGACCGCGACGGCGACGACGACGAGGGCGAGCGCATTCGCCCAGAAGGCGAGGGCGAGATACCCGGCGGCGATCGCGGCACCGGCGAGCATCGGCCCGAGGACCCTCGACAGGTTGAATTGGGCGGAGTTCAGGGCCACGGCGTTCCCGATGGCGGTCCGATCGACGAGCGACGGGACGATCGCCTGGAGCGCCGGCGTCGCGAAGGCTTGGGCCGCCCCGGCGATCGTCGCGAGGACGAGGACGTGCCAGAAGGCGACGGCGCCGGCACTGACGAGCCCGGCCAGGATCGCCGCCGCGGCGGAGGCGGCGAGCTGGCAGGCGACGATGAGCCGAGGGCGGTCGACCCGATCGGCGAGGACCCCGGCGACGAGGGTGAGGACGAGTGTCGGCGCCGAAGCGGCCGCGCTCGTGAGCCCGAGGAGCGCCGGCGAATTCGTGAGCTGGAGGACGAGCCAGCCCTGGGCCGTCGACTGCATCCAGAGGCCGAGGTTGCCGACGAACGCCCCGAGGAAGAAGCGACGGTACGGCTGGGACCGGAAGGCCGGGAAGGCGCGGGACCAGCCGCTCTCCGACCCGAGGTGCCCGGCCGGTCCGCCCGAGGTTGCGCTGTCGTCGTCGGGCTCGGCGTCCGGCGACGTATCGCCGGCCGGCGGCACCCCCCCGCCGAGGACCACCTCAGCCGTCGGTTGGGACGCGGTCGCCACCGTTGGCCCGGGCGGCCTCCTCGGCCGCCTCCTCGCCCGAGACGTCCTGGCGGGCGGAGGTCGTCCCCTCGCCGACCGGTCCCGGTTCGGCCACCGCCTCCGCCTCGGGTGCGGCCGGAAGCGGCATCGGCTCGCGTTCGACCTCGACCGGGCCGATCCCGGCGGCCTCGAGCTCGTCGAGGAAGGCATCGGCGTCGCCGACGAGGACGACGGCGAGCCGCTCGAGGTCGATGTGCTCCCGGGCGGCCCGCTCGACGTCGGCGAGACCGACCGCCTCGACCTTCTCGCGGTAGCGGGTCAGCTCCTCGTCGGGCAGCTCGTGGACATGGAGCCCGCCGACGGCGGAGGCGATCGGCCCCGGCGTCTCGAAGCGAAGCGGAAAGACCCCGACGAGGTAGTCCCGGGCCGCCGCGAGCTCCTCGGGGCGGATCGGCCCGCTCCGGATCCGCTCGAGCTCGGCGAGGATGTCGAGGACCGCCGGGACGGTGACCGGCGTCGCCACCGCCGCCCGGGCCGCGAACGGACCCTCGCCCCGCCGGGCGTCGAAGCCGGCGAAGGCGCCGTACGTGTAGCCCTTCTCCTCGCGGAGCTTCATGTTCAGCCGCGAGTTGAAGAGGCCGCCCAGGATCATCGCCATGACCCCGACCGCGTGGTAGTCGGGCGCCCGGCGGGCGATCCCGGGATGACCGACCCGAATCTCCGTCTGGACCGAGCCCGGGCGGTCGACGACCCGAACGCGGCGGCCGAGGATCGCCGAGCGGACGACGATGGGGCCCGGTCCTTCGACCTCCTCCGGCGCCCCGGCCCAGTCGCCGAAGCAGCGCTCGGCCAGCCCGAGGACGTCGAGGCCAGAAAGGTCGCCGGCGACGACGAGCGCCATCCGGGCGGGATCGAGGACCCGGCGGTAGGCGGCCCGGACGGCGGCCCGGTCGAGCCGCTCGACGGTCGGGCGGTCGCCGCCGGCCGGTCGGTGGTACGGGCTCTCGGGGGCGTAGATCGTCGCCACGAAGGCGTCGTCGGCCCGCCGGCGCGGATCGGCCCGGGCCTGGAGGAGGTCGTTGAGGCGCTCCTCTCGGAGCCGCTCGATCTCGCGCTCCGGGAACGTCGGTTCCCGGACGACCTCGGCGAGGAGCTCCAGGGCGGCCGGCAGCCGTTCAGCCGGGACGTCGATCCCGGCCGAGAGGGCGTCCCACCCGGCTTCGGTGGCGAGGCTCGCTCCCAGCCGCTCGACGGCTTCGGCGAGGGCGACGGCGTCGCGGCGCTCGGTCCCCTCGGTGAGGCCCCGGGCGGCGAGGGCGTAGGCCCCGGCCGTCTCCGGCCGCTCCTCGGCGGCGCCGGCGCGAACGACGAGGTCCGCCGCGACGAGGGGCCTCCCCGGGACGTGGACGGTGGCGACGGTCAGCCCGTTGGCGAGGCGGGCCCGCTCGATCGGCGGAAAGTGGTACGGCCGCGGGCGCCCGGGTGTCGGCCGGGTTGCGACGACGTGCTCGCTCATCGGGAAGGGCCGCCGGTCACGCCGCCGCCTCCCCGCCGACGGCCTCGGTCGGGAGCGCGGCCGCGTCGGCGGCCGGCACGGCCGGGACGTACGTGAGGACGACCCGGTTCTCGGGCCGGAAGACCGCCGCGCAGACGGACCGGACGGCGTCGGCGGTCACGGCCAGATACCGCCCGAGGGTCCGGTTGATGAGGTCCGGATCGTCGAGGAGGAGCGCGTACATGGAGAGCCGGTCGGCCCGTTCCTCCACCCGGGAGAGGGCACCGAGCTCGTCGGTCTCGACGAGGGCCTTCGCCCGAGCCAGCTCGTCCTCGGAGACCGGCTCGGCGCCGATCCGCTCGAGCTCCTCGAAGAAGGCCGCCTCGACCCGCTCGATCGAGACCCCCGGGCGGACGGTCGCCCAGCCGGCGGTGATCGAGGCGCCGCCGACGAAGCCGAGGCTGAAGAGGGCCACGTCCTGGGCGAGGCGCTCCTCCCGAACGAGGCGTCGATGGAGGCGACTGCTCTTGCCGCCGGCGAGGATCTGACCGGCGAGGTCGAGGGCGTCGAGCCGCGGGTCGCCGAGGACCGGGGCCCGGAAGCCGACGTAGATCCGGGCGAGGGGGACCCGGTCGGGGACGACCTCGCGGTGCTCGGCGCCGAGGATCGGCGGGAGACGGCAATCGGGCGGCGGCGGAAGGTTCGGGTTCGGCGGGATTCGACCGAAGTACCGCTCGACCGCCCGACGGGCCTCGGCGGTCTCGAGGTCGCCGACGATGGAGAGGACGGCATTGTTCGGGGCATACCAGGTTCGGAAGAAATCCCGGACGTCGTCGAGGGTCGCCGCGTCGAGGTCGGCCATCGAGCCGATGGTCGGGTGGTGGTAGGGATGCTCGGGCGGGAAGAGGTGCGCCTGGAGCTTCTCCGACCACGACCCGTAGGGGCGGTTGTCGTAGCTCCAGCGCTTCTCGTTCTTCACGACCTCGCGCTGGTTGTCCAGGGTCTCCTGGCTCAGGGCGTCGAGGAGCGTCCCCATCCGGTCGGCCTCGAGCCAGAGGGCGAGCTCCAGCTGGTGGGCAGGCAGCGTCTCGAAGTAGTTCGTCCGATCGAGCCAGGTCGTCCCGTTCATCGTCCCGCCGGCGGCCTGGATGAGGGCGATGTGCTCGGCCTTCCCGACGTGCGCGGAGCCCTGGAACATGACGTGCTCGAAGAGGTGGGCGAAGCCGGTCCGGCCCGGCGGCTCGTGCTTGCTCCCGACCCCGTACCAGAGGTTCACCGCGACGACCGGGACGAGGTGGTCCTCGGCGACGAGGACCCGCAGCCCGTTCGACAGCCGCTCGTCGGTGAACGAAACCCTCGGGACGGGCATCCGGGCGGCTGACCTCCTGGCTACGGGTGGTGCGGCTGGCGAGACCGGCGGCCGATGGCCGCTCGGGCGAGCATCTCGACGGCTCCCGACGGCGGCGGGAGCGATCGGTCCTCGGCCATTGTAGGGCTTGGGCCTGAGGGGCCTCCGGCCGGGTCGAGCGCCCCGGCTCCTGCGGCTCCTCGCCCCAGGGTGCTTGGGGCCGCGACGTGCTCCCCTGCCGCGCGCCTTCGCCCGCGCCCCTACCTGCCCACCGCGGTGCCTTCGCTCCGGACGGCGGGCGGCCGTTCGGCGTGCACCCGGTGCACATTCTGGAGGCCCTGCCGGCCGCCGAGGCGGCCACCGTGTCGATTCTGTGAACGGGGTGCACGTCGTCGGCAGCCCGGCGGCCGACGGGCCGGCTGCGCGTCGAATTCGTGCACGGGCTGCACGCGCTCGAGCGGCGCGGGTGCCCGGGGCGCGAAGATGTGCACCCCATGCACGCCCCCGCCCGAAACGTGCACGGGGTGCACAGAACCGGCAGGGGGCGCCCGGGCGGCGTTCGGGCGTGGGCCGGACCCGCCGGAAGCGTGCACCGGGTGCACAGAACCGGCAGGGGGCGCCCGGGCGGCGTTCGGGCGGGGGCCGGACCCGCCGGAAGCGTGCACCGGGTGCACAGAACCGGCGGGGGGCGGAGGGGCCGTCGGCTCCCGGCTCGACGGCAACGAGCGCCGCATCCCCTCGCCGGGCTCGCCGTCGAGCGATCGGCCGTCCGCCGGGCGACCGAGGCCCTCCAGCTCGCCCGCGTCACCCCGAACCGCGTCGCCCTGCGGACCACCGCGACCGAAGAGCCTCGGCGCAGCACGGTCCGCAAGCGGAACCACGCGCGGTCGGTCAGGGCGTCCGGAGCGGGGCGACGGCGAAGAGGAAGCTCGGGAGCAGGGCGAGGACGAACGCCTCACCGACGAGGCGAAGCGCCGCCGCCCGGTCGCGCCGACGCGCTTCCGGGTCCTCGACCGCCTCGGCCGCACCGAGCGGCCCGAAGTTCCGGAGCCCCAGGAACCCGTACGCGGCACAGAACCGGCGGCGCGCCTGGAGGAAGCCGACGAAGGCGCCGGTCAGGGGGAGGACGACCCCGAAGCGGACGAGCGGACCGCCGCCGGCGGCGACGGCACCCACGGCCCAGACGAGGGCGACGCCTAGGCCGGCCAAGCCGGCCCGGCGCCGGCGGGCGATCTCCGCCCGACCGATGTTGCAGGCACCCGGCTCATACCGGCCAAGCGGAGCTGCCTCGTTCGCGGGACCCATCGTCGCGGACCCTGGCATCGATCCCCATCCTATCGCCGAGGTGCCTCGGACGCCGCCACCGACGCCTTCGGTTCGGACGGGGTAGGCTACATGGATGCGACTGTTCCCGTCGCGTCGGTCGCGGGCCGAATTCCCGTCGGTACCGTCCCCCGTCCCGGCCCGCCCCGCCCGCCCGCTCGACCGGCAGGCCCCCGCAACGCCCCCCGGGCGAACCCAGCGCGCGAACCCCTCGAGCCCTCGCGACCCCGGACCGCGACCCGCGTCCAACCGTTGTCGTATCCGCTCGAGGAGGTTTTCATGCGAATCACGCTCACCGATGCAGCGATCGCCCACGTCACGACCCGCCGCCGGGCCGAGACCGCCCGGGGCTCGGTGATCCGGATCATCAACCGAGCGGGCCGGCTCCGCTGCCGCTTCGGCGCCCGACCGGACCGCACCGACAGCATCGTCGAGGAGCGGGGGATCCTCGTGGCCGTGGCCGCCGAGGCCGCCCCCGAGGTCGACGGCGCGATCCTCGACGTCGTCGAGACGCCCGAAGGCGCCCGACGCCTCGCCCTCCGCCGGCGCCGCCCGTCGCGTGACGTCCCCGCCGACGCGCCCGACGAGACCCGGACGTCCTCCGCCCGCGGCGCCTAAGCGACTCCGGACGCGCCCACGGCGCCTGAGCGCCGCGGGCCCCACCCGCGTCCGCCCGGCAACCCTCCGCCGATCCTCCGCCCACGCCCCGCCGACGGCCGGGGCGGCGCCTACGAGGCGGCCTCGACCGGCGCCACTCCCGCCCCGACGCCCACCGCCGCGCCGGCGCCGCCGACCCAGGCATCGAGGGACCGGACGTCGGCGAGGCGGTCGAGGACCGCCGGATCGAGGGCTTCCGCGGCGGCGATGGCCGTCTCGATGGCGGTCAGGCAGAGGATGCCCTCGGAGATCGCCGCGTGCCGGATCTCGGCCGCGTCGCGGACCGGTCCCGAGCGCGGCGTCGGGGTGTTCACGACGAGGCGGACCCGCCCCGAGCGCACGACCTCGAGGATCGGCTCGCCCGGCGCCTCCGGAGGTGCTCCCAGCTTGGCGACGAGCCGAGCCCCGAAGCCGGCCGCGGCGAGGGCCGCCCGGGTCCCCGGCGTCGCGGCGAGGCGATAGCCGGCCCGAACGAGGGCGGCCGCGAGGCGCGGCAGGGCGGCCTTGTCGCGATCGGCGATCGACAGGAGCGCATACGGCGGCTCGCCGGGCTCGGGACGGGGCGGAACGAGAGAGGCCCCGGCGAGCGCCTTCGCCATCGCGACCCGCGGATCGGTGTGGAGGCCGATGACCTCGCCGGTCGACTGCATGAACGGTCCGACCGACGGATCGACGCCCCGGAGCTTCGCCGTCGAGAAGGCCGGCGCCTTCACGGCGACGAGGCCCGGCGGCGCCAGAAGCCCGCCGGGCCAGCCGAGGTCGGCGAGGGTCGCCCCGAGGGCGATCCGGACCGCGAGCTCGACCATCGGGACCCCCGTCACCTTGCTGAGGAACGGGACCGTCCGCGAGGCCCGCGGGTTTACCTCGATGCAGTAGACGCCGTCTTCCCGGACGATGAACTGGGCGTTCACGAGGCCGCGGACCCCGAGGGCGCGGGCGATCCGCTCCATGGCGGCGACGATGAGCGCCTGGTCGGCCTCGCTCACCGTCTGGGGCGGGAACGTCGCGATCGAGTCGCCGCTGTGGACCCCGGCCCGCTCGACGTGCTCGAGGAGCCCCGGGATCAGGACGTCGGTCCCGTCGCTCACGGCGTCGACGTCGACCTCGATCCCCTCGAGGAAGCGGTCGATCCGCACCGGCCGATCGGGATCGACGATCGTCGCCGCGGCGAGCTGGCGGACGAGGTCCTCGGGCGAATAGGCGAAGTCGATGGCGAGCCCGCCGATGACGAACGAGGGGCGGACGATGACCGGGTAGCCGATCCGCTCGGCGATGGCGAGCGCCTCCTCCACGCTCGTCGCCATCCCACCTTCCGGTTGCGGGACCCCGAGTCGGTCGAGGAGGGCGGCGAAGCGGGTCCGATCCTCGGACTGGTCGATCGCCTCCAGGTCGGCGCCGAGGAGCGGGACGCCGGCGGCAGCGAGGGGTCCGGCGAGGTTGAGCGGCGTCTGGCCGCCGAAGCTGACGACGGCCGGGAGCGGCTCGGCTCCGGGGGGTGTCTCGGCGTCGATGACCGACCGGACGCTCTCGACGTCGAGCGACTCGAAGTAGAGGCGCGAGGAGGCGTCGAAGTCCGTCGAGACCGTCTCGGGGTTCGAGTTCACCATGACGGCCGACCAGCCGAGCCGGCGGAGGACGTCGGCGGCGTGGACGGCGCAGTAGTCGAACTCGATCCCCTGCCCGATCCGGACCGGTCCCGAGCCGATGACGAGGGCCGCCGGTCGGGGGACCGGTTCGGCCTCCGGCGGCGAGCCGGTCGCGGCGTACGTCGAGTAGAAGTAGGGCGTCTCGGCGTCGAACTCGGCGGCACACGTGTCGACCATGGCGTAGCCGGGCCGTAGCCCGACGGCGAGGCGGGTCGCCCGGACGTCGGCCGCGGGCACCCCGGCCAGCTCGGCGATCTCCTTGTCGCCGAAGCCCGCCCGCTTCGCCGTCGCGAGGAGGGCCATCGCCGCCTCGTCGCTCGGATCGAGGAGGCGCCGGCCGGCGGCCCGGAGCTCCGGCTCGAGCCCGACGTTCCGGGCGAGCTCGGCGAGGAACCAGGGGTTGATCCCCGTCGCCGCCTCGACCCGGCCCGTCGGCACGCCCCGTCGGAGGAGGGCGAGGACCCGCCAGAGCCGGCTGTCCGAGGGGGCGAGGAAGCGGCGGAGGACGATCGGCGCCGCGCTCCGCTCGGCGAGCCGGGTCGACTCGCAGACCTCGCCCCGTTCCCCGATCCAGCGGATCGGCTCGGCGGCGGCGTCGGGGTCCTCGGGGTCGCGACCGCCGCCGTAGACGGCGGCCAGGTAGTCGAGGGTCGGCCGCCAGCTCGGATCCTCGGCGAGCGGCCCGGCCCCGGCCTGCTCGAGCCCCCGGAGCGCCTTGTAGAGGGCGGCCCCGAAGGTCCGGTCGATGGCCATGACCTCGCCGGTCGCCTTCATCTGCGAGCCGAGCGTCCGGTCCGCGGTCGGGAACTTGTCGAACGGGAAGCGCGGCAGCTTCACGACGACGTAGTCGAGGGCCGGTTCGAAGGCGGCGACGGTCGTCTTCGTCACGGCGTTCGGGATCTCGGCGAGGCGCCGCCCGATGGCGATCTGGGCGGCAACCCGGGCGATCGGGTAGCCGGTCGCCTTCGAGGCGAGGGCCGACGAGCGGCTCACCCGCGGGTTCACCTCGATGACGGCGTAGTTGCGATAGTCCGGCGAGAGGGCGAACTGGACGTTGCAGCCGCCTTCGACCCCGAGGGCTCGGATGATCGCCAGGGCCGCGCTCCGCAGGCGCTGGTGCACCGGGTCGGGGAGCGTCTGGACCGGCGCGACGACGATCGAATCCCCGGTGTGGACGCCCAAGGGATCGACGTTCTCCATCGAGCAGACGGCGATGCAGGTGTCGTCGGCGTCGCGCATCACCTCGTACTCGATCTCCTGCCAGCCGACGAGGCAGCGCTCGACGATGACCTGGCGGATCGGGCTCGCCCGGAGGCCGCCTCGGACCCGCTCCCAGTACGCCTCCTCGGTCTCGACGATCCCGCCGCCGGTCCCGCCGAGGGTGAAGGCCGGGCGGATGATCGCCGGGAGGCCGATCCGCTCGAGGGCCAGCCGTGCCGCCGCCATCCGCTCGGCCTCGCTCGCACCCTCGACGATCTCGCTCGGGGGGTACGGCTGGCCGATCCGGTCGAGGAGGTCGCGGAAGCGCTCCCGATCCTCGGCCATCTCGATCGCCTCGAGGGGGGTGCCGAGGAGCCGGACGCCGTAGCGCTCGAGGATCCCGGCCTTCGAGAGGGCGACGGCGAGGTTCAGCGCCGTCTGGCCGCCGAGCCCGGCGAGGAGTCCCTCGGGCCGCTCCCGGGCGATGACCGCCTCGATGGCCTCGACGGTGAGCGGCTCCAGGTACACGGCGTCGGCGACCTGGGGGTCGGTCATGATCGTCGCCGGGTTGCTGTTGACGAGGATCGTTCGGACCCCCTCGGCCCGAAGGGCGCGGCAGGCCTGGGTCCCGGCGTAGTCGAACTCGGCCGCCTGGCCGATGACGACGGGCCCGGACCCGATGATGAGGACCGACCGGGGTCGTTTCCGCTCGCCGACGCCGGCGGCGGTCGGCCGGGCCGGTGGCGGCTCGACCGGGCTCACCGAGCGACCGCCGCCGGCTCGGGCGGGGGCAGCGGCGCCCGGCCGCCCGAACGACACGCCGCCACGAACCGATCGAAGACGGCGAGGGCGTCGAGGGGCCCCGGCGCCCCCTCGGGGTGGTACTGGACCGTTTCGATCGGGAGCTCGCGGTGGCGGAGCCCCTCGACGGACCCGTCGTTGAGGTTCACCTGGCTGACCGCGAAGCCCGTCGCCGGGTCGAGGGTCTCGGCGACGACGGCGACCTCGTGGTTCTGGGCGGTGACGACGACGACGCCCGAGTCGAGGTCCCGGACCGGGTGGTTCGCGCCGTGATGGCCGAACCGGAGCCGCCGGGTTTCCGCCCCGGCCGCCCGGGCCACGATCTGGTGGCCGAGGCAGATCCCGAGGAGCGGCCGTCCGTCGTCGATGACGGCCCGGGCGAGGGCCACCTGATCGGTGAGTCGGGCCGGGTCGCCCGGTCCCGGCGAGAGGACGACGCCGGCGACGTCGGGGGCGAGGGCTTCCTCGGGGCGCGCCGTGTGCGGAAGGATCCGAACCCGCGTCCCCCGGCGGCGGAGCGAGCGGACGATGTTCGCCTTGAGCCCGAGGTCGACGACGGCGACGAGGGGGCCGCCCTCGACCGGGTCGCCCACCTCGGTGCGCTCGGCCGGCGAGACCTGACCGACAAAGTCGACGTCCTCCCAGCGGGGGACGGACCGGGCCGCGGCGACGGCGGCCTCCGGGTCGACGGCCCCCGGGGCGGTGATCACGCCCCGGAGCGAGCCCCGGGCCCGGAGGTGGCGGGCAAGCGCGCGGGTATCGATCCCGGCAATCGCCGGGATCCCGGCTTCCCGGAGAAGCGTCGCGAGCTGGCGGGCGTCGTCGAGGACCGCCGCCGTCGCATGGCCGACGACGAGGCCGCGGAGCCAGGGCCGGATCGACTGATCGTCCTCGGGGAGCCGCCCGTAGTTGCCGATGAGCGGGTACGTCATGACGACGACCTGGCCGGCGTACGAGGGGTCGGTGCAGACCTCCTGGTAGCCGGTCTGGGCGGTGTTGACGACGAGGTCGCCGCCGGCCGTCGTCGGCGCCCCGAAGGCGATGCCGGCCATGACGAGCCCGTCTTCGAGGGCGAGGAGCGCCGGTCCGTGGTCGCCGATCCGGGGATCGACGATGGAGCTCGCCCGCGGCAGCGGCGGTCGGATCACGGGCGGCCCGGGACGAAGGACGGGATCGACGGATGGGACGAGTCGGCGGGCGGCGTGGGGCCCGCGCAGTCGAGCGAGTGCACGCGATGAACCTCCTTTCCGGCCTCACGGGACCGGTCTCGCCGGCCTCTCTGGACCGGCCGCCAAGGATGCGTCGGCAAGGGTACCACGAGGTCCCACCGGCCGGCCGTCGCGGCTCGTCAGCGGTCGAGCCGACCCGGACCGGTACCTCCGTCAACTGCCGGAATACGGCGTCTGGGGGAGGCGAAGGCGGCTCCGTCCCGGGTATCGTTCGAGGCGCCATGGACGTCGTCGCCGTTCCCGCTTGGGCTTCCGCCGATCCGGCGAGCCGACCGCGCTGCGGCTCAGGTTCGGACGACATGCGCCGCCGCCTCGCTCGGGCCCGCGCGCGGCTCGAGGCGGCCGTCCCCTACAGCCCGGACTGGGACGCCGCGATGGCCGAGATCGACGACCTCGAGCGGCTCCTGGCCGCAGCCGAACCACGAGACGCCGCCCTGGCGCCGAACCCCGACGCCACGGCCGCGGCCTGACCCGCCCCGGGACCGCACCCCAGCACGTCCGTCCCTGGACGAGGCGACGCAATACGCTTCCGTCAAGCGGGCGTTACCATTCCGGTCATGGCGCTCGCCATCGAAGCCGTCGGGCTCCGCCGCTCCTTCGGTCGAGTCACGGCCGTCGACGGGATCGACCTCGCCGTCCCCGAGGGGACCGTCTACGGCTTCCTGGGCCCGAACGGCTCGGGGAAGACGACGACGATCCGCCTCGTCCTCGGCCTCCTCCGCGCCGACGCCGGCTCGGTCCGCCTCCTCGGCCGTCCCCTCCGACGCGACCCGGCCCTCTTTGCCCGCCTCGGGGCCCTCGTCGAGCGACCGGCCTTCTACCCGGCCGCCTCCGCCAGCGACAACCTGCGGATCTTCGCCGCCGTCGCCGGTCGGCGGGGCCCCGCCGTCGAGGCGCGGATCGCGGAAGTCCTCGACTTCGTCGGGCTCGGGGGCGCCGCCGGCCGAAAGGTCCGGGCCTTCTCGACGGGGATGCAGCAGCGCCTGGCCATCGGCCTCGCGATCCTCCATCGTCCCGAGCTTCTCATCCTCGACGAGCCGACCGTCGGGCTCGACCCCGTCGGGGTCGTCGACGTCCGACGCCTCATCGCCCGGCTCGCCGCCGAGGGCGTGACCATCTTCCTCTCGAGCCACGTCCTCTCGGAGGTCGAGCAGCTCTGCGACCGCGTCGCCGTCGTCCGCCGCGGCCGGGTCGTCGCCGAAGGACCGCTCGAGACGATCCGCGGCGACGGCGGCTGGGTCGTCGTCCGCTTCGCCGACGAGGCCGAGCGGACGAGAGCGGCCGGCCTCCTCGCCGTCGCGGGCTTCGAGCCGGAGCCCGACCGCGACCCGGTCGCCCTGCGGCTCCCGGCCGGCGGATCGCCCCGGGATCCGGACGAGCCGCTCGGCCGCGCCGTCGTTCGACGGCTCGCCGAGGCCGGCTGCTTCCCCGTCGAGGTCCGGCTCGAGCGGCCGTCCCTCGAGCACGCCTTCCTCGACCTGGTCGAGGAGCCGACGGCCGGCGAGGTGGCCTGACGTTGGCGTCCCTCCTCGCCGCGGAGTGGCTCCGCCTCCGACGCCGGCTCGACCTCTGGCTCGTCATCGGCGGGGTCCTCGCTCTCGTTGCCTTCTCGTTCCTCAGCAGCGCCTCGAACGCCGGCCGGGTCGAGGTTCCGCCGATCGACCCGGGGACACCGCCCGACCTCGTCGCCGAGATCGAACGCCAGAATGCCGAGATCGAACGGCAGATGGCGCAGGTTCGCGACCGCTACCTCTGGCCCTGGAGCCTCATCCAGATCCTGAGCCTCGGTTCGACGATCTTCTTCGCGACGGTCTTCGTCGCCGTCTCCTGGCTCGGCAGCGAGTACACCTGGGGGACGATCCGGAACGTCCTCCTCGCCGAGCCGCGGCGGGTCCGGGTCTTCGCCGCCCGGGTCGTCTCGATCGGGCTCGTCGCCCTCGGCCAGGTGGCAGCGCTCCTCGCCCTCGGTGCCGTCCTCCCGGCGTTCCTCTCGATCACCGGCTCCGGCAGCCCGGCCCCGCTCTCGCCGGCCGCCGTCGGCGCCACCGCCGCCGTCGTCTGGATCTGGGCCGTCGCCTTCGCCGCCCTCGCCATCCTCGCCGTCGTCGTCACCCGCTCGGCCGTCCTCGCCTTCGTCATCGCTGCCGGGTACGCCCTCGTCGAGCAGGCGATCGCGGGGCTCGACCTCTGGCGGCAGGCCGGGCTGACCCTCGTCCCGAAGTTCTTCCTCATCGCCCGGCTCAGCGCCCTCCGGGACGATGTCGAGGCGGCGTTTGCCACGGCAGGACCGCTCGGCGCCCCTGTGCTCGAGGGCGAGCGCCTCGATCCGCTCCTCGGCCTCGTCGTCCTCGGCCTCTGGATGGTGGGGCTCCTGGGGCTCGCCGCCGTCATCTTCGTCCGGGCCGACGTCCGGGAGTGACGACGAGGTACGCACCCTGGCCGGCTGGGGCCGGCGGCAGTGGTGAGCCCGGAAGGATTCGAACCTTCAACCCGCTGATTAAGAGTCAGCTGCTCTACCGTTGAGCTACGGGCCCACCGGGTCCGGGGCGATAGGGTACCGGATCGGCCGGCGCCGCGCCGACGCCGGCCCGGCCGCTGAGCCCGGCCGCTGAGCTCGGCGGTCCGTCAGGCGCCCGGCGCCCGATACTCGACCGACCGCTTCGTCGCCGCGTCGATGTCCTCGGGCGTGAGGAGGACGACCGTCCGCATCGAGATCGCCCCGCTCGAGCCGACGGTGAGGCTCAGCGCCGCCGCGGCGGCGTGGTCCGGCAGGTCCGCGATGAGGTAGAAGTCGTCGCTCCCGAAGCCGAAGTAGTACGCCTCGACGCTCCCGCCGAGGGACCGGACGACCTCCTCGGCGACCTTTCGCCGGCCGCTCCCGCCCTCCCTGAGGAGGCCGCGGGCCCCCTCGGCCGTGTACGAACCGATGAACAGATACTTTGCCATCGTGTCCCTCCTTCATTCCCGGCGTGGCCCGGTGTCCATCATCCCCGGTGCGCGGGCGGTGTCAAGGGGGGCGGGGACGGCGCTGCGGCAGGCGTCTGGTGACCTGCCGCCGACGAGCGCCTCGGCCGGCGAGTGCGGACCGGCCGGAGCGGCGCCCCGGGACGCCGCAGCTACGGGCGCAAGAAGGGACGCGTGCGTCCCGTGCACATCCTGGAGGCCGGTCGTGGCTCCGGAGCGGCCGTCGCGTCGCATCCGTGCGTGGGGTGCACGCCGCCGACCGGCCGGCGCGCGAGCAACGGGCTCCCCGTCAAAATCGTGCGGGGGGTGCACGCCACCGAGCCGGGCGGGGGCCAGAGGCGCGAAGATGTGCACCCCGTGCACGCCCCCGCCGCAAACGTGCACGGGGTGCACAGGATCAACGAGGGACGGCAGCGGTCGACCTTGCGCGCCAGGCCTCGAGCCGCAAACATGCACGGGGTGCACAGGATCGACGAGGTGAGGCGGAGTCGGTCGTCCCGGCGGGCATCAGGCTCGCCCCCGGGAACGCTCGGCCCGCCCGAGAACCCCCGGCGCCGCCCCGCCGGCCCTTCACGACGCGCCCTCAGGATCCGGCCGGGAGCCCGCGACCGAGAACCGGAATGAGCTGGCCGTTCACGACCCCGCCCTCCGGTGAGCAGAGCCAACGGAGGGCGGCGACGATCTCGCCGGGCCGCGTGTGGTGCGGCTTCGCGTCGCCGATGGTCCGGACGAGGATGACGTTCGCCGTCGCGCCCGTTCCGGCGAGCTCCCGAGCCACCGAGAGGGTCGTCGCCTCGACCGCGGCCTTCGTCGCCGAGTAGGCGGCCCCGCTGGCAAGCGGCGCCCGTGCGAAGGGCGTCGAGACGGTCACGATCCGGCCGCCGTCGGCGCTCCGGATCTGGGGCAGGAACGCCCGGAGGGCGTTGACCGTCGGCCAGAGGTTGACGTCGAGCATCGCCGTCCATTCGTCGAGGGGCGCCTCCGCGAGGCCCCGACCGCCCTCGTAGCCGCCGGCGAGGTGGAGGAGGACGCTCGCCGGACCGAGCACCGTCGCCACCCGCTCGGCCGCCCGCCGGGCCGCGTCGGCGTCGACGAGGTCGACCGCGACCGCCAGGTGGCGCTCGCCCCCGCCGGGCAGCTCGGCCGCCAGCGCGTCGAGGGCGTCGGCGCGGCGTCCGAGGAGGGCGAGCCGGTCGCCGGCCTCGGCAAAGGCGCGGGCGACGACGCCGCCCAAGCGGCCGCTCGCCCCGGTCACGACGACGACCCGGCCCCCGTGGACGGCGGCTGCCTCCCCGCTCACAAGCGGACCTCCTCGATGCCGGCGGCGGCCGCCTCCGCGACGGCCTCCCGGCAGGTCGGGCACCAGAACCGGAGCTCGAGGCGCGTCCCGCAGACGGCGTGTCTCGCCCCCTCCCCTCCCCCGGTCCGCCTTCCCCCCCAGTCGGCGAGGGCGCGGATCGCCGCCGCCAGCTCGGCACCGTCGGCGGTGAGGGCGTACTCGTAGCGGACGGGACGGCGTTCGTAGGGTCGGGCGACGACGACCCCGGCCCGCCCGAGGCGCCGGAGCCGGTCGGCGAGGACGTTCGAGGCGATCCCGGGGACCGCCGCCGCCAGCTCGCCAAAGCGGCGCGGACCTTCGAGGAGCGCCGCGACGACGAGGAGGCTCCAACGATCGCCGACCCGTTCCAGGGCCGCCTCGAGCTCCACCGGTCGAAGACCCGAACTCACCCCTGGATCGTAGCCGACGTCTTGCGCCGACGGCGTATCGGTGCTAACTTGCATCATGCAAGTCACAAGTCTATCAGGAGGACGACCGATGGCCGGTTTGACGGAGATCGAACGGACGATCGCCCGCGTCGCCGAGTCGACGATGGGCTCGGTCGTCGGGATCGGCTCGCGCTTCCGCGGGACGGGCTTCGTCCTTGCCCCGGGACGCGTGGCGACGAACGCCCACAACCTCCGCGGCGAGGAGACGACGGTGACGTTCGCCGACGGGACCCGCGGGCCGGGCAAGGTCCTCGGCCTCGACCCCGACGGCGACCTGGCCATCCTCGAGGCCGACACCGGCGAGCGACCCGCCCTCCCCTGGTCGGAGGCGCCGGTCGCCATCGGAGCGGCCGTCCTCGCCGCCGCGGCCGGCCCCGACGGCCCGCGCCTCACCCTCGGCTTCGTCTCGGGCGTCGGACGAACCTTCCGGAGCCCGAGCGGCGCCCTCGTCGGGCCCGCCATCGAGCACACCGCACCCCTCGCCCCCGGCGCGTCCGGCGGCCCCCTCCTCGACCGCGAGGGGCGGGTCGTCGGGATCGACACCCATCGGCTCGGCGACGGCTTCTACCTCGCCATCGCCGCCGAGGCGGGGCTCCGGGACCGCCTCGATCGCCTCGCGACCGGCGAGGCGCCGCGCCGCCGGCGGCTCGGGGTCGTCGTCGCCCCGCCGGAGGTCACCCGCCGGCTCCGGCGGGCCGTCGGGCTCGCCGAGGT
>JBHOQO010000036.1:0-30146 GCA_042408925.1 Chloroflexota bacterium | reverse complement strand
CCGGGCGGGAGGACCGCCCGGACCGCCCGCTCGACCCGCGATTCGGCTCGCCTGCCTGCCTCGGACATGCCGACCCCCGACCTGCGACTGCGGTCGCAGCTGCGACTGCCCCCGACGATAAACAAGCCCCACGCCGAATGTCAATCCAGGATGGCTGGCCGGGCGCCCGACCCGACCCGGGTCGGCGCCGGCGCTGCCGCGGGCTCGGCTAGCGGACGGGCGACGCCTCGCCGGTTCGACCGATGCGGACCCGCCAGAGCTCCGGGCCGTCGGCCAGGTACTCCCAGCTGAACGCTCCAGCCCGCTCGGCGGCGAACTGGTAGTAGAGCGGCTTCGGGTCGTGGTCGACGACGATCTCGAAGTGCTCGCCGGGTGCGAGGGCCTCGAAGGTCTCGAAGATGAGGGCGTGCCGGCGAGCGGGCGGGATCGTCCGGACGTCGATCTGTCGGGTGGTCATCGTCTACCTCCTGATCGATGGTGCGCTGGTCATGTCCGGCCGCTCAGGCCGCGCCGAGGAGCTCGTGCATCCCCGCCAGGCGCTCGGCGAGCGCGACGTCGGGATCGGCCACGAGGGCCGGGATCAGGCGCTCGTTCTCCTTGGCAAGGTGGCTCTCGAAGAGGGCGAGGAGGGCGGTCGCGCCGCCGACGAGGTCGAGCCCGTCCGTCGTGGGCCGGAGCGTCTCGATGCGGCGGACGACGTCGCGGTGCTCGTCGACCATCGCCGCCACGAGGGCGACCGTCGGGCCCCTCGCGCCGGCCGGATAGAGGGCGGCCTCCTCGGCCCGGGCGTGGGGAACGAGCTCGCCGTCGAGGAATGCCAGCAGAGCGTCCCGGGCCGCGACCGGGTCAGCCCCAGACCGAACGGCGTGACGGACGCCCGCCACGAGCTCGGCGAAGCGTTTGTGAAGCTCGACGTGGTGCGCGCGGATCGCCGCCGCCGCCTCCGCATCCTCGGTTCTCGACATCGGACGACTCCTTCCTGCGAACGTCGGCGGGACGCGGCCGCGGAGCGGCGCCGGGCGCTCACCATGCGCCGGGTTGCTTTATACGGCCTAGCCCGTATAAAATCAAGTCCGGCCGATGTCGACGATCCTCCGCCACCGACTCCTCGCCGACCCCATCCGCGCCCGCCTCCTCGACCTGCTCGCCGCGACGGATCGGCCCCTCGCCGTTCGCGATCTCGCCACCGCGGTCGGACGGCATCCGAACTCGGTACGCGACCAGCTCGAACACCTCGTCGACGGCGGGCTCGTGGCCCGGGTCGTCGCACCGACCGGCGGGCGAGGTCGACCGCCGCATCGGTACCGGCTCGTGCGCCCGATCGAGGCCCGAACGACGTCGGAGCAGGCTTCGGGACCGGCGCCCGACGGGTCGTCGCCCGAAGCGGCCGCCTACGAAGCGCTCGCCCGGGTCCTCGCCGAGGCCCTCGCCCATGCGGGCGGCGGCGCCGCGGCCGAGGCCGCCGGCGAGGCGTGGGGCGCCGCCCTCGTCGGACGCACCGCGCGTCGGACCGAGCCGGGGCGGGCGCGGCGGCGCCTCGTCGCGATCCTCGACCGGGCCGGCTTCGATCCCGAGCCGTCGGCCGACCCGGCGGCACCGATCGATCTACGCCGCTGCCCCTTCGTCGCCCTGGCTCGCGAGCGTCGGGAGGTCGTCTGCTCCGCCCACCTCGGCATGCTCCGGGGCGCGTTGCGGGCGATGGCGGCACCCGTCCGGGCGATCGCCCTCGAACCGTTCGTCCGTCCGGACCTCTGTCGAGTCCACCTGGCGCCGACCCCGACCGGCGCGCCGCCGGCGTCGGGTGATGGCTGACGACCCGACGGTCGGTCGCGGCGGCTCCCCGGTCGGCCTCGAGCGGATCCTCGGGCCAGGCCCGAGTCCCGCGGACCTCCTCGACGCCCTTCGGCGCGTCATCGACCCCGAGCTCGGTCTCGGCATCGTCGACCTCGGGCTCGTGTACGACGCCCGGGTCGAGAATGGCCGGGCGACGATCCGGATGACGACGACGACCCCCGCCTGCCCGATCGGCGCCTACCTGGTCGAGGAGATCCGCTGGGCGCTCCTTGACCTTCCGGGCATCGTCGACGTCGACCTCGAGATCACCTACGACCCGCCCTGGTCGCCCGACCGGATGAGCGAAGCGGCCAAGGCGCTCCTCGGCTGGTCCCGGTGAGTCCTGAGCGAGCCGTCGGCGTCCGCCCGGACCGCCTCCTCATGCTCGCCCTCGCCGGGCTGGCGCTCCTCGCCGGACTCACCGGCGCCCTCGTCCTCCTGGGTCTCGTGAGTCCCGGCCTCCTCCCCGCTGGGATCGGACAGCGGGTCGCGGCGGACCACGGCCTCCTCATGGTCCTGAGCTTCCTCGGGACGCTCATCGCCCTCGAGCGGGCCGCCGCCCTCGGGCGGCCCTGGGGGTATGGGGCGCCGATCGCCGCCGGTCTTGGCGGGCTGGCGCTCCTCGGCGGAGCGCCGATCGAGCTCGCCGGCCTCCTGTTCGCCGCCGGCGGGGCCGGACTCGTCGGGATCTACCTTGCCGTCGATCGGATCGAGCGCTCGCTCCAGACGACGATCCAGGCCCTCGGTGCGGTCGCCTGGCTGGCGGCTGCCGTCGGCCTCCTCGCCGGGCGCAGCATCTCGGAGCTCGTCGTTCCCCTCGGAGCGTTCCTCGTCCTCACCATCGCCGGCGAGCGTCTCGACCTTGCCCGCCTCGGCGGGATCGACGGACGCGCACGGGTCGCCCTCGTGGCCTCGGTCGCCCTCGTCGCCCTCGGGACGATCGGCTCCTTCCTCGACCCGGACCGGGCGGTCCGGCTGACCGGCCTCGGCCTCCTCGGCCTGGCGACCTGGCTCGCCCGCTTCGACATCGCCCGGCGGACCGTCCGGTTCGGCGGCGCGACGCGCTTCATCGCCGCCGCCCTCCTCATCGGGTACGCCTGGCTCGCCCTCGCCGGGCTCCTCTGGGTTGGAGCCGGCCCCGTCGCGGCGGGGCTTGCCTACGACGCGCTCCTCCACGCCCTCTTCCTCGGCTTCGTCGTCTCGATGGTCTTCGCCCACGCCCCGATCATCCTCCCGGCGGTCACCGGTCTTCCCCTCCCCTACCGGCCGTGGTTCCTCGGGCATCTGGCCCTCCTCCATCTCGGCCTCCTCGTCCGGGTCGGGATCGGCGACCTCGGCGGCTCGGTGCCGGCCTGGCAGGCGGGCGGGGTCCTAAACGTCCTGGCCCTGCTCCTCTTCGTCGTCGCCTCGGCCGCGGCCGCCCTCGACGAGCGGCGTCGCCGAACCCGACGCCTCGACGTCCCTCATGGGCCGGTCGGCCCGACGGAACGTGACCCGTGACCCTGGAAGGTTCGAACCCCGGCGGCGACCGTTCATGACAGCCGCGGATCCGAGCGTCCCGGCGGTCGGGCGCCGACCGCGGCCCGGATGGAGCGCGGCGAACGACGCGACGGAGGCAGGCCGATGACGCGAGTCCTCATCGTCCACCGCGATCCGGCCGTCGCCGAGCGGCTGGCCGCCGACCTGCGCGCCGCCGGCTACGAGGTCGAGCGCTGTAGCGGTCCCCAGCACATCCCGTGCCCGGTCCTCGAGCAGCTCCCCTGCTCGCTCGTCGACGCGGCCGACGTCCTCATCTACGACGCCTGGGTCGCCGGCAGCTCGGACGGGGGGCGGCAGCTCGTCGTCGACATGCGGGAGACGTACCCGGACCTGCCGGTCATCCTCACCTCGGTCGACGAATCCCTCGACTGGGTCGAGATCGACGGGCCGCACCGGGTGACGGCGCTGGCCGGCATCCCGGATCGGGCCACGCTCGTGGCCGCGGTCGAGTCGGCCCTGACCGAGCAGGGCATGGCGGTCTGACCGATCGGCCCGAGCGGAGCGCCGCCCGGGACCGCCTCACGCTCCGAACCAGGCGGCGAGGCGCTCGGCCTCGAAGGCCCGCTTCGCGGCGAGGTGCTCCGGCGAGGCCTCGGTCAGCTCGACCCGCGGCGGGTCGTCGAGGAAGGCGCCCCGGACCATCGCCGCTCGGCCGCGCCCGGTCTCCATGAAACAGGCCCCCTCCCCGGAGAACGTCGCCTCGGGCGCTCGGCCGGCGAAGGTCGCCGCGATCCGGTGGGCGACCACTTCCCCTTCCGCGGCGGCGAACACCCCCGCCTTCGGGAGCGCCCCGCCGGTCGCCAGCGGGATCGCCGTCACGTCCCCGACCGCGTAGACGCCCGGGAAGCGGGTCTCCAGGGTCCGCGGGTCGACCCCCACCCAGCCCGACGGACCGGCGAGGCCCGCCGCCGCGACGACCGCCGGGACCCGATGCGGCGGAACGGCGAGGAGGAGGTCGTAGGGGATCGCCGCGTCCGCGGTGACGACCTCGCCGGGGCGAACCTCGAGCGCCTGGGTGCCCGTCCGGAGGCTGATCCCGGCCCCGGCAAGGTGCGCATCGAAGGCCGCGCAGCCGGCCTCACTGAGGATCGGCAGCGACTTCGGGAGCGGGGTGAAGACGAGCATCCCGAACGAGCGCCCGAGGGCCTCGAACCGCTCCGCCAGGAGCATCGCCAGCTCGTACGGCCCGGGCGGACACGGGTACGGAGCGCCAAAGACCCCGAGGACGACCCGCCCGCCGGGGAACTCGGCGATCCGCCGGGCCGCCTCGCCCGAGCGGGCGCCGTCGTAGGCGTCGATGGCGTGGGCCCGGAGCCCCGGCACCCGGTCGAGGTCGCGCTCGGCCCCGAGGGCGACGACGAGGGCGTCCCCGCCGACCCACTCGAGCCGCCCGCTCGGCGCCCCGTTCGGCTCGAGGAGCTCGACCTCGGCGGCGAGGGCGGCCGGGTCGATCGTCGTGATCGAGGCGCGCCAGACGTCGATCCCGCGCTCCCGGAGGCGATCGAGCGGGCGCTCGCCGGCCTCGTACGGCTCGACCCCGGCGAGCGCCCAATTCTTTCGGAAGCCCATCGCGAAAGTCGCCCGACGCTCGACGAGGACGACCTCGTCGGTCGGCTCGAGGAGGCGGCGGAGCGTCACGGCGGCGGCGATCCCGCCGAAGCCGCCGCCCAGGATGAGTGCGCGAGCCATCGTCGTGTCCTCGTCCGCTGCTGTTCCGTCGTCGCGATGACGGCGCCGCCGAGGACGACGGTGCCGTCGCCGGGCGGGCCGAGGCCCATTGTCGCCGGTCCGGCCGCGGAATGCGAGTCCCCGGCGGGCGCGGCACAATCAGTCCGTGGCCGTCAGCGCCGGGATCCTCCTCTACCGCCGCCGCCCGTCCGGGCTCGAGGTCCTCATCGCCCACCCCGGTGGTCCGCTCTGGGCCGGCCGCGAGGACGGGGCCTGGAGCATCCCGAAGGGGATCGTCGAAGCCGGCGAGACGCCCTTCGAGGTCGCCCGTCGCGAGTTCGCGGAGGAGACCGGACATACGCCGCCGGCGGACCCGGCGGCGTATGTCCCCCTCGGCGAGGTCCGGACGCCGACGGGCAAGCGGATCGTCGCCTGGGCGGCCGAGGGCGACCTCGACCCGCAGGCGGCGACGAGCAACACCTTCGAGATGCCGTGGCCGCCGGGCTCGGGCCGCCTCCAGGCCTTCCCGGAGATCGACCGGGTGGCCTGGGTCCCTCCAGCCGAGGCGCGCCGACTCCTCCACGCCGCCCAGGCAGCCTTCGTCGACCGTCTCGAGGCGCTCGTCGCATCAGGAGAGGAGCGCTCCCCCGCGTCGGCCGGGCCGCCCTTCGACAGGCCGCTCCCGAGGCGCCGGTCGACCCGGTCCTGATGCCCAGTCACGCCGCCGCCGTGGCGCCTCCGCCCCGAAGACCGGCGTCGGTGACGGCGACGAGGGCAGCGAGGAGGAGCCCGACCATCGCCGTGGCGACGGCCAGCTCGAAGCCCGCCGCCTCGACGATCGGAGCCGCGCCGATGCTCCCGAGGGCGATGGCGGCGGCGAACCCGGCCGAGAAGAGGGCGAAGGCGCTCCCCCGATCGGCGTCGCTGCTCCGGCGCGTCAGCTCGAGGAGGAGCGGCGTCACGATGAGCGCCGCCCCGGAACCCGTCGCCGTCCCGGCGACGACGAGGAGCGAAGTCGCCGGGGGCACGAGAAGGAGGGCGACCCCGGCCGCGGTGACCGCGAGCCCCGCCAGGACGAGCGGCAGTGCCGAGAACCGATCGGCGAGCCAGCCCGACGGAACCCGCATCAGGAGGACCGAGATCCCATCGGCGGCGAAGAAGAGCCCGATGTTCGCGCCCGCCGCCTCGGCCCGCTGGGGAAGGTACGCCGTGACGACGCCCCAGTGGGCCACGAAGAGGACGACGATGGCGAGGGGGGCCGCCCAGCTCGACCGGTAGGCGATCCCGAGGCGCCGAACGGCGGGCTGGAGCGACCCATGGTCGACCGCGTCCGACGTGCCCACTGCGACGGGCCGGCCTCCGGTCGTGCGAGTGGGCTCGGAGCGGCCCGCCGCCGGGACCGGCCGGGCACCCCGCCGCCGCCGCCCCGCCGAACCGCCGAGCGCCGACGGGTCGACGACGGCGACGACGAGGCCCGCCACGACGAGGACGAGGACAGCCGCCGCGACGCCGTCGAGCCCGGCGAGGTCGAGGACGACGAGCGACGCCGGCGGCAGGACGACGAGGGTCAGGTTGTGGGCCGCACCGGCGACGGCGAGGGCGACGCCTCGCCGGACTGCCGGAACGAGGCGCGGGACGAGCGAGAGCCCGGCCGGAAGCGCGGTCCCGATGCCGACGCCCTGGAGGAGCCGCGCGACGAGGAACGGAAGGTTCGGCCCGCTTGCCTCGACACCGGGCAAGAGGAGGACGAGGCTGGCAGCGATGTACGCCCCTCCCCCGACGACCATGAGCCGCAAGCCCCCGAAGCGGTCGACGAGGGCGCCGGCGGCGAAGGCGGCCGGGATCTGGACGAGGGCTGCGACGCCGACGATCAGGCCGATCTCGGCGTCGGCCTTTCCACCCCGGGCGAGGGCGAGGGGCAGCGATGCCGTGAAGGCGTGGAACCCCGACTGGATGAGGAAGAGACTCAGGGCGATCCGATACACGGCCGGTCGGTCGGTGCGCGGCGCTCGGCGACGCTCCGGGTCGGGTCCCGGGAGCTACCGGTGCCCCAGGAGGCGGCGGATCCGGCCCCGGTCCAGCGCGTACTGAACGAGGACCGCCGCCCCGAACACCGCCGCGGCTGCGGGACCGGCGACGAGGGCGAGGCTGCCGGTCGCGAGGGCGAAGACGACCGCTTCCAGAGCGAGGCGAGCCGGCCCCGACACGGCGACCGGCGCCGGGCCCGGGTCGCCGGGAACCCGGAACGCCGCCCAGGCACCCGCGATGACGATCACCGTGCCGGCGGCGGCGAAAGGCCCGACGAGACCGGGAGCCAGTCGGCTCGCGGCCAGGGCGATGGCCGTGATCCCGACGAGCTCGAGGACGAAGCGGAGCGCCGCGGTGAGGGGCTGGAAGGGAGGGGGCACCATAACATTCTCGCATCGGCACGGGCGCCGCGCGGGCAGCCGATCGGCTCATCCAGCACGTCAGGTTCGCGCGCGTCCAGATCGGCCCCGCCTAAGCCATCGAAAACCACCACCAGCCACCATCGATGTCTCAGGGAGTGAACCGAAACCTTCGAACCCTGCTCGAGCGCCTCCGGCGGCTGGTCGGGCGGGGGGTCTATCCCGAGGGGTTCGCCTGGCTCCTCACGACCCCCCTTCGGCGCCTCGTCATCACCCCCGAAGCCCTCGCCGACCGCCTCGACCTCCGTCCGGACGACCGCGTCCTCGAGGTCGGAGCAGGGCCCGGCTACTTCTCCGTCGAGGTGGCGCGGCGCATCCCGGACGGCCACCTCGAGCTCGTCGACGTCCAGCCGGCGATGCTCGACCGAGCCCGCCGGCGCCTGGGGCGCGCCGGCTGCACGAACGTCGGCTTCACCGTCGCCGACGCCGCCCGACTCCCGTTCCCGGATGACCACTTCGACGTCGCCTTCCTCGTCACCGTCCTTGGCGAGATCGAGGATCGGGCGGGTGCCGCACGCGAACTCCGGCGCGTCCTCCGGCCGAACGGCCGGCTCTCGGTCACTGAGGAGCGGGGCGACCCCGACTACCTGTCGCCGGCGGCCGTTCGGACCATCGTCGAGCCGGAGGGCTTCGTCGAAGTGGCACGGTTCAGGGGCCGCTGGCACACGACCCAGCAGTTCCGGCTGGTGCCGCCGACCGGGAGGGGCGACCCGAACGCCTGACGACCCCCACGCCTGACGCCCCGAGAGCCCCTCCTGGCAGGATCTCCCGAAAAGGTGGAGAATCAGCGCCGGAGGCTCACTCCATGCGCACCCTCGTCGGACCGCACACCATCGCGACCGAGTACTGGCACCGCCTCGAGGACGGCCGGATCCAGTGCGACGTCTGTCCGCGGAATTGCCGCCTCCACGAGGGCCAGCGCGGCCTCTGCTTCGTCCGGGCCCGACAGGACGACCAGATCGTCCTCACGACGTACGGCCGCTCGTCGGGCTTCTGCATCGACCCCGTCGAGAAGAAGCCCCTCAACCACTTCCTCCCCGGGACGAGCGTCCTCTCCTTCGGGACCGCCGGCTGCAACCTCGCCTGCCGCTTCTGCCAGAACTGGGACATCAGCAAGAGCCGCGAGATCGACACCCTCGCCGACGAGGCGAGCCCCGAGAAGATCGCCCGGACGGCGAAGGCCCTCGGCTGTGCCTCGGTCGCCTTCACGTACAACGACCCGGTCATCTTCATGGAGTACGCCATCGACGTCGCCGACGCCTGCCATGAGCTCGGCATCAAGGCGATCGCCGTCACCGCCGGCTACATGAACCCCGAGCCGCGGGCCGAGTTCTACCGCCACATGGACGCCGCGAACGTCGACCTCAAGGGCTTCACCGAGCGCTTCTACCACGAGCTCTGCGTCGGGCACCTGGAGCCGGTCAAGGATACGCTCCGGTATCTCAAGCACGAGACGAACGTCTGGTTCGAGATCACGAACCTCCTCATCCCGGGCTGGAACGACTCGGACGAGGAGATCGACGCCATGACCCGCTGGGTCGTCGAGGAGCTGGGGCCGGACGTGCCGATGCACTTTACGGCCTTCCACCCCGACTACAAGATGCTCGACACGCCGCCGACCCCGCCGGCGACCCTCACCCGGGCCCGTCGGATCGCCCTCCGGAACGGGGTCCGCTACGCCTACACCGGGAACGTCCACGACGCCGAAGGTGGGAGCACGTACTGCCAGGGCTGCGGGACCCTCGTCATCGAGCGCGACTGGTACGAGCTCGGCACGTACCGCCTCACCGACGACGGTCGCTGCGAGGTCTGCGGGACGCAGATCCCGGGGGTCTTTGCCGGGCCGCCGGGCCGCTGGGGCCGCCGCCGGGTCCCGGTCCTCATGCGCGGCGAGGAGGGTCGCCCGATCGCCTTGGTGGGCTGACGGACGGCGGCTCTAGGACTTCAAGAAGGCATTCCCTAAGGTTGCCGAACAGCCCCGATTTCAGCCCCTCATCGAGCATTTCGATGGCCAAGGTGGAGGGCCCCCGTTTACCCTTGAGCTACTCCCGACTCCGCCGATGCCACGAGCCTGGTTCATCAGCTCCGACGCGTCGGAGCTGGTCCAGGTCCAAAATGACTGGTTTGCTCGGAACTGGCGTAAGGTCGGGGCTCACCCGGAATACCCGCGATACCCAAAGCTTCGGGAGCCCTTCGCAAGAGACTTCCAGGAGTTCGTTCAGCACATCGAAGAGGCTGGGCTCGGGCCAGTGGAGCCGACACAATGCGAGCTGACCTACATCAATCACATCGTAACTCCGAATGAGCTCCCGCCGAGCGAGATCTTGTCCATCGTTCGGCCCCAGCCGGTGGATGATCTCCCGTCACCTGAGACGATCCGGATCGCCCTCCGGTACGTCATCCAAGGAGCCAGCGGGCCGCTCGGCCGCCTTCACGGGACGGTTGAGCCGGCGATCCGTCGGGCCGACGGTCAGCCGGTAACCGTCCTGACGCTCACTGCCCGGGGGAGACCTCTCTCGAAGGGGATCGCGGGCGTACTTGACTTCTTCGACGCCGGTCACGATCGCCTCATCCGCGCCTTCGACCTCGCGGGCGGCTTTCCAGGACCAGCGGGCACCAGACGGAACCGAGGCGATGTCGGTGTACGTGGAAGAGCACCTGCTCCAGTTGGGCTTGAGCGCAACGAGTGTTCTGGACGGGCACCAAGGCTATGGCCTCATCAGCCTTCCGGCCAGCGTCGTTCGCCAGCTCGGCCTCCGAATCGAGTGAGCACCGGTCGCAACAGACGGACTCCGCGGACAGGCCCACTACCACGTCGTCGGCAAGAAGACCGGGGCCATCCGACGCCAGCTTGCCAACGCGTGCGAGATCCGGGTGTCACCGCTGACTCCGTGACGTCTCCGTCCGGCTGCGCTGCCTGCTCTAATCCTGGAGCCCGTCCGGGGCGCTGACCTCGGCCCGGCTAACGGATTGGCAGCGCGGCTCCATATCCCGTCCCAGCCTGTGCGCTAGCGTAGCGGCGTGAAGACGACCGCCGTGCTCTCGTCGAAGAGCCAGATCACGATCCCGGTTTGGGCGAGGCGCCGACTCGGGATCGGGCCCGGCACCCGGGTCGCCCTGCGGATCGAGGACGGGAAGCTCGTCCTCGAGCGGGCCGAAGCGCCGCTTGAGCGTCTCCACGGCACGCCGCGCGCGGCATACGGCGAAGATCCCGACCGTTATCTGCGGACCCTTCGAGACGAGTGGAACCGGACGAGCGCCTGACGGCCGCCCTTGCCTGGCATGCTCTGGTCGCCGTCGACACGGCGCCGCTCATCTACTTCCTCGGTGGGTACGCGCCGTGGGACCGGCCGGTTGAGCGAGTCCTCAGCGTCGCCGCCGCGGGTCGCATCGGACTCGTCGTATCGGTCATCACGGAGGACGAGCTCCTCGTCGGGCCGCTGAAGGAGGGCGGCGACGGGCCGGCGGCCATCGCCCGTCTCTCGACGGGCCGGGCTTCACGGTCGTGCCGCTCAGCCGCCCGACGGCTAGGGAGGCCGCGCGGCTCCGATCCCAGATCGGGCTCGGACTCGCCGATGCCGTGGTGGCCGCGACCGCCCTCGGCGTGGGCTGCACCGCGCTCGTGGGGAACGACCGCAGGTTTCGCCTTCTTACGGCCGTCTCGCCTACGTCCACCTCGACGACCTCGTCCCTCCCCGAGCACGACCCACCGCTCCGTAACGACGAGGTCCGGGCCGTCCCTCCGCCCCGCCGAGCACGGCCCGCACTGTTCCCCTGGCCCCAACCCGCCGGCACCCGGGTCACCTCGGCTCGACCCAATGGGGCCTGCTACAACGTACGGCGTGCACGCCGAGGCCCGGGCCATCGCTGCCCTCACCGTCTGCCTCGCCCTCCTCGCCGCTGCCTGCGGCGCCCGTCGCGCCGAGCCACCCTCGGTCGCAGCCTCGGCGCCCCCTTCAGCTGCTCGGCCGAGCGGGAGTGACCAGAGCGCACCGGCCCGCAGCCCCGCCCCGAGCGGCACGAACCCCTTCGGGGTCATCCTCCCCTCCGAGCTCGTTCGGCGCCCCGGAGGCATTGAGGTCGCCAGGTCGCTGGGCGCCGTCTCCTACCGACCGGCCTCGGTCTTCCTCGACCGCTGGGACGGGCGCTGTCCTGAGTGCGACGCCGCCCTCGGGGCCGGACTCGCCCTGGTGCTCACGGTTCGGGCAAGCGGACCGGGCCCGACCGCCCCGCCCGGGGACCTGGGCGCCTACCGGCGTGCCCTCGCGGAGGTCCTCGACCACTACCGGCCGGCCGTCCTCGTCGTCGAGAACGAGGAGAACTCGGCCCTCTTCTACACGGGTACCCCGGCCGAGTATGCGGCCGAGCTCGAGGCGGCCTGCGCCGTCGCCCACGAGCGGGGCGTCCCGTGCACGAATGGCGGCCTCGTCAGCAGCCTCGTCGCCCTCCTCGTCTACGACGACGCCCGCCGCGCCGGTGACACCGCCCGAGCCGAACGGATCGCGCGTTTGGCGTTCACGCCGGAGGAGCGAGCCCAGCTCGACTCGGCCCGGGCACGGGAGCAGATCCGCAAGGGCGAGGCGCTCCTGGCGAGCTATCGCGCCGCCGGAGCCGACTTCGTCAACTTCCACTGGTACATCGCCGATCCGGAGATCCTGGCCGAGGCCGTCGCCTTCCTCCGGGCTCGGACGAATCTGCCGGCCATGACGAACGAGGTCGGCCAGGTCACCGACGACCCGAACGACACGACGGCGATCATGGCCGGGCTGGTCGCCGCCGGGATCCCGATCGCGGTCTGGTTCGGGCTCGACGGACCGAAGGCGCGGGGCCTCGTCGACCCCGACGGGACGCTTCGGCCGACGGGCGATGCCTTCCGGCGCTTCAACCTGGACCGCTTCCCGGGCGGGAGCTGACCGAGCCGCCGGTGCGGGAGCTGGCCGAGCCGAGCGCGACGGCGCGAGCTGGGGTCAGCGGGCCCCGTTGCCGATGGCGTAGACCGGCGTCTGGAGGATCCCGAAGTTCTCCGGCGGCCAGTAGCGGAGCCAGGCCCGGCCGATGATCGACGAGCCCGGGATCGGCCCGAAGATCCGCGAGTCGGCCGAGCTCGCCCGGTGGTCGCCCATGACGAAGAACTCGCCGGGCGGCACCGTGAAGACGTCCCGGTCCGGGGGCGCCGTCGTCGGCTGGCCGTCGTAGACGTACGGTTCGGCGAGGGCGACGCCGTTGACGTAGACCCGCCCGTCCCGGATCTCGATCTCGTCACCGCCGACGCCGATGATCCGCTTGATGAACGGCGTCCGGTCGCCGTCGGACCAACCGGGCGGCGGCTCGAAGACGATGATGTCGCCCCGCTTGTAGCCGTCCCACCGTGGGGTGAGCTTGTCGACGAGGACGTACTGGCCGGGCTCGAGGGTCCGCTCCATCGATTGCTGGCGGACCTGGTACGGCTGAGCGACGAAGGTCTGGATGACGAAGAAGATGATGACGGTGAGGACGAGGGTCTCGACGACCTCGAGGAGGCAGCCGAAGGCGCCCCGCCGGGGGCGTTCGACCGGCGGCGGCTCGGGCTGGCCCGGCGGTCCCGGCGGCCAGGTGGTCATCGAGGGCGGGAGATTCTGCGGCGGGCCGCACGACGGCGGCCCGGGACCCGACCTCGGGCCGCCTCGGGACGAGGGCGCGCGGCGGGACGACGGGCGGGGACGACGTCCGCCACGTCAGGTCCGAAGAAGGTACGGCGTCAGCCGGATCGTGAGCTGACTCTTCGGCAGGGCCCCGACGATCCGGTCGAGGACGCGGCCGTTCCGGATCACGACGAGGGTCGGGATGCTCATCGCCCCGAAGCGGGCGGCAAGGGCCGGGTTCTCGTCGACGTTCACCTTCACGACCTTGAGCCGACCGGCGAAGTCGCGGGCGAGCTCCTCGAGGATCGGACCGACGACCCGGCACGGGCCGCACCACGGCGCCCAGAGGTCGACGAGGACGGTGACGGCGGCCTTCGCCTCGACGTCGAACGTCGCGTCGGTGGCATTGACGAGCCAGGGAAGCGGCTTCCCGCAGGCGCCGCAGTGGGGAACGCCCCGCTCGCTCGGGCGAATCCGGTTCTTCTTGCCGCAGGCGGCGCAGGTGAGGACGGACTCGCGCCCGGTTGCCGGCAGAGCGCCGGGGGCGGCGGAAGCCGGGCCGGGCGAACCAGAAGCCGAGCCGGGCGAACCGCTCGCGGCCGGGTTCGAAGGCCGGTCGGCCTGACCGCCGGCCGCGGACGCCGCCGCTCCACCCGGACCTGGGTCGAACCGGCTGGACGTCGGGGATCCGAACCCCGAGGCTTGGTCGAAATCGCGACGTTCGGACACGGTTCCTTCGTTGGGCAGGCGAGCTATGGGAACGATGGCGCCATCGGCGCCGTGGTCTCCAATGATGCCGCACTCGCTCGATCCGCGTCGGGTCGCCGGGCCCGAGGCCGGGACCCGCCGGTTACGGGCTCCGTCGCGCCGTCCCGCCTCGCTCCGCCTCGAACGACCTGGAGACCCCGCCGTCGGAGGCCGAGGCCGAGCCGCCGTCGGGGTCCGCCGTGTCGACGATCGGCTCCGGCAGCGGGCCCACGGCCCGCGGCGCTTCCAGCGGCGGCAGGAACGGCGTCCCGGTGATGAGCCGGCTTCCCCGCCCGTGGGTGAGGAAGCTCCAGGCCCAGCGCGTCAGGACGACGAGCCGGTTGGCGAAGCCGATGAGGTAGGCGATGTGGATCCCGAGCCAGAGGAGCCAGGCCGGCAAGCCCCCCTGGCGTCCGAAGGGACCGAGCCAGCCGATGTTCGTGACTCCGGCCAGCCGACCGATGACAGCCACGTCGCCGAAGTCCCGATACCGGAACGGCCCCACCGACTCACCCCGGAGGCGCCGGCGGATCGCCCGGGCGGCGTACTTCCCCGCCTGAATCCCGCCCTGGGCGACGCCCGGCACCGTTCGTCCCTGGCCCCACGGCTGGAGCGCCGCGTCGCCGACGACGAAGACCTCGGGGTGGCCGGGGATCGTCAGCTCAGGAGTGACGACGACCCGCCCGGCCCGGTCGGTCTCGGCGCCGGTGGCTGCCGCGACGGCCCGGGCGAAGCTCGAGGCGAGGACGCCGGCCGCCCAGAGGGTCGTCCGGGTCGGGATCGTCTCCTCGGTCCCGGTGGGCACGACGACGACCCGCACCGCCCGCTCGCCGATGTCGACGACCCGGGTCCCGGTCCGAACGACGACGCCGAGCCGCTCGAGCTGGCGGCGGGCCGACTCGGAGCGGTCGGGCGGGTACGTCGGCAGGATCCGATCGAGGGCCTCGACGAGCACGATCCGGGCGTCGGGCGGGTGAATCGAGCGAAAGTCCCGGCGGAGGGTGTCGTGGGCGATCTCGCCGAGGGCGCCGGCCAGTTCGACCCCGGTCGGTCCACCGCCGACGACGACGAAGGTCATCCACTCGGCCCGTCGCTCCGGATCTCCCTCCCGCTCGGCGGCCTCGAAGGCGATGAAGATTCGGCGCCGGATCTCGAGGGCGTCGTCGACCGACTTCAAGCCCGGGGCGAGGGGCGCCCAGTCGTCGCGACCGAAGTACGAGAAGCGGGCGCCGGTGGCGACGATGAGGCTGTCGTAGGGGATGCTCGCCCCGTCGGCGAGCTCGACCCGGCGGGCGTCAGGATCGAGCCCGACCGCCTCCCCGAGGAGGACGGTGACGTTCGGGTAGCGCCGAAAGACCGAGCGGAGGGGTTGGGCGATCTCGCCCGGCGAGAGCGCTCCCGTGGCGACCTGGTAGAGGAGGGGTTGGAAGAGGTGGAAGTTCCGCCGGTCGACGAGGGTCACCGAGACGCGGGAGTCACCGGCGAGGACCTTCGTCGCGTAGAGGCCGGCGAAGCCGCCGCCGACGACGACGACCCGGTGCGGCGGCGACGGCGGGGGACGCTGCGCCATGGCCCGAGTGTAGACGACCTCGGCGGTCGGGACGCCGGGACCGTCCGGGCCACCAGGACCCTCGCTACCCCGGCGGTGCCGCCGAGCCGGCCCGGTAGCCCTCGATCCGGCGGGTCGGGACTCGGTACGCAGCGAGCTCTGGGAAACGGCGGGCGACGATCCCGAGGCCGAGGAGACAGAGGAGCCCGCCCGAGACGACCGAGAGCTGCGGACCGACGAGGGCGGCGACGGCGGCCGCCTCGGCGTCACCGAGCCGCGGCCCGCTCGTGACGACGAGGCTGTGGAGGGCGGTCACCCGGCCCCGGAGCTCGTCGGGAGTCTCGAGCTGGACGATGGTCGAGCGCATGACCGCCGAGAAGACGTCGGCCGCCCCGGCCACGGCGAGGCAGAGCAGCGCGAGCTCGAAGGAGAAGGTGACGAGCCCGAAGGCGAGGATCGCCGCGCCCCAGACGCCCACGGCGACGAGCGTCGCCCGGCCGGGTCGGGCCACGGAGCTCACCCAGCCCGAGAGAAGGACGCCGAGGAAGGCGCCCGCACCGGGGGCCGCGGCGAGGAGGCCGACCCCGGTTGGGCCCCGTTCGAAGACGGTCAGGGCGAGGGCCGGGAAGAGGGAGGTCGGCATCCCGAAGACCATGGCGTCGAGGTCGACGACGAAGGTCGAGATGATGACCCGGCGCCGACGGGCGAAGCGGAGCCCTTCCACGATCGCCGCCGGCGTCGGCCGGACGAGGACCCCGCTCGGCGGGATCGGACGGATCCGCGCCGCGGCGACGATCGCGGCGCCGTACGTCGCCGCGTCGACGGCGTAGGCGCCGGCCGGGCCGACGCTCGCGAGCAGGAGGCCGCCGATCCCGGGGCCGATGACCGAAGCCGCCTGGCCGATGAGCTGGTTGAGGGCGATCGCCGCCGGCAGGCGTTCCGGCGGGACGAGGCGCGGGATCGCGGCGGCCCTCGCCGGTTGGTCGACGGCCGAGAGCGCCGCCGCGACGAAGGCGACGGCGTAGATCGCCGCGATCGGCGGGGCCGGCAGGAGGGCGAGGCCGGCGAGGGCGAGGCTCGTGGCGGCGAGGAGGACCTGGGTCCAGAGCATGAGGCGCCGGCGGTCGACGCTGTCGGCGATGGCGCCGCCGCCGAGGGAGAAGAGGAGGATGGCGACGAGCTCGACGACGGCGACCGCCCCGACGGCGAGGAAGGAGCCGGTCAGGACGTAGAGCTGGAACGGCAGGGCGACCCGGGTGATCTGGCGCCCCGAGCCGCTGATCGCCCGGCCGAGCCAGAGGAGCCGGAAGTCCCGGTCGAGCCGGAGGGGCGTGGGGTCGAGGAGGAGGCGGCGGACGACGCGGCGGGGCGGGGTTCGGCGGGGTGGCATCGGCCGTCCCGCCGCGTCGTCGGGTGGTGTCGTCGCGTTCCTCCCGGTCGTTAGCTCGTGTCAGCGTGTCCGATCGGGCGCCGCGGCCGCTCGAGCGGCCCGAGCCAGCCCCGGGCCGTCGGCCCGTTCAGCGGTCCCGTTCGGCCGCCCCGCCCGCGGCCCGGGCGGCGAGGGCCGCCTGGGCGGCCGCGAGGCGAGCGACGGGGACCCGGAACGGCGAGCAGGAGACGTAGTCGAGGCCGAGCCGCTCGCACTTCGCGATCGACTCGGGATCGCCGCCGTGCTCGCCGCAGATCCCCAGCTCGAGGGCGGGGCGCGCCCGCCGACCCTTCTCGACGGCGATCCGCATGAGGTCAGCGACGGCATCGTCGAGGGTCTGGAACGGGTTAAAGGGGAGGATCTTGTCCTCGACGTACTTGAGGAGGAAGCCGCCCTCGGCGTCGTCCCGGGAGAAGCCGAACGTCATCTGGGTCAAGTCGTTCGTCCCGAAGCTGAAGAAGGCGGCTTCCCGGGCGATCTCGTCGGCCGTCAGCGCGCCGCGCGGCACCTCGATCATCGTCCCGAACGAGTACTCGACGGAGACGCCGGCCGCCGACTCGACGGCCTTCGCCTCGGCTTCGAGGATCCGCCGGGTCTCGGCCAGCTCGTTCACGTGGCCGACGAGGGGGATCATGATCTTCGCGATCGGCCGCCCGCCGGCCTGCTTCACGGCGATCTGGGCGTTGAGGATCGCCCGGGTCTGGGTCTTCACGAAGTCGGGGATCATGAGCCCCAGCCGGCAACCCCGCAGCCCCAGCATCGGGTTCTGCTCCCGCATCGATTCGACGGCGGCGAGAAGCGTCCGCGCCTCGGCGTAGGCCGGGTCGTCCTCGGGCGTTCCGAGGGTCCGGTGCCGGACGACCTCGGCGAGGAGTTCTTCGTGGCTCGGGAGGAACTCGTGGAGGGGCGGGTCGATGAGCCGGATGACGACCGGCAGGCCGTCCATGGCCCGGAAGATCCCCTCGAAGTCGCCCTGCTGGAGCTGCTCGAGCTTGGCCATCGCGGCGTCGAAGCGGGCGACGGCGGCCTCGTCCTCGGGGCTCAGCGTCTCCCCCGCCGTCCGGCGGGCCTTGGCCCGGGTCGCCTGATGGGCGACGAGGATCGCGTCGCGGACGATGGCGAGCCGTTCGCCCTCGCGGAACATGTGCTCGGTTCGGCAGAGGCCGATCCCTCGGGCCCCGTAGCTCCGGGCGAGGGCAGCCTCCTCGGGCTTGTCGGCGTTCGTCCAGACCCCGAGGCGCCGGATCTCGTCGGCCCAGCCGAGGATCCGCTGGAGCTCGGGCTGCTCCTCGAAGCGCGCCGAGACCGTCGGGAGGGCGCCGAGGTAGACCTCGCCGGTCGAGCCATCGAGGCTGATCCAGTCGCCCTCGGCGAACTCGAGGCCCGTCTCGGTGCTCCGGGCGGTCTTCGTTCGGTAGTCGACGACGAGTTCGGTCGAGCCGGCGACGCAGGGCTTGCCGATCTGCCGGGCCACGACGGCGGCGTGGGAGGTCGCCCCACCGCGGGCCGTCAGGATCCCCTCGGCGACGGCCATCCCGTGGAAGTCGTCCGGCGAGGTCTCGACCCGGACGAGGATGACCTTCTCGCCGCGGCCGACCCACTCGACGGCGTCGTCGGCGGAGAAGACGGCCCGGCCGACGGCGGCACCGGGCGAGGCGTTCAGGCCGCGGGCGACCCGCCGGGCCTGCTCGAGGGCCGCCCGGTCGAACTGATCGCGGAGGAGCTGCTCGACCTGGGCCGGCTCGACCCGGGCAACCGCTTCCTCCTTCGTGATGATGCCCTCGTCGACCATGTCGGTGGCGATCTTCACGGCCGCCGCCGCGGTCCGCTTCCCGCTCCGGGTCTGGAGCATGTAGAGGCGGCCGCGCTCGATCGTGAACTCGAGGTCCTGCATGTCGCGGTAGTGCCGCTCGAGGCGCTCGGCGATCCGCTCGAACTCGGCGTAGACCTCGGGCATCTGCTCTTTCAGGTGGTCGATCTTGAAGGGCGTCCGGATCCCGGCCACGACGTCCTCGCCCTGGGCGTTCGTCAGGTACTCGCCGAAGAGGCGCTTCTCGCCGGTGTTCGGGTCCCGGGTGAAGGCGACGCCGGTCCCCGAGTCGTCGCCCATGTTCCCGAAGACCATCGTCACGACGTTGACGGCGGTCCCGAGGTCGTGGGGGATCTTGTTGTACTCGCGGTAGTCGCGGGCCCGCTTGCCGAACCAGGAGGCGAAGACGGCCTTGATGGCGAGCTCGAGCTGCTCGTAGGGATCGGTCGGGAAGTCGCGGCCGGTCGCCTCCCGGACGATGGCGAGGAAGCGGCCGACGACCTCCTTGAGGGCGTCCGCATCGAGGTCGGTATCCTGGCGGGCGCCCCGCTCGCGCTTTACCTCCTCAAAGGCGTGATCGAACTTCTCGCCGTCGACGCCCATGACGATCCGCCCGAACATCTGGATGAAGCGCCGGTAGGCATCCCAGCCGAAGCGTTCGTTGCCGGTCAGGCGGATGAGGCCTTCGAGGGTCTGCTCGTTGAGGCCGAGGTTGAGGACGGTGTCCATCATCCCCGGCATCGAGAACTTGGCGCCGGAGCGGACGGAGACGAGGAGGGGGTTCTGGGGATTACCGAAGCCCTTGCCGGTCAGCTGCTCGACCTCGCGGATCGCCTCGAGGACGTCGTCCCAGAGGCCCTCGGGGAGGCGCTCGCCGTTGGCGAAGTAGTCGTTGCAGGCCTCGGTCGTGATCGTGAAACCGGGCGGGACCGGGAGGCCGGCGTTCGTCATCTCGGCGAGGCCGGCGCCCTTGCCGCCGAGGAGGTCGCGCATCGAGGCGTCGCCTTCGGCCCGGCCGCCGCCGAAGGCGTAGATGTAGCGCTTCGCGGCCCGGTGGGCACGCGTTTCGGAGGGGGTCAGGGTTTCGGCCATGGAGCGGCTCCTTTGGGCGGTGTGCGCGCCGGGTTCGGGGGCGCGAGGCGCGGTCGCGGACCGGCTGACCGGACGGCGCGGGATGTCGTGGCGTTCGGGGCGATTGTAGCGCGGGGTGGTTCGGGGGCCGGTGTTTTCGGGCCGCGGAACCGCCCGGCCGCCGGGCCGACGTCGCACCCTTCCGTCGCGGTCGCGGTCCCTCAGCTTCGCCGGTGCCGCCGCTCACCTCGTCGCCTGGCGCCGACCCGCCCGAGCCGTTCTCGCGGCATCGCTGCCCGGGCCGCAACAGCCGGGCCTCCGCCGCGTCGCGTCTTCTCGTTTACTCACCGGGCGAGTGAGCTGGAAGAGCGGCCATCGGTTTTCCACGCGATTTCGCGGTCACTCCCTCGCGGTCGTGCACGGCCGGGGTGCCGGCCGCCCGCTTCTTGTGCCGCGATACTCGCCCGGCGAGTAACGTGGAGATTCCGACGTCCAACTCACTCGTTCTGGGAGTATCAGAGAAGATTCCGAGCCCGGCGGTCCGCCGGTACTCGTGCGGCGAGTATCCAACAACATGCCGAGGCGGACGAGCGGGCTCCGCCTCGCTATGGGCAGCGCAGCCTCGGGCGCATTGCCACGCCGACCCGCCGCTCCCCGTCCGCCCGGGCGTGACGGGGGCCGCCGCTCTCTGGAGGGCTGCCTCCGCCGCTTCCCGTCCGCCCGGGCGTGAAGGGGGCCGGGCGTGACTTCCATCCACATCGTGACCGAGACCTGGACCTCCTGGCCGAGCGGGCCTGTCGAAGCCGTGCCCCGGAGTCACCGATCCGCCCGATCGGGGCAGGCGACGACCGGTCGGACCTCTCGATAAAGCGTCCGCCGGACCCGCCTCGAGCACGCGGCCACCCAGGCCAGGACCAGTTGATACCGCCGGTGGGTCCACGGATGGCCGTCGAAACGACCCGTAGAGAACGCACCTCGGGGCCCCCCTCCAGGCCTCTGCCGACACGGCCGACGGCCCGCGACCGACACGCCGCCAGTACACTGACAGGCGCCGCCGGCAGTCCCTCCCTCGTCGCGGCGCTCGGGCCGACGAGCCTGCCGGGGCCGCGGGGCGCTCGCCGTGCGCCACCGTCGCCGCAGCCCGACCGCTTATCGAGGATCGCCCACCGATGACCCACCACACGGCAGACACGCGCGAGATCGCGGCCGATGCACCCCAGTACAACGCCCGCCTCATCCGGCGCGTCGACCAGACCGACGACCTCGGCTACTTCTGGGTGAAGTTCGATGGCGATCCCGTCCCCTTCGAGCCGGGCCAGTACATGACGATCGGGGTCTTCGCGGACGGCAAACTCTGGCAGCGCCCCTACTCGGTCGCCTCCGCGCCCGAAGACGCAGGGGCCGAGGGATACGAGCTCTACATCCGGCTCGTCCCGGTGAACCGCTTCACGACCCTCCTCTGGCGCCTGCCCGTCGGCCATCGGGTGCGAATGATCGGACCGAAGGGGCGCTTCCTCCTCGAGCCGAACGACGAGCGGACGCACCTCTTCGTTTCGACGGGTACGGGAATCGCGCCCTTCATCTCGATGATGCGGCACCTCCTCCGTCAGGGGCGACCCCGGCGAACGGTCCTCCTCCACGGCTGCAGTTATGTCGACGAGCTCGGCTACCGGGACCTCCTCGAGGGATGGGAGCGCGACGGGACGTACCCGCTGCGGTACGTGCCGACGATCAGCCGTCCCCACGAGACACGGAACGCAGGATGGACCGGACGGACGGGCCGGGTCGAGGCGAACGTCCTCGACGTCTGCCGCGAGTACGGTCTTCGCCCCGAGGAGACGGTCGTCTACATCTGCGGCAACCCGGACATGATCGTGAACGTCGAGGAGCAGCTCCTCGCCACCGGCTACCCCGAGTTCCACGTCAAGAAGGAGCTCTACTGGCCGAAGGCGAAGGCCGCCGTCGGCGCTGGCGGAGAGTAGGCCGGGCCGCGGCGAGGAGCCCGGCGCTCCGGAGCGAAGCCACACGGGAACCCCCACGGAGGAGGCCGGGGCGGCACGACACGGGCCTGGCGGCGGAGCCGGTCCGAGGCAGAGAACCTGGACGCCCGGCGGGGCGACCCGGCGGTCTCTACCCGGCGGTGCCGACCCGGCGGTCCCGACCCGGCGGTGCCGACCCGGCGGTGCCGACCCGGCGGCGGTCCCGACCGACACGTGACCTTCGGCCCCCGCCTTCGGGCCGGCCGGGGATGGAGACCCCCTCTCCCGACCGGCACGATCGGATCCGTCGAGCGAGGACGCGCGACGAGGCCGCGTCCCACCGCCGGCACGGCACCCGAGCAGGGCCAGGAGGCGGATGCACAGGATCGTCGATCGAGCACAGCTCTCGCCGAACGTCTTTCGACTCGTCGTCGAAGCCCCCCGGATCGCCCGCCTCCGCCGTCCGGGCCAGTTCGTCATCGTCCGACGGGCGCCGGGCGCCGAGCGGATCCCCCTGACCATCGCCGACGGCGATCCCGAGGCCGGCACCATCACCGTCATCGTCCAGGCCGTCGGCAAGAGCACCCACGAACTCGTCGAGATGCACCCCGGCGAGGCGATCGCCGACATCGCCGGGCCCCTCGGGCGGCCGACGGAGCTCATCGAGACCGGGCGCGCCGTCTGCGTCGGCGGGGGCGTCGGCACGGCCGTCGTCCTGCCGATCGCCCGTGCCCTCGCCGAGCGGGGGGTCCACGTCACGAGCGTCATCGGCGGCCGCTCCCGAGAGTGGGTCATCCTGGAGGACGAATTGAAGACGGCCGGCGAGGTCGTGACCTGCACCGACGACGGCAGCTATGGCCGCCCCGGCTTCGTTACCGAAGCCCTGCGGGATCTCATCACCGAGGGCGGCATCGACGCCGTCTACGCCGTCGGCCCGGTCCCGATGATGCGGGCAGTCGCCGAGATGACCCGGCCCCTCGGGCTTCGGACGATCGTCTCCGTGAACCCGATCATGATCGACGGAACGGGGATGTGCGGCGGCTGCCGGGTGACGGTCGATGGGCGAACGCGCTACGCCTGCGTCGAGGGCCCCGAGTTCGACGGTCACGCCATCGACTTCGCCGAGCTCGCCGACCGGCTCACGACGTACCGGCCCTTCGAGCAGGCGGCGATGGCCCGCCACCAGCCGTGTCGGATCGGACTGGCGACGGCCCCTGCCCCGATGGCGAGCCCGACGGCCGCGGCCACGACCACCCCGACGGCGACCGCCACCCCGACGACCCCAGCGACCGCCACCCCGACGACGAACCGCTGACGATGAGCGACCCGACCGCCCCGCCGCCGAACCGCCCCCTCACCCAGAAGGAGCGGATGGCGATCGACCGAACCCCGATGCCGGAACAGCTCGCCGAGGTTCGGGCGACGAACTTTCGTGAGGTGAACCTCGGCTTCACCGAGCAGCTCGCCATCCTCGAGGCCGAGCGCTGCCTCCAGTGCCCGAAGCCCTACTGCATCGACGGCTGCCCGGTCCGGGTCAACATCCCCCGCTTCATCAAGCTCCTCCGCGAAGGCGACCTGGCCGCCGCCGCCCGCTCCCTCCTCGACGACAACGCCCTGCCCTGCATCACCGGCCGCGTCTGCCCGCAGGAGATCCAGTGCGAGGGCGTCTGCCTCCGGGGCAAGCGCGGCAAGCCCGTCGCCATCGGCCACCTCGAGCGCTTCGTCGGTGACTGGGCCCAGGCCCATCCCGAAGTCCTCGACGCCGACCGGGCCAGCAGCGTCGGGCGCCGGGTCGGCATCGTCGGCTCCGGACCCGCCGGCCTCACTGCCGCTGGCGAGCTCGCCAAGCGCGGCTACGAGGTCACCATCTTCGAAGCCTTCCATGCCCCAGGCGGCGTCCTCATCTACGGCATCCCGGAGTTCCGCCTGCCGAAGGACATCGTCCAGGCCGAGGTCGAGCGCCTCGTCGCCGCCGGCGTCCGGATCGAGACCGATGCCATCGTCGGCAAGACGTACACCCTGGCCGAGCTCCGGGAGCGCTTCGATGCCCTTTTCATCGCCGTCGGAGCCGGGCTGCCCGTTTTCATGAACATCCCCGGCGAGAACTTAAAGGGCGTCTACTCGGCGAACGAGTACCTGACCCGGCTCAACCTCATGGGCGCCTGGCGGGACGACGCCGACACGCCCGTCCTCCACGGCCAGCGGGTCGTCGTCATCGGCGGCGGCAACGTCGCCATGGACGCCGTCCGCACCGCTCGTCGACTCGGAGCGGCCGAGGCGACGATCGTCTATCGGCGCGGTCGGGCGGAGCTCCCGGCCCGGGTCGAGGAGGTCCACCACGCCGAAGAGGAGGGCGTGCGCTTCGAGTTCCTGGCGGCGCCGGTCGAGATCCTCGGGACCGAGGATCGCTGGGTCCGCGGCATCCGCTGCGTCCGGATGGCCCTCGGCGAACCCGACGCCTCGGGCCGGCGGCGCCCCGAGCCGGTCCCGGGTTCCGAGTTCACCATCGACTGCGACATGGTCATCGTCGCCATCGGGACCCGAGCCAACCCGCTCCTCACGGCGACGGCCCCCGAGCTCGAACGGAACGAGTGGGGCTACATCGTCACCGACGAGCACGGCATGACGAGCATCCCCGGTGTCTTCGCCGGGGGCGACATCGTCCGGGGCGCCGCGACGGTCATCCTGGCCATGGGCGACGGGAAGCGGGCCGCGGCGGCCATTGACGCCTACCTCCGGGGCGAATACCCGCCGAAGGACGAGGCGCCCGAGGCGACCGCGGCCGCCCGGGAGACGAAGCACCCTCGGGCCCGACCGGCGAGCACGCCCGTCGGAGCCGGTTCCTAGCCGGGTAGCAGTACCTCGGCCCGGGAGCCGGTTCCTAGCCGGGGAGCAGTGCCTCGGCCCGGGAGCCGGTTCCTAGCCGGGGAGCAGTACCTCGGCCCGGGAGCCAGTTCCTCGGCCCGGGAGCCAGTTCCTCGGCCCGGGAGCCAGTTCCTCGGCCCGGGAGCCAGTTCCTCGGCCGAGGTGCCACTTCCTCGCGGTCCTCCGGATTGCGGTCGAAGCCGACCACGTCGAAGATGGGGTTCCGACCGCCCTCGTCCAACATGAGGAGGAGACGGTATTCGGACCCGTTCCCGGTGGAGGAGCGCCGTGAACCGTGGGAACCGTCAGCGGTAGACGTCGCGACGGTGCCCGATCTTCACGATCCGAACGGTCCGTGCCTCTTCATCGACCTGGTAGACGATCCGGT
Source organism: Chloroflexota bacterium (assembly GCA_042408925.1). GTDB lineage: Bacteria > Chloroflexota > Limnocylindria > Limnocylindrales > CSP1-4 > BPIH01. The sequence continues at coordinate 5,200 of JBHOQO010000036.1, read as the reverse complement.
GGCGTCCCACGCGGACCCGGTAGAGCTGCTTCTGCCCCGACAGCTTCTCGGCCCCCACCGGCCGCGGCGCCTCCGCGAGGGCCCGGGCCGCAGCGACGACGCGTTCGAGGACCGGCCTGGGCTGGATCGCCTCGAGCTCGCGAACGGCGCTCGGCTTGATGACGACCCTAAAGGGCACCGCGTTCGCGGAGCCCCCGAACGACCGCCTCGAAGTCGAGGTCCTCCTCGTCCCGCCGTCGCTCGAAGGCGTCGAAGTCCTCGGCGTCCTCGGCGAGCAGCTGCCGAAGGGCGGTGTTCACGATGTCGGAGATGGTGACCTCCGTCTCGGCGGCCCGCAGTCGAACGGCCCGATGAAGCTCGCCATCGATGTAGACGGTCGCCCGCCTGGTCCCGGCACCGGCCATGGCAGCATCATAGCGTCGGAGCGGCATGACGTCAAGACGCCGGGCCGCCAGGCCGCGCCCCAGCCACGTCGGCCGGTCTGACGCGGACAGTCGACCCCGGAGCGCGAACGCACTCAACCCGCCGCGCCCCGCTCCCAGTCGGCGACCGGCCCGGACCGAACGACGAAGAGCGGGTGAGGATCCGGGAGCGCGCCAAGAGGGAGAACGAGCCGGGCTAGCCAGGCCGGGTCCCGGAGCGCCACCTTCGATCGGAGGTGGCGCCACTCGAACAGAAGCTGGCCGTCGGTCACCGGGAGGGGCGGCGATCCCGTCGCGCGACCGATCCGGGTCCCGTCGAAGCGATAGCCCCGCCGAGATCCTTCGGCCACTACCGCCCGCAGGTAGTCGGCGATGGCAGCGAGCGGCTCGGGCATCGCCCGGAAGCGCTCGAGCTGTGGATGGTGTCGATAGCCGCGGGTCCGCCCGGCGAGGACCGCCTGGGCGAGGAGCCCCTCCCGCCAGAGGGCGACCAGGCCCCTGCCGTCGAGGTAGCGCGGGTGGAGGCTCCAGAGGCGCACGGTGGATGGTGGAGGCGGACGCTCGTCGGGGAGACCGTGGCGACTGCTCGACGCCGGCGGTCCGATGCTCGCTCGCGGATCGGCGGCTCGGGTCGGCGTGGCCGGCGTCAGTCGCCGACCGAGTCCGACTCGGTCGAACCCGGCCCCTCGGACGACGACCGCCGGACCGCCCGCCCTCGTCCCCGCTCCCGCCCCGGCGCGGTCGCTGCCCGTGCCCGCTCCTCGGCGACCCGGAACCGAACGATCCGCTCGACGAGGTCGAGCGGGAGGGGCCGATCGTGGGGCAGCTGGATCGTGCCCCGTCTCGTCCGATAGCCGGCTCCGACCAGCTCGACGGCGAAGGCGGCCACGGCGCCCGATCCCGGGTAGAGGCCGATGTGCCCCCGGTAGCCGCCGACGTGGACGAGGTGACGTCCCCCGAGGTCGAAGGTCGGGATCCCGTAGCTCATCGTCTCGGTCGCTTCGGGGACGATCCGCCGGACGAGGGCTCGAACCGTCTCGAGCCTGGCGGCTACCGCCTCCGGCAGGGTGGAGAGGTACGCGTCGACCGCCGCCGGGCCGCTCGCGGCAGTTGCCGGACCGCTCGCGGCGGTTGCCGCGGTTGCAAGACCGCTCGCCGCGGCCGCCCCCGGCGGTCGGCCCTCCGACGGCTCCCGCGCCGTCACGGCCGGCTCACGGTCGAGCCGCCTCGAGGCGGTCGAGGATCGCCCGCACGACCCCCTCGATCGGAACCCGCTCCTGGAGCATCGTGTCCCGGTCCCGGATCGTGACCGCCCCATCGCTCAGGGTGTCGACGTCGACGGTGATGCACCAGGGCGTGCCGATTTCGTCCTGGCGGCGATAGAGCTTGCCGATGGCGGCCGTGTCGTCATAGACGGCCATGACGTGCCGGGCGAGATCGGCTCGGATCTTGTGGCACAGCTCGACGATCTCGGGTCGCTTCTTGAGGAGCGGCAGGACGGCGACCTTGTACGGGGCGAGCTCCGGGTGGAGACCGAGGACGACCCGCTTCTCGCCGCGGACCTCCTCCTCGCGGTAGGCGTCGATGAGGAAGGTGAAGGCAGCCCGATCGGCCCCAGCCGAAGTCTCGACGATCCAGGGGATGTACCGCTCGCCCGTCGCCGGGTCGAAGTATTCGAGGTTCTCGCCCGACGCCTGGGCGTGGCGGCCGAGGTCCCAGTCCCCCCGGTTGTGGACCCCCTCGAGCTCCTTCCAGCCGAAGGGGAAGCGGTACTCGACGTCGACGGCCCGGCGGGCGTAGTGGGCGAGCTCGCCCGGGCGATGCTCCCGCTCTCGGAGCCTCGCCGAGGCAACCCCGTACGCCTCGTACCAGGCCCGCCGCCGCGGCAGCCAGGCCTCGAACTCGGCCGCCGCCCGGTCCGGATGGACGAAGTACTGCATCTCCATCTGCTCGAACTCGCGCATCCGGAAGACGAAGTTGCCGGGGCTGATCTCGTTCCGGAAGGCCTTCCCGATCTGGGCGATCCCGAAGGGGATCTTCTTGCGGGCCGTGTCGCGGACGTTCCGGTAGTTGACGTAGATCCCCTGGGCCGTCTCGGGCCGCAGGTAGACGACGGCTGCCTCGTCCTCGACGGGGCCGAGGAAGGTCTTCAGCATGAGGTTGAAGCGGCGGGGCGGGGTGAGCGGGCCGCCGTCGTTCGGGCAGACGAGCCCGAGCCGCTCGACGATTCCGGGATCGAGGAGCTCGGCCGGGGCGAGCCCCTCGGTCCCGGCGAACTCGTCGACCCGGTAGCGGCGCTTGCAGGTCTTGCACTCGACCATCGGGTCGTTGAACTCGGCGACGTGGCCAGAGGTGACCCAGACCTGGGGGTGCATGAGGATCCCGGCGTCGAGGCCGACGATGTCCTCCCGCTCCTGGACCATCGACCGCCACCAGGCTCGCTTCACGTTGTTCTTCAGCTCGACGCCGAGGGGCCCGTAGTCCCAGACGGCGTTGATGCCGCCGTAGATCTCGGAGCTCGGGAAGATGAAGCCGCGGCGCTTGCAGAGGGAGACGATGACGTCGAGGTCGCTGACGGCCGGGGCAACGTCGGCCGTTTCCTGGATCGGGGGCGTCACGAGGGTTGCTCCTCCGGTTGGCGGCCGGCCGTGGCAGGGACGGCCGCGGTGTGGGAACGGGCAGAACCGATGGTAGCGATGGGCAGCGCCGATCCTAGCAGAGAGGGAGCCGGCGTCGATCGGAGCCCGGTCCGCCGGGCGGACGAACCCCGGCGAGCCCTAGCCGCCCCCGCGGTGGGCACGGACCTCGTCGAGGAAGGCGAGGGATCGGGGCTCCCGCTCGAGGGCGACCCGGACGAAGTCCCGCATCGCCCGCTCCACTTCGGTCTCCACCCCGCTCGGAACCCGAAGTCGAGCGAGGGTCTCGGCGTCGAAGCGATGGTAGGCCCGGAGGAGCTTCAGGGCATCGGTCGACAGCCCCGCCCGGGTCGCCGGTGGTCCCGGGCAGCGCTCGCAGAGGACCCCGCCGAGGGGCGGCACCCAACGGAACGTCCCACCCGGCTCGAGGGGTCGCCCACACTCGACGCAATGCTCCGTTTGGGGCCCCTGGCCGAGCTCGTCGGCGAGGTGGAGCTCGAACCAGCGCGCCACCCGGCCCGGCGCCATCCCGGCGTCGAGGAGCTCGTAGCCGCGATGGAGGAGGGCGAAGACAGCCGGCACCGGCTCTCGCTCCTCGACCGACCGCTCGGCGAGCTCGGCGAGGTACCAGGCCGTCGCCGTCGCCTCGAGGGACTCGCGGAGCCGGAGGAAGGCCCGAACGAGGGCGACGCCGGTGACGACCTCGAAGGTCCGGCCGCGGGCGAGGTTGACCCGGAGCTCGGCGAAGGGTTCGAGGGCACCGCCGAGGCGGGACGTCGGCCGCCGGACCCCGCGGGCGATGGCCTTGAACTTGCCTCGCTCAGGGGTGAGGAAGGTGACGACCCGATCGGCCTCGCCGAGGTCGAAGCGGGAGAGGACGATGGCGTCGGTGGCGTAGAGGCGGCGGGCGACCATGGACCGTCACGGTAGCATCGGCCGCTCACCTCGGCGCTGGATCCGCCACCTCACGGCGGGAGCCGCGCTCCGGACCCAACCCGCTACTCGCCGCGAACAGGTTTCGCCGGGCCCGCTACACTGGCGCCGATGACCACGACCGCCCCGACGATCGACCTCGCCACCCTCATCGCGGAGACCGAAGCTGAGATCCTCCGTCTCGTCGGCGACCGCGACCCGGCGACGGCGGGCGTCTACGAGATGTGCCGCTACCACCTTGGCCTCGACGGCTCCGGAGCGCCGAGCGGGAAGCGGATCCGACCCCTCCTCGGCCTCCTCGCCTACGCCTCGATCACCGGCGACTACCGAGCGGCCCTCCCAGGGGCCGCCGCGGTCGAGCTCGGCCACAACTTCAGCCTCGTCCATGACGACATCGAGGACGGTGACCGGGAGCGGCGTCACCGTCCCTCCCTCTGGACGGTCTACGGCATCCCCCAGGCGATCAACACCGGGGACATGCTCTTCACCCTCTCTCGGGTCGCCCTCCACCGCCTGACCGAGCTCGGCTTCTCCGATGCCAAGGTCCTCCGCCTCATGCGGCTCTACGACGAGACCTGCCGTCTCCTCTGCGAGGGCCAGTACCTCGACATCGCCGCCTCCGAGCAGGCAGAGCCGATCTCCGTCGAACGGTACTTCGACATGATCGGCCGCAAGACGGCCGCCCTCATCTCCGCCTCCATCGAAGCCGGCGCCCTCCTCGCCACCGACGACGAGGCCGTCATCGCCCGCTACCGCCGCTTCGGCTGGGCCCTCGGTATCGCCTTCCAGCTCAACGACGACCTCCTCGGGATCTGGGGCAACGAGCGGCTGACGGGCAAGGAGCCGAGCGACCTCGCCCGCCACAAGATGACGCTCCCCGTCCTCTACGCCTTCGAGCATGCCGGCCCCGAGGATCGGGCTCGCCTCGAGGCCCACTACCGCGACCCGGCTCCGAGTCCGGCGGCCGTCGCCGAGGTCGTCGCCATCCTGGAGCGGACGGGAGCCCGGGAGTTCACCCGGGCCGAGGCGCACCGCTACCGGGACGAGGCCCTCGCCGAGCTCGCGGCGGCGGGCGTCGTTCGGCCCGACGTTCGGGCCAGGATCGAAGAGATCATCGTCTCGGTCATCAGCGCCTGAGGGCCGCTCGGCACGGCCGCCCGACAGGGCCGGCCGACACGGCCGCCCGACAGGGCCGCCCGGCACGGCCGC
>JBHOQO010000035.1:0-26374 GCA_042408925.1 Chloroflexota bacterium | reverse complement strand
GCTCGAGGCGAGCCCCGGGATCAGGGCCGTCCTCCACGAGGACCGCGAGCTCGTCCGCTTCGCCGCCCCGGACCTGCCGCTCGACGCCGTCGTCCGCCTCGTCGACCGCGCCTGGCGGGCGGCGGCGAGGCGGCGGAAGGGGTGACCCCCAGGGCGTCAGCCCCCGTTCCCCGCCGCCTCGGTGAGCCCGGCCCGGAGGGCGGCCGCGAAGTCCGGCGGCCAGGGCCCCTGGCCGACCAGGACGAAGGGCGGCGCCTCGACCGCGGCGAAGGTCGAGGGATCGGTGATGTAGGCCCGGGCGCAGGCGTCGACCTTCGTGCGGAGGCGGTCGAAGGCGGCCCGATCCCGGAAGCGGTAGAGGTAGACGCGGTGCGGCGTCGGCGCATCCAGGCCGGAGGCCTCGAAGCGGACGGCCACGGCGACGAGATCGGGATCGGCGCAGCCCGGGTCGCCGGAGACGACGCCCTCGACGCTGATCCCCCGGGTCTGGAGGGCGACGACGATCCCCTCGAAGGCGGCCGGCGTCGGTTCCGGCGGGCCGGTCTCGATCCCGCACCCGCCGACGAGGAGGACGACGACGGCGAGGGCCGATCGGACGACAGCCGCGGTCGGGCGAGGACCCCGGCGATGCTGCGGGGGGATCACGGACCGGAAGGCTAGCACCTGCCCCGGCCGCCGGGCCCCGGGCACGGCGGCTGCCGCTCGCCCGCTCGTCAGCGGCCTCGGGCCCGGCGCTTCGCCGCCCGAAGGCGGGCGATCGTGTCCTCTTCCTCCGTTGCCGGCGGCTCGGGTGGCCGCGGGGCGGGGCCCTCGGCCGTTGAGCGAGGCGAGGTCGGTGGGAGCCGCGGTCCCTCCGGCGGGGCGATGCCCGGCCCGTCCGGCGAGGCCTGGACATCGCGGTCGGTGGTCGGCTCGGAAGCCCCGAGGCTCGCCGCCTGGGGCGGGGTCCCCTCCGTCCCCGGGGCCGCCCCACCCGCCCGCCGGAGGAGCGCGAGCCGAGCGCCGGCCGCCCCGGCCCGCTGTCGGGCGGCGAGCAGGTCGGACACGACCGCCGGTCGGGCCGCCGCCCGACGGCGACGGGCCGGCAGCTCGGCGAGCCAGCGGCGTGCGTCGGCGAGCTCCCGCCGCCCGACGGAGACCCGACGGAGGGCGACGTCGAGGGGCCAGAGGAGGAGGGCGAGGACGAGGAGGTACGGCCACAGCTCGGTCAGGGCCGAGGTCGTCGCCAGGTCGTGGCGCCAGACGTCAGCAGCCGTCTCGACGACCCGCCCCCCGGTCGCCGAGCGGAGGGCGGCGAGGAGCGCCTCGTTCGGCCCGAGGAGCCGGTACTCGGCCGGCGTCGGGGCGACGAGCCCCACGGTCCGCCCGAGGGCCGGCGACCCGGGCCGGGTCTGGGAGATCCGGAGCGCGTAGGCCCCGGGAGCGATCTCACCGAGGTCGCGCTCGTAGACACCGGGGGCGACCTGGGTGAGATCGACCGTGCTCGAGGAGAGGTCCGGGCCCACGATCGTCGCCCGGGTTGCGTAGAAGTCGCGCGGCGAGCCGTCCTCGGCGACGCTCTCGACGCGGAGGGTCGTTCGGCCGCCGGCATCGACGAAGGCGGCCTCGATCCCGCCGGCCTCCTCGCCCGGGAACGTCCAGGCGACGAGCTGCGAGAAGAACCGCTCGAAGCCCGACCAGCCGAGCCAGGCCTTCGCCCAGCGGCCCGTCGCGTCCGACGTCCAGGCCACGGCCCGCCCCAGGCCGTACTGCCACTGGGCCAGGAGCGGGTCGTTCCGGTCCGTCACGAGGACGGTGTTGGCGGCCGGCTTCGCCGTCGTCCCGTCGTAGCCGAGGAGCTGCGGGAAGCCGGAGTCGAAGCCCCGGAGGATCGGCGAGGAGCCGGTCTGGATCGGGTGGAACGGCTCCTCCACGATCTGCTGCCCGGCGACCCGCTCGGTCTCCTTCACGAAGATGTCGGGGATCGAGGCCGGGTTCGGGGCCGCGTAGTAGCGGCCGCCGCCCTTCTGGGCGAGCTGGGCGAGGATCGGGGCCGAGCCGCCGCCGGCGCCAACCGTCGAGAGGGTGATCCCGGCCGCCTTCATTCGGGCCAGGATCTCGTCGTACGAGCCCGAGCGGGACCAGCCGTCGGTCAGGAGGATGATGTGGCGGCGGGTCGCCCGGACGCCCTCGAGGCTCTTCACCGCCTCGTCGAGGCCGGCGACGATGTTCGTCTGGCCGTCGGGGTCGATCCCGGCGATCCGACCGGCCAGGTCGCCGACGGTGCCGAGGGGGGCGGTCCGGACGACCCAGTGAGCGGCCTCGTTGAAGGCGACGACCCCGATCTCGTCCCGGGCGGTCAGCGCCGCCGCCGCCCGGAGGATCGCCTCCTTGCCGATGTCGACCTTCCGGACGCCGGCGATCTGACTCCCGCCGCCCCAATCGAAGGTGTTGCAGTGGCAGGCCGCCATCGAGCCCGACTTGTCGATGACGACGACGAGGGCGACGTCCGGCTCTCGCTGGCGGTCCCGGACCCCCATCTGGACCGGGAGCGTCTCCTCGAGCGGCGTGTTCCGGTAGCCGCCGGCCCCGTAGCTCTGCGGGCCGCCGACGACGACGAGCCCCCGGCCGATGTCCCGGACGAACGTCTGGAGACCGACGAGCTGGCGGTCGGTGAGGCGGATCCGGGGGACGTCGACGAGGACGACGGCGTCGTAGGTCGCGAGCCCGGCGAGGTCCTCGGGGATCCGCTCCGGGATAACGAGGTCGACCTGCTGGCGGGCCGCCCGGAGGGCCGCGACGAGGTCCGTCGCCACCTGCTCGTCGGCCGCCGCGACGAGGACCCGCGGCTCGCCCTTGACGATGGTGTCGGCGTCGGCCCGGTTGTTCTGGGTGAAGGTGTCTCGCCCGGCCTCGAGGACGACCCGGAACGTGTGGAAGCCGGGCTCCGCGGGCCTCACGTGGAACCGGACGGTCGTCGTCCCGACGGTGAGCTCGGGCCGCTCGACGGCGACGGCGACGCCGTCGACGTAGAGGCGGAGCGTCGCCAATTGGGCGATCGTCGAGCGGATCGTCGCGGTCAGCTCGATCGTCTCCCCGAGGCGGGCGGTCGAGGGGGCGCCCAGTCGCTCGACGAGGGCCTCGGCTTCGATCGCCCTACCCGTCCGGCGGGTCTCGATCTGGACGCCGCGGGCCCCGGCCAGGACGGCCTCGCTCTGGCCGCCCCCGGTCGTGTCGTTCCCGTCGGAGAGGAGGACGATCCGCCGCTGGGCGTCGTCGGGGAAGAGGGCCGCCGCCAGCCGGAGGGCGGCGCCGAGGTCGGTCGCCCCCTGGGCGGGCGTCGATGTCAGGCGGTCGATCTCGCGGACGTCGGACGGCAGCCGCTCGACGAGGGCATCGCGCCCGAAGGCGACGATCCCGGCCTCGTCGCCGGGCGGCATCTCGGCGAGCGCCTCCCGGATGAAGGCGAGGGCGTCCGACCGGGCGTCGGGGCCGACGGAATCGGACAGGTCGACGACGAAGACCGTCGCCAGCCGATCGACCGGGAGGACGAGCTGGACGCCAGAGATGGCCCCGACCAGGGTCGAGAGGAGGAGGGTCCGGACGGCGAGGGCCGCCCGTCGGCGGGCGGCGCCGATCCGCCGGGCCGAGGCGACGTGGAGGACGAGGACGACGGCGAGGGCGGCCGGCAGGAGAAGGAGGGCGGTCGGATTGGCGACGACGATCGTCATCGGCGACCCTCGAGCGAAACGGATCCGGGGCCCGGCCGACCCGGCTCCCCCGGCCGACCCGGCCCGAACCGTCCGAGCCGGGCGGTGAACGCGCGCCGCAACCGGGCGAGACCGTCCCGCTCGTAGACGATCCACTCGACGAGGAGGAGCGCGAGGGCGACGGCAGCGAGCCAGGGCCAGATCTCGTCGCGGGCCGGCGGCCGGGCGGCGGCGACGGCGGCATCGGCGGGCGGGCGGCCCAGGGCCTCGAGATTCGCCGGCGAACCCGGGGCGATCGTCGATTCGCCGACGTCGAGGAGGTCGACGGCGAAGCGCCGCGGGGCATTCGGGTCGACGGGCGTCGGGGACGCGCCCGGGGACGCCGCCGGAGCGGCACCGGCATCCGGCGAGGCGGACGGGCCGGGCGGCAACGGCTGGGCGCCGGAGGCCGTCGGGCTCGGTGACGCATCCGCCGGCCGGATCGGCGTGACCGTGTAGACACCGAGGCGCTCGGTCGCGGCGTACGTCACCGTTCGGGCGCCGGGCGTCCCCGGAACGAGCTCGTGGACGGCGCCGTCGGGGCGTTCGATCCGCAGACCCGTCGCCCCGTCGGGGATGGAGAGCTCGATCGGATCGCCGGGGGCGAGCGGCTGGTTCGGGCCTTCGTCGGTGCCCATGAGCTCGCCGGCGAGGTTCGCCAGGAGGATCGGGAAGGCGACCTGAAGCGGCAAATCCGAGCGGCGCGGCTCGAAGGCGAGGACGGCGGTTCGGAGGCCGCCCCGGCTCCCGGCGTAGAGGAGGGGCGCGCCTCCCGGGCCCGGGATGACGGTTCGAGCCCAGTCGGGGAGGACGAGCCGCTTCGCCTCGGCGATGTGGACCGTCGAGAGATCGACGTAGCGAAGGAGCGGCTCGCCGGGGTCGGGGTTCCCGATCCCGGGTGCCGTCAGTGTCCCGGTCACCTCGCCGAGCGGCGAGCTCCGCGGCGGCGCCACGGCCAGGATCGGTCGGTCGGGGAGCTGCGCCGGCAGCGCCGCCTCGAAGACGACGAGATCGAACCGCTCGGGGTGGGTCGCCGGGCCGTAGTCGGCCGGCCGGACACCGTAGAGCTCGGTGCCCGGGAGGTACGAGAGGGCCGTCTCGAGGTACGGATCGCCCTCGGAGACGAGGAGGATCCGACGGAGGCGGGTCTCGGGCACGATGGCCCAGGCGCGGTCGTCGAGGGCGAGGTCGTCGGGCGGCCGGTTCGGATCGGCTCCCTCGGGACCGAGGAGGTCGACCTCGACGAAGCCGACGCCGTCGGGGAGGTCGTCGACGACGATCTCGGAGCGGGTTTGGGGATCGAGGAAGAGGTCCCGGGCCTCGATCGGCACCCCGTCGGCCGAGACGACGAGTCGCCGCGTCGCCGCCTCGATGTCGGTGTTCGCGACGCTCACGAAGAGCGAGCGGCCGACGCCCGACGGTCTCGTCCGGACGGCGACGGCGACGATCGCCTGGTTGCGGCGGGCCCGACCGACGGGCAGGACCCGGACCGGCGCCTCGAGACGGACGGCCGGGACCGACCCGGCCGCGTCGGTTGCCACGAGGATCTCCGCGTCGCCCGATCGGGCGGCGAGGGCGCCGGCGAGGCGGAGCGCGTCGCCGAGATCGCCGCGATCCGCCGTCGGCTCGATCCCCGCGATGGCGGCCCGGGCTCGAGCCCGGTCCGCCGTGGCGTTGGCCACGACCCGGGCGGTCCGGCCGGCCGCGATGACGCTGACCGTGCCCCCCGCCGGCAGCTCGGCGAGGGCGTCGATGGCGGCCTGCTTCGCCGCCGCCAGCCGGCTCGGGGCGACGTCGGTCGCCGACATCGAGGCCGAGACGTCGACGACGACGATCAGGTCGCGGGCGAGCCCGGCCGGGCGCTCGACGACCGGCCGGGCGGCGAGGAGGACGAGGACGCCGACGAGGAGGAGCTGGACGAGGAGGAGAACGCTTCGCCGAAGGCGCTGCCAGGGAGCGTTCGCCTCGAGGTCGGCGACGAGGCCGCGCCAGAGGAGCGTCGAGGCGACGACCGTCTCCTTCCGTCGGAGGCGGAGGAGGTACATCGCGACGATGAGCGGGCCGAAGAGGAGACCCAGGAGGGCGAGGGGAGCGAGGATGCCCATCGTCCGGTCCTCCTCAGGCGAGGATGCGCCGGCGCCGCAGCTCCGCGAAGACGAGCTCGGCGATCGGGAGGTCCGAGGCGAGGGGGACGTAGCTTACCCGGCGGCGGGCGGCGATCGCGGCGAGTTCCTCCCGCCAGGCCGCGAGGCGGGCCTTGTAGCCGTCGATGACCGGCAGGTCGATGGTGACGTCGACGCCCTCGCCGGTCTCAGCGTCGACGAGCCGCAGGTCGCCCGAGAGCTCGGGCTCGAGTTCGTCGGGAGCGAGGATGTGGAGGGCGATGACCTCCGCCCCGGTCGCGGCGAGGTCCCGGATGACCCGGTCGGCGGCCGGGTCGAAGAGATCCGAGCAAAGGACGACGATCCCGCGGCCGGATAGTCCGGCGAGGGCGTGGCGGGTCGCGGCGAGGAGGTCGGTCGGGCCGGCCGCCGGCTCGATGCCCGAGAGGTTCGCCAGGAGCCGGAAGACACGCCCCGAGCCCCGGAGGCCCGGCATCCGGCGGCTCGTCCGTCCCGCCAGGGCGGAGACCACGACCCGGTCTTCCGAGGCGAGGGCGATGTAGCCGAGGGCGGCCGCCGCCCGCTTGGCAAAGAGGAGCTTCGAGGGGCGTCCGGCGGCCATCGAGGCCGAGGCGTCGACGAGGAGGCTGACCGTGACGTCCTCCTCCTCGATGTAGAGCTTGACGAAGAGTCGCTCGAGCCGGGCGAGGATGTTCCAATCGAGCTGTCGGAGGTCGTCGCCGAGGGCATAGTCGCGGTAGTCGGCGAACTCGACCGACTGGCCCCGCTTGGCGCTCCGGCGGCCGCCCTTGAGGCCGCCCCGCACCGGTGCCTTCATGACGATGAGGAGGCGCTCGAGCTGGCGGAGGAACGCCTCGTCGAAGACGGTCGGGTCGAGCTCGTTCGGCAGGAACGCCGGGCGGCTGCCGGCAGGCCGAGCGGGGATCGCCCCGGCCGCCGGTGCTCCGGGCGGCGGGGGATCGGTCGGATGCCGAGGACGCTCGGGCACGGGTCGGGCGGGCAGGCCCGCTACTCGACGGCCGGCGGGGCGACCTGGTCGAGGATCGTGCCGATGAGGGCCTCGGGGGTGATCCCCTCGGCCTCGCCCTCGAAGTTGAGAATCACCCGGTGCCGGAGGGCGGGGAGGGCCGCCGCCCGGATGTCCTCGACGGCGACGTTGAAGCGGCCGTCGAGGAGCGCCCCGATCTTGCCGGCGGCGACGAGGGCCTGGGCGCCGCGGGGTGAGGCCCCGTAGCGGACGTACTCGCGGACGATGGCCGGGGCCCGCGGTTGGTCGGGGTGGGTGGCGGCGAGGAGGGCGACGGCGTAGGCGGTGACGTGGGGCGCGATCGGGACTGCCCGGGCGAGCCGCTGCATCTCGACGATCTCGGCCGCCGTGGCGACGCGGCTCGGGGTCGGGACCTCGGCGCCGGTCGTCCGGTCCATGATCTCGACGAGCTCGGCCTCGCTCGGGAAGGGGACGAGGACCTTGAACATGAAGCGGTCGAGCTGGGCCTCGGGGAGGGGGTACGTGCCCTCCATCTCGAGGGGGTTCTGGGTCGCCAGGACGAAGAACGGCGGCTCCAGTGGGTAGCGGGTCCGGGCCACGGTGACCTGGTGTTCCTGCATCGCCTCGAGGAGGCTCGACTGGGTCTTCGGTGTCGCTCGGTTGATCTCGTCGGCGAGGACGAGGTTGGCGAAGACGGGCCCGGGCTGGAAGCGGAAGACCCGGCGGCCGTCTTCCTCGACGAGGATGTTCGTGCCGGTGATGTCGGCCGGCATGAGGTCGGGGGTGAACTGGATCCGGCTGAACGTGCAGTCGATGACGTCGGCCAAGGTTCGGACGAGCATCGTCTTGCCGAGGCCGGGCACGCCTTCGAGGAGGGCGTGGTTGTTCGCCAGGAGGCAGGTGAGGGTCTGCCGGATGAGCTCGCGCTGGCCGACGATGACCTTGGCGACCTCGCGCTCGATGGCGAGGGCCCGGGCGGCGAAGGTGTCGGGATCGATCGCCGGCGGGGCGGCGTCGGCGGTCGGGGCGGCGGGGCGAGAGTCGGTCATCGTCGGGCTCCTGGGCGGTGGATCAGCGGGTCGGATCGAGGGAGCTGAAGTAGTCGCGGACGAAGTCCTTGACGGAGATCGGGATGTACGTGCGGTCGAGGGTCGTCTGGGCGTACGAGTAGAAGTCGGCAAAGACCTGCTCGTAGGGGACGAAGGCGCCGGGGTCGATCCCCTGACCTTGCCCGGTCCCTTGGGAGAGCTGGCCGTCGCCGCCGGTCCCGGCCACGTAGCTCGGGTCGCCGGGCTTGCCGAGCCGCTGGAAGGGGGCGTAGACGGACGAGAGGTCCGGGCCGAGCTGAGCGGGGCGGTTGCCGCTCACGGGCCCCCGGAAGCCGCCCTGGCTGATCCCGGAGCCGAGGTATCGGGCGTTCGAGCCGCCCCCGCCGAGGGAGCCCTGCCCTTGGCCTTGCCCGCCCTGCCCCTGCCCCTGGCCCTGCCCCTGCCCCTGGCCCTGGCCGGAACCCTGCCCCTGGCCCTGGCCCTGCCCCTGGCCCTGCCCCTGGCCGGAACCCTGCCCCTGGCCCTGGCCCTGGCCCTGCCCCTGGCCCTGCCCCTGGCCCTGCCCCTGGCCCTGCCCTTGGCCGGAACCCTGCCCCTGCCCCTGTTGCCCCTGCTGTCCCTGCGTGCCCGTCTGCCCGCCGGTGCCGTCGCTCCGGCCGGCCGCTGCCGCGAGCTGGCGCCGCGCGTCCTGGAGCCGCGAGGCCGCCGATCCGAGATCCCGGTTCGTCGCCACTCGCTGCTCGGCGTTGCGGAGGGCGTCGGCGAGCCGATCGAGGGCCGAGCGCGCCGACGAAATGTCGCCGCCGGCGAGACTCTGGGCGGCGTCCGAGAGGGCCCGCCCGGCTGCGCCGTCGGCCGCGGCGGCCGTGGCCGACAGCGCCGTCAGCTGTTCGGCGAGGGACCGCCGCTCGGTCGGGGTGAGCCGGTCGAGATCGAGCTTGGCGAGGTCGTCGGCGGCCGTCTTCGGGTCGCCGTCCCGGTTCGCCGTCGGGTCGCCGGTTGCCGCGCGGGAGAGGCTCCGGGCGAGGGAGGTGAGGGCCGCCGCGCGCTGCTCGTTCCCGGGATCGATCTGGCTCCGGACCTCGTCCTCGAGCGCCCCCAGCCGGGCCAGGTTCGCGTCGAGGTCTGCCGGCCGCTCGCGGAGGCGGCGGGCGAGTTCGCGGAGCTCGTCGGCCAGGCGCTGTCGGGGATCGTCGGTCCGGGTCGCCTTGCCGGCCAGGTCCTCGGCGACCCGCTCGATCCGGGTCGCCTGGCGCTCGGCTTCGCCGCGGATGGCCCGGTCGCGGGCGATGACGGCATCCTGGGGGTTCGGCAGGGCGAGGAGGGGGACGAGGAGCACTCCGCCGATGGCGACGGTCAGGAACGGCCGAACCGGCACGGCGGTTCGAAGGCGCCGGCCGAGGAGGTTCGGCGGCAGCCGTCGCAGGTGGGCCAGGGCGTCGGCCCGCTGGCGTCGGACGAAGGGCTCGGCCGCCGGATCGGCGGAGGGGACGGGCTCGGCGCCCTCGGTCGGCAGCGGTGCCGCTTCGCTGGCGGGGCCGGCCCATCCCGGCCAGCCCGCCGCGAGCTCGAGGGCCGATGTGACCCGGTCGCAAAGCTTTCCTTCGACGTCGACGGCGAGGGCGGCCTCCCCGACCGACGGTCGGGCGCCGACGGCGAGCCAGACGAGGCCGAGGAACCCTGCAGCGGGGATGGCGACCCCGAGCGCGGGAGCGAGCTCGATCGGGACGACGCGGGCGAGGGCCCAGAGGGCGACTTCGGCCGTGACGATGACGGCGGCGACGACGACGCTCCGACGCAGGATCCGCCGCCACCAGAGCCGGTGGCGGTGCGGGCCGAGCCCCTCCCGGATCGCGAGGAGGAGCGGGTCGATCGGCGACGGCAGGACGGCGAGCGGATCGGGCGGCGGCGCCACACGGACCCGCATCGGCCCCATCGATTCGGCGGAGCCGGGGCGGCCGATCCGACGCCGAAGCAGCGCGACGAAGCGGCCCCCGCTCATCCGGTCTGCTCCTTCCGACGCCGAGCGAGGCTGCCGACCCGTCGGAGCGTCCCGGCGACGCGGGCGAGCGCTGCCAACGGGCGCGGTCGGCGGGTCGGCCCCACGAGCCAGACCGAGGCAGCGACGAGGACGGTCGAGAGGGTCAGCCAGGCGGCGGCGCTCGCCGGCCAGATCCGGTCCCGGTAGCGGACCTCGACCGGCTCGGGTTGGGGGAGGACGCCCGCGGCCTGGCCCGCCCCGGGGCGACTCGCGTCGACGACGTCGGGGAGCCTAACGGTCACGTCGGCGCCAGCTCCCGGTAGCGGCATGGGTAGGGGCTTCACGTCGACCGGTGGAACCACCGTCTCGCTGCCCCCGGCCGTGATCTTCGCGACCACGTAGCAGGGATCGAAGACGTCACCGCTCGAGAAGCCGAGCTGGGCCCCGCAGGCGACGTCGGCCTGAGCGGCGAGGGGGTTCAGCCACATGAGGGCCGCCGGCGGCTGTCGACCCAGGCTCGGAAGCGGGAGCGGAGCGCGGTCCTCGCGGACGACCCCGCCGTCCGGCGTCGAGTTCGCCATCGTCGACCAGAAGGCGAAGACGAAGGCGCTCCCGGCGGTGAGGGCGAGGACCGTGAAGTAGGTGAGGACCGTGGCGGCCTGCGTCCGGCGGGCCAGGGCCGAGAAGAAGAGGCCGACCGCGCCGAGGCCGACGGCCGTCGTGATGAGGACGACGTAGCCGCGAACGACGTCGTCGGGGGCGACCCCGCCGAAGACGAAGACGATCGCCGTCAGCGGGATCGACGAGACGACGAGGAGGAAGAGGTAGGCGAGGGCCGAGACGAGCTTGCCGAGGACGATGGCCGGCGACGAAATCGGGGTGGCGATGAGGAGATCGAGCGTCTGCTTCTCCCGCTCGAGGCTGATCGTCCCGGCCGTGAACGAGGGGGCGAGGAAGACGACGAGGATCGTCTCGAGGAGAAGGAGGCCCTTGAAGATCTCCCGTCCGACCTGGGCCGAGGCGAAGGCCGCCGTACCGAGGTACGAGCCGACCGACCGCTCGCTCATGATCTCAACCATCCAGGCGAAGCCGGCGAGGAGGGCGAGGTAGACGGTGAGGACGACGAAGGCGCGCCGGCCCCGCATCCGACCCCGGAGCTCCTTCGTCCCGACGGCGACGATCCCGGAGACCGTCCCGGCCAGCGGCAGGCTCGGGCGCCGGACCCGGGACCGCGCGAGGCCGAGCTCGCTCATCCGGGGCCTCCGCCGACGACGTCCCGCCGGCCGTTCTCGGTGACCTGAAGGAAGAGCTCCTCGAGATCGCTCGCCGCCCGGGCGAACGCCGCGATCCGGTGGCCCGCCGCGACCGCCGCGGCGAGGAGGTCGGCCGCCGCCTCATCGTCGCCGGCGAAGCCGATCTCAAGGGTCCCTTCGGGGTCGACGTCGGCGGCGGCGACGGCCGGCTGCGCCGCGAACCAGGCCCGGGCGGCCTCGCGGGCGGTCTCGTCGCCGAGGACCCGGGCTCGAAGGACCGAGCCGATCCGGAGGCGGGCCTCGATCTCGGCGACCCGCCCCTGGGCCAGGACCCGACCGTGGTCGATGATTGCGATGCTCGAGCAGAGCTCCTCGAGCTCGGGGAGGATGTGGCTGGAGACGACGATCGTCTTGCCGAGGGAGCGGAGCTCGCGGAGGAGCTCCCGGAGCTCGACTCTGGCCCGCGGATCGAGGCCCGAGGCCGGCTCGTCGAGGAGCAGGACGGCCGGGTCGTGGACGAGGGCGTGGGCGAGGCAGAGCCGCTGCTGCATGCCCCGTGACAGCTCGGCCACGTAGGCGTCGCGCTTGTCGGCGAGATCGACGAGCTCGAGGAGGTCGCCGATCATCCGCCGCCGGCGGTCGGCCGACAGGCCGTAGCAGCGGCCGAAGAAGTCGAGGTACTCCCAGACCTTCATGTCGTCGTAGACGCCGAAGACGTCCGGCATGAACCCCACGACGCGCCGAACGCCCGCCGGGTTCCGACGGACCGAGCGGCCGGCGATCTCGGCGTCGCCGGCCGTCGGCTCCAGAAGGGTGGCGAGGATCCGGAGCGTCGTGGTCTTCCCGGCCCCGTTCGGCCCGACGAGGCCGAAGATCTCGCCCTCATCGACCTGCAGGTCGAGGCCGTCGACGGCGGCGAGGCCGTCGTAGCGCTTGACGAGCCCCTCGACCCGGACGATCGTGCTCACTCGATCCGACCCTCGATCTGGACCGCGAACCCGAAGCCGACAGGGTCGACCCGCGGGTTCTGGAAGCGGAAGACGACGCTGGCGGTCGCCGGGTCAACGTACCGCTCGGGCTCCCGGATCGCAACCGGCCCTCCTGAGGCGAGGTGGGGGAGCGCCATCCACTCGCCGCGAACGACGTCGAAGACCGCCAGCTCGGGAAGCCCGTCGGGCGGGGCGCTCGGACAGGTCTGGTCGGGACACGGCTCGAGCGGCTTGGCCGGTCCGAGCGGCGCGACCTCGGTGGCTCCGCCGGTCTCGGCGACGATCTCCGGACCGACGTTGAAGCCGACGAGGAGCCGCGTGGCGGTCAGGCGGCCCGGGAGGGGGATCGTCCGATAGGCGACCGTCAGCGATCCCTGGCCGGAGTTGAACGAGGTCGGGTCCTTGCCGAAGAAGGCGCTGTCGCTGGCGAGGACCGTCGAGCGGAGGAGGTCGGCCCCGAAGACGACGTGCCCTTCGATCCGGACCGGAAGCGTCAGGTAGTAGAGGGTCGTCCCGAGTCGGCGCGGTTCCGTCCCGGCGATCTCGATCGGGGCGAGGGGGGCGCGGTCCCAGGCGAGGAGGACGGGCCCGTCGGACGGCAGCCAAAAGCCCGAGTAGCCGTTGAACGGGTCGCTCGTGAGTTGGCTGACGATCTGGTAGCGGACCGAGCGTTCGCGGGCGGCGTCGTTCATCTGGGCCGGATCGACGGCCGGGTAGGCGCCGACGACCCGATCGGCGAGGCTGGACCCGAAGGTGCCTTGGTTGATGGGAAGCCGGACCCTCGTCGTCTCGCCCGGGGGGAGGTCCGGGAGGGTGATCGCGCTCGCCCCGAGGACGACGGCCGGGGCGAGGAGGCGGGTCGCGGAGCGGTTCGTGATCGAGCCGCTCAGGACGCCGTCGACGAGGCGGAGGTCGGCCTCGACGAGGGGGACGCTCGTCGGCGCCTCGAGCCGGAAGGAGCGGAGCGTCCCGTAGCCGATGCTCAGGTTCCTGACCCGGGCCGGGTCACCCTGGAGGACGTCGAGACGGGTTCCGTCGGCCCCGGCGACCCCGAACATCTCGCTCAGCGGGGCGGCGACGAGGGGGCCGCCGGGAAGCGACAGCTCGTACGTTCCCCGCGACGGGGAGAAGACGCCGACGTACGTCTGGGCGCGCCCGTCCGTCGTTCCCGCGGCGCCGGCCGCGATGGCAACTTCGTTCACGATGAGGTCCGAGCCGCGGAGGGCCGCCCCGTAGGCGTAGGCCGCCGCGGCGAAGCCGACGATGAGGAGCGGCATCGTGATCCAGGCCCACTCCCGCCGGTCGAGGCGCCGGAGGACGAGGTAGTTGAGCGGGCCGACGAGGACGATGTAGCCGCCGAGGAGGGCGAGGAGGCCGCCGATGGGCGGCAGGGCGAGGGCCGGCAGAGTCGTGAGGGCCGCCACGAGCTGACCGTCGTCGACCAAGTTCAGGGCCCCGGCGCTCCGGGCCGGCAGGAGCCGGTTCCAGAAGCTCGCCATCTCCGGGAGGTCGGCGATCGGCGGCACGGTGGGATCGAAGCCGACGAGGGTCACCGCTCCGGCTCCGTACGGCGCCTCCCCGACGACGACCTCGTCGCCGACGCGGACGAGCGCCCGACCGCGGAGGAGGGGCCCGGCGAGGGTGGGGACCGTCGAGCCGTTCGGGGTCGCTCCGAGGAGGTTGCGGAGCGCCTCGGTCGGGGCGTCGATCGTCACCGTCGGGCGGTAGGGGAGGATGTCGTCGGCGAAGCGGGCGACGGCACCCAGGCCGCCGGTCCCCCCGAGGACGACGAGGCGGCCGCCACCGACGAGCCAGGCCCGGAGCGCAGCGAGCTGCCCGGGCGAGAGCGTGCTCGTGTCGACGTCTTGCCAGACGAGGCGGTCGAGGGCCGACCAGGCCTCGACCCGCTCAGGGAGGTCGGCGGGGGCGAGGGTCACGATCGCCGGCGCCCCGGAGGGGCCGACGGCGAGGTCCCGGAGGGCGGCGACGATCGGCGGACGCCGCTCGGCGACGAGACCGACGAGGAGCTGGCTGGTGTCGTGGACGGCGACCTCGATGGGCGTCCGCGCCACGGGCTCGTTGCCGCGCACGAAGGTGAGCTGGAGCCGCTGCCCGAACGACGGCGCCTGGACGTAGAGGACCTCCCGCTTCCGGGAATCGGTCGGGAGGTCGACGGCGCGGGCGAAGGTGACGCGGCCGCTCGGACCGGCGGTGATCCGGAGCTCGCCGCTGATCGGCGGCCCCGCGTTCGCGAGGTCGACGGCGACGGCGAGCCAGCCGCCGGCCCGGGCATGGCCGCCGAGAAGGGCGCGGGCCTCGATGGTCAGCCCCTCGGGGAGCGCCGGGGACGATTCGGTCGAGGCGGTCGCCGACGGAGTGGCGGTCGAGCTCGGGTCGGCGGCGAGGACGGTCGGGGCGAGGGCGAAGACGGCAGCAACGAGGAGCGTGGCGCCGGCGACCGCGCCGGCGACCCGGTCGCGGCGGGTGCAATCGGCGGCTCCTCGCTGGGTGGGTCGTCGCTCCATCGTCCTCCTTCGTGCCTCGGGTTCGACCGGGCCGGCGGCTCGGCGGCCGGTCGGAGGATCGACGTCCGGCCGGCTGGAAAAGTTTCGGCGGCGGGCGTCGCCCGCGTCCGAGCCTCGAGGGCGACGGTAGCGTACGATCATGCGCGTCACCATCGTCGCCGCGGCCCGGCTGCGGGCTGCCGGCCGACACCTGTCGTTCGCCCCAAGAGGATTCCCGTTGCCGACCCTGCGACCCTTCCGAGCGCTCCGGTACGACCCCGAGGTCGTCGGCGACCTCGCCGCCGTCGTCAGCCCGCCGTACGACGTCATCTCGCCCGAGGAGCAACGCCGCCTCCTTGATCGCCACCCGCGGAATGTCGTCCGGCTCGACCTCCCGCCCGAGGAGCCCGGCGACGCGCCTGACGACCGCTATCGGCGGGCGGCACGAACCTTCGCCCAGTGGCGCTCCGACGGGACGCTCCGCAAGGATCCCCGGCCGGCGGTCTACGTCTACGAGCAGCGGTACCGGGTCCCCGGGGGCGAGGACGAGCGGATCGGCCGGGGCTTCTTTGCCCGGCTCCGACTCGAGCCCTTCGGCCCCGCCGGCGGCGTCCTGCCCCATGAGCGGACGCTCTCGGGACCGAAGGAGGATCGCTACCGGCTCCTTCGGGCGACCGGCGCGAACTTCAGCCCCATCGTGGGACTCGTCGACGACCCGAGCGACCGGACGGCGGCGATCCTGGCCGCCCTCGTCGAGGCGGCGCCGGATACCGAGGTCCGCGACGACGACGGGGTCCTCCACCGCCTCTGGGTCGTGCCGGCGCGAGGGGCCGAGAGCGGCGGGGCGGGGGTGCCGGATGGAAGGCCCGACGAGCGCCGGGCCGAGCTCGCGGCCGAGCTCCTCGCCGCCGCCGGCAGCGGCCCGATCACGATCGCCGACGGGCACCACCGCTATGAGACGGCCCTCCGCTACCGCGACGAGCGGCGGATGACCCGGACCTGCGAGGAAGACCCGGCCTTCGACTACGTCCTCGCCCTCCTCCTCGAGCCGCGGCGGCACCCGCCGACGGTCCTGCCGACCCATCGGGTCGTCGTCGGTCTCGGGGCCGAGGGCGTGGCGCGGCTCTTGGGTTCGCTCGACGAGCTCTTCGCGGTGACCCCCCTCGACGCCGCCGAGGTCGTCCGGCGGTTCGCGACCGTCGCCGGAGCCGGCGGCGCCGGGCGGTTCGGCCTCGTGACGAGGAGCGGCAGCGCCGTCCTCGAGGCCCGGCGCGAGGCGTTCGGGCCGTTCCTGCCACGCGGCGGCGAGGCGCTCCGCCGCCTCGACGTGACGCTCCTCGGGGCGGCCCTGGAACGGTGCTGTCGTCTCGACCCGGCGGCCGTCGCCGCCGGCGGTCGGCTCGTCTACACGAAGTCGGCGGACGAGGCGGCGGAGCTCGTGCGAACGGGAGCCGGCGGCGCGGACGCCGCCTTCCTCCTCGAGCCGACGCCGGTGGCCGACATCATCGCCGTGGCCCGGGACGGCGACGTCATGCCCCAGAAGTCGACGTACTTCTACCCAAAGCCGCTCAGCGGCCTCGTCCTCAACCCCCTCGAGTGGTGAGCGGTGCGGGACCGAGGGGCGAGCGGCCGGTGTCCCGCGCCGGACCCTTGACGGGACGGGGCCGGTCTCCGGATCATGACGATCGGACGGCGGTGCCGTCCGATCCCACGACGCTGCCGGGACGGAAGGAGCCGAGACGCGAACGGTGAGCGGGATCAAGTTGACGACCCAACCGCCGAACGGGCGGCCGGTCCGCAAAGACGAAATCGAGATCGGGGAGCGCGGCATCTACATCGAATCGTGGCTCCCGGAGCGGCGCTCCCGCCGCCGGCCGCTCCTCTTCGTCCACGGCGAGCTCGCCGGTTCGTGGCTCTGGGAGCGCTGGCTCGGCTACTTCGCGGCTCGGGGCTGGGAGGGCCACGCCCTCAATCTCCGGAACCACTTCTGGTCGCGGACCGCCGACCCGACCTCGCTCGGCTTCGGCAGCTACGTCGAGGATGTCGTGGCGGCGCTGGAGCGGATCGGCCCCGAGGTCGTCGCCGTCGGCCACGGGATGGGCGGCCTCCTCGTCCTCAAGGCCGCCGAGCGGGTTTCCGTGGCCGGCCTCGTGCTCCTGGCGCCGGAGCTGCCGTCGGAGGTCCGGACGCCGGCCCTGCCGCACGAGCTCCGGGACGTCCCGGATGTCTACGGCCGGGCCCAGATCGGCTGGGAGACGCTCCCCGAGAAGCTCGTCCGCGACCACCGAGATCTCACGATCGCCGACGTCCTGCGGATCCAGCACCTCCTCGGCCAGAAGCCCCGCGAATCGGGCCGCGCTCGCCGGGAGATGATGGCCGGGATCTCGGTCGACCGCCGACGGGTCAGGGCGATCCCCCGGCTCGTCGTCGGGGCCGGCCTCGACCGCCACGTCCCCGAGGGCGACGTCGAGCGGCTCGCCGAGTGGCTCGGCGCCGAGTACGAGCCGTTCGGCGCCCACTCCCACTACGGCCTCGTCATCGGGGAGACGAGCTACCTCCAGGTCGCCGAGGCGGTTCGGGCCTTCCTCGAGGCCCATCGGCTGTGATCGAGCCGGTGGGCGCCGGCCGCCCCGGGCGGCGGACCGGAGGATGCGACGCGTGAGCCCGGCCGCCGCCGCCCACGCCGCCGCCTCCCCGCTCCGCTACGTCATCCTCGCCGACGGACGCCTGGAGCTCCACGCCGCCAAGACCGCGATCGGGGTCATCCGCTACGCGCCGCATCCCGTCGTCGCCGTCATCGATCGAAGCCATGCCGGTCGGACCGTCGGCGAGGCCCTCGGCCTGCCCGGCGAGCGGCTCCGGGTCCCGGTCGTGGCGAGCCTCGCCGACGCGCTCCGGTGCCCGACGCCGCCGACGGCGCTCCTCATCGGGATCGCCCCGACCGGCGGCCGCCTCCCCGAGGCGTGGCGGGCGATCGTCCGCGAGGCCCTCCTCGCCGGGCTCGACGTCCATTCCGGGCTCCACACCTTCCTCGGCGACGACCCCGAGCTCGCCGAACTCGCCCGCCGGCTCGGGCGCACGATCGTCGACTATCGGCGGCCGCCCGAGTTCGCGGCGACGGCCGTCGGGCGACGTCATCGGCCGGGTTCGCGGGTCGTCCTCACCGTGGGGACCGACTGTGCCGTCGGCAAGATGACGGTCGCCCTGGAGCTCCGCCGAGCGGCCGTCGAGGCCGGGCGGCGGGCGGCCTTCGTCGCCACCGGTCAGACGGGGATGATGATCGAGGGCTGGGGCGTCGCCGTCGATCGGGTCGTCGCCGACTTCCTCCAAGGGACGTGCGAGTGGCTCGTCGCCGAGGGCGAGGCGCGGGGCGACTGGGTCTTCGTCGAGGGCCAGGGTTCCCTCGACCACCCGGCCTACAGCTCGGTGACCCTGGGGCTCATCCACGGGACGACCCCCCACGCCATGGTCCTCGTCCATCAGGCCGGGCTGGCCGAGCACGACTTCGACCATTTGCCCGATCGAGTCTTCCCGATCGCCGAGCTGCGGCCGTTCATCACCGCCCACGAGCAGGTCGCGGGTCTCGTCGCGCCGTCCCGGGTCGTCGCCGTGGCCCTGAACACCGTGGCGATCCGGGACGACGCTGCGGCGCGGCGGGAGATCGAGCGGATCGCCGCCGAAACCGGCCTTCCGACGGACGACCCGGTCCGGTTCGGCCCCGAGCGTCTCTGGGGGGCGATCGAGCGGTCCGTCGAGGCGCTGCCGTGGGTCGTCGAGAACGACCGCCGATCGGGAGTCGCGGACGGGGCGCCGGCCGCGGTCGGGGAGGCGGGTCGGTGAGCGGGCGGCCCGAGGGGCTCCTCTGGTCGGGGCCGCTTGCCCTCCGCTACGAGGTCCTCGAGCTCCCCCTTCGCGACCCCTTCGTCATCGCCCGAGCCGACCACGGCTCCGGGCGAAGCGTCACGACCGTTCTCGTCGAGGTCTGGGACGAGCGCTTCCCGGGGGTCGTCGGCCTCGGCGAGGGCTACCCCGACCGCTTCTACGGCGAGACGCCCGAGACGATGGTCGCCGTCTGGCCGCTCCTTCTCGAGGCGATCGGGACGGTCGAGCCCTCGCGGGAGGGCTTGGCTGCCGCCGGGGCGGCGATGGCCGCGGCGATCCGGGGCCATGGGGCGGCGAAGTGCGCCATCGACATCGCCCTCCACGACCTCGTCGGGCAGGTCCTCGGGACGCCCCTCGTCGACCTCCTCGGCTGTGCGCGGGAGATCCCCCCGACCGACTTCACCCTCGGCCTCGACGAGCCGGCCGGCGTCGCCGAGCGCGCCCGCCGGGCTGCCCGCTTCAAGGCCCTGAAGATCAAGGTCGGGGGTCCGGCCGACCTGACGACCCTCGAGGCGGTTCGCTCCGTCTACGGCGGTCCCCTCCGGGTCGATGCGAACACCGGCTGGACGCCGGAAGTCGCTCGTTCGCTGCTGCCCCGCCTCGTCGAGCTCGGGGTCGAGGTCATCGAACAGCCGTTTCCGGCTCGTCGCCTCGACTGGCTGGCCGACCTCCAGGAGGCGTCGCCGATCCCGATCGTGGCCGACGAGAGCGCGGTCTTCATCGAGGATCTCGATGCCCTCGTCGGGGTCGTCGCCGGGGTGAACGTGAAGCTCGCCAAGTGCGGCGGCCCGGGACCGGCCCGCGAGATGCTCGCCCGGGCCCGGGAACTCGGCTTCCGGACGTTCCTGGGCTGCATGGAGGAGACGTCGATCGTCATCGCCGCTTCGGCGGCCGTCGCCTCCCTGGCCGACTGGGTCGATCTCGACGGCTGCCTCCTCCTCGCCGATGACCCGGTCGAGGGGCTTGAGCTCGGCGCCGACGGTCGGTGGCGGATCGGGGGGCGGCCGGGCCTCGGCGTCCGGCGGCGGGCGCGACGCGGTTCGGGAGTGTAGCCGCGGCACCGTCGCGCCGGGGGCCCGCACGCCGGCACCGGCTCGGGATCGAGGGTCCGGCGGCGACTGGGGGCTGTGGATAACTTGGTGGATGACTTCGTGGACAAACCCCCTTCCCGCCCGACTCGCCCCGGGCCTACGATGTCGGCCTGCCGGTCCGGAGCGTCCCCTCGGGTCGGGCGACGATCGGAGCCTGGCCGGCAGCCGGACGTCGATGGAGCCCGCCCGTCGCGACCGACCGGAACCCGAGGACCCGCCAGGAGAAAGGAGGCAGGCCATCGATGGTCGTTCGCAGGACCGCTGAGAACCGGCCCACCGCCGAAGCCGCCGAGTTCGTCCGGTTCTGCTACCGCCGCCGGCCCGTCGGCTGGCCCGAGCTCTACGACGAGATGTGCGCCGTCGCGATGCGGCGCCTCTTTCGGGGCTGGGACACGACCGAGCTCGCGCGACACGGGATCGGCTTCAGTCTCGAGGAGACGCCGGCCCTCGCCGAGCTCGTTGAACGGGTCGTCGCCGAGGAGCAGGCGGCGAGGCGAGCGGCACGGGCAGCCCGACCCATCGGTCCGATCCGCGCCCCGGATCAGGCGCGGGCCGGTGCTGCGGACGCCCGGACCGAGGTCAGGGCCGGCGTGGCGGGCGCCGCAGCGAGCTGATCGGGAGGCCCGGGGCGCCGAGGGGCGCCGGGCCGGGAGGGAGCGACGGCCGGACTGGAGGACGGGACCGTCGCCCGAAGAGGGAATCATCGCCGCTCTCGTCGAGAGCGGGGAGCGAGGCCCCCGTCGGCACCGACGGGGGCCTCGTCCGTGTTCGGGCGATCGGGCCGTTCCGAGCCGATCCTCGTGGCGGGACAGGGTCGAACGGCCTGTTGGGGAGGGGCCGTCGATCGCGATCGGGCGGGCGGGTCAGTGACTCGAAGGCTGCCAAAGAGAACATGCAGATCTCGGCATACCTCGATGTAAATACCCGAGGCGCGGGGTACCGCCCCGCACCCCCAGTCCCGGTAGGCATCTCGGAAAGGAAGGTGTGCCAGTGAGCGCTCGCCTCAAGGCCATCGGCATCGTGCTCGTCGTCATCGGCCTCGTCTTCATCGCCGGCGGCGCCTTCGGGTACCTGAAGGTCCAGGACGGCCAGCGGTCCCTCCAGGCCTTCAGTGCCGCCCAGAACGTCCAGCTGACGTACAACGACCAGGGCCAGCTCGTCGATCGCGGGTCGGTCGAGAACGCCCAAAAGATCATGACCTTGCTCAAGGACGATTGGGGCTACCCAGTCGTCGACAGCGAGCTTGATCCGAACGACCCGGTCGTGAACACGCCGACCGAGTACATGTTCCAGATGGCGACGATCACGTACCACACGCTCAACGCGTCGACGACCGTCGTCCTCGACAAGCCGGTCGAGTACAACGGCCAGACCTTCGCCGCCGGGACGTATGAATTCCAGAACGACGGGCGGTACTGGACCGGCTTCGATCGCCAACACCCCATCGAAGGCCCGGCTCGAGCCCAGATCTGGACCCCGACCGCCCACGCCCTCATCGCCGAGCTCGGCGTCGGCACGGTGACGGCGACGGCGCTCCAGCTCGGGCTCGCCCTGGCTGCCCTCTTCGCGGGCGTCGGCCTCGCCTTCGTCCTCGCGGGGGCCGGCCTCGTCTGGGCAGCCCGCGCGCGCGAGGTTCCGGCCGCGGAAACGCGCCCCGTCGAGGTGAAGGTCGGCGCCTGACCCGACCAAGGTTGAAGGCGGCCCGGCTCGTCGGAGCCGGGCCGCCCTAGCGTTCCTCGGGCCGCTGCGCCTCGGGCGTTCAGGGGTGCCGGGCGCTCGAGCTCACCCCGTGCCAGTACCGGCGGAGGCGCAGGGCCGCATCCTGCTCCGCTCGGGCCAGGTCCGCACGACACGAGGCGCTCCAGGCGACGGCGGCGAGGATCCAGGCCGCGAGCGTGAGTGGAGTGATGATTCCGACCCCGACGACGACGTCGCGCGGTGAGCTCAGGTGGTGGTGGACGAGAACCGTCGCCATGACCCCAAGCCAACCGGCGAGCATGAGGTTCGAGGCGAGCCTGGCGAGGCGCCAGAGGCCCGGGTCGATCCGCGCCGCGCGTTCCCAAACGTCCGTCCCGTCGGGCGGCCGACGGAGTGCCAGGCGGAGGCCGGCCAGCGCCGCGTAGCCGACCCAGCCAGCCGGGATCAGGAAGTGGAGCGTCTCATGGACGGCCGGTTCGGCTCGGAGGCCGAGCGGCAGGAGCGCCGCCGCGGCGACGATGAGCAGGCCGAGCAGCGCCTGCACAACGATCCGGTGGAGGGCGAGGACGACCGGCTCGGCGACGAGCTGGGCGGGGTCCCGGTCGTCTGGCTGGTATCCGACGTCCATCGGTGGTCTCCCGCCGACCTCCGCATCTGCACCCCGTTCGACCGGCGGTCGTCGAGCGGCGACCGTCCGATCCGGGTGCTTTAGGCCCGGATCTTGCGGCGTGCCATCTCCGCTTCGATCTGGCGCTCCGCCTCGACGTAGCGGTCGATCTGCTCGCGGAGCGCGTTCGCCTCGGGGGTGTAGAGATGGACCTGCTGCTGGAGGATGTAGCTGAGCCGGCGGCTCGTCATCCGAACGTGATCGAGGTTCTTCATGAGGACGAGGGGATCCATCGCCGCGAGATCCGCCGGGTCGTACATCTGCTGCATGGCGCCATTCTACGGCCCCGGCCGTCGGCCCGGCCGCGGGGCGCGGTCCCACGGTGTCCGCCCGTTCAGACGACGCGGAGCCGCTCCCGTCGCCAGTCGACCGGGATCGTCGCCGCGTCGAGGGCCCGGCGAGACCCGCGCCGGGTTGCGCCGAGGACGAGGATCCGGTCGACCTTCGTGGCTCGTCCGGCCTCGGCCCCCCAAACCTTCGTCATCTTCCGGCCGGCGACGATCCGGTCGACGACGACGCCGGCCAGCTCATAGCCGAGGGGCGCGGCGGCCTCGTGCCAGACCTGCTCGGCGAGGGCGTGGCCGTCGGGGTGGGGCCGTCCTCGATCGCGCTCGACGTCGCCAACGACGAGGACGACGACGGCGTCGTCGGTGAGGATCGGCTGCAGGTCGGCGAGGACGTCGCGGAGGAAGGCGAGGTACGGCCCCCGCCGGTGGGCGTCGTCGAGGACGGCGTCGATGGCCGCCGCCTCGAGCCCCAGCAACCAGGCCCGGAGCCAGTTGTAGTAGCCGTACTTCACGACCCGCAGGTACGGCGGCGAGCCGACGACGAGCCGGACGCGGTCGGGGAGCGCCCGACGGCGCAGCTCGGCCGAGAGGCGCCGGCCGACATCCCGGGCGTCGCCGAGGAGGGCGATCCCGCGGGTCGTCGGGAGGGGGTCCCGATAGAGGCGCCCGAGTTTCGCCTCGAGGAGCTCGAAGACGTCGCGCTCGGGCGGCCGGTGGCCGGTCGCCCGGACGTACGTCCGGACGTAGCGGCGAGCCATGCTGAAGGTGTTCGGCATGACCTCGGAGAGGTAGCTCCGGCGCTTGCCGTGGAGGATCCCGGTGAGGGCGGCAAGGAGGAAGCGATCGACCCGCTCGGTTGGAGCGAGCGCGGCGCGAACGAAGAGGAGCTGGCCGAGGGTCCGCGGGTGAAAGGCGAGAACGACCTCTTCGGGGAGCGGCTCGTCGGCGCCGGACCGGGCGGGGTCGACGAGGGATCCGGCGGCCGGGACCCGGACCGTCGGGTCGCCGGGCCTGGCGGCCGCCTCGGCAGCGATCCGCAGGAACGGCTCGCCTCGGGTCGACCAGGCGACTCGGAGGGCGAGGAGCCGTGTCGTCGCTTCGGCCGGGGTGGCCGGCTCCACCTTCGCCGCCGTCAAGAGATGGGCGAGGGGATTGAGATCGTTGCCGACGCCGACCCGGCCCTCGACGCAGGCTTCCAGCGGCACGGTGCCCCGCCCGCTGAAGGGATCGAGGATGACGTCGCCCCGCCGGCTGTAGCGGGCGACGAAGGCGTGGGCGAGAGCGGCCGGGAAGCTGGCGAGGTAGCTCGCCATCGGGTGGAAGCTGTGGCCCCAGAGGCGCGGCTGGGCCTGCCAATCGGGCTCGATCGGGAGCGTCGGGAGTCCCAGCGGGAGCCCCAGCTCGAGTTGGCGTCCGAGGGCGCCGCCCCCGCTCGCGTCCGGGCGTCGCCGGTCCTCGCGGATCGGCGGCCGGGGGCGACGGGTCGCGATGGACGCGGCGGCGGCAGATGGAGCGGCAGTCGACGTGGCGCGCGACATCCCGGGGACGTTGGCCTCCCTCCGTCGGGCCCGGCCTCCCGAGCCGGCGCCCAACCGGGCAGTCTAGCAGCGCCACCGGCCGGCGCCATGGGCCGATCGGGTCCCTGCCTGCGGACGAGCGGTCGCTCCACCGAGCGGGCCGATTGGGTCTGGTCCCGGCACCGAGACCGGAGTATCGTCATCGTGGAGCCGCGGTAGCGAGCGGAACCGGCGGCGTCCTCCGAGGCGCCGCGGGCCCGTCCCCTCCGTCCGGCCTCGTTCCGGCGAAGAGGCTCCCGCGGCTCGTGCGACGACCCGCCGCGCAGCGAGCGATTGCAGCGGCGGGTCCGCACGTTAGGCCCGCTCGGACCCGATGGATGCGGGCGCCCTCTCCGCCAGCTCCAGGCCGTCAGTACCGGGAGACCGCGGCGCCCGAGGGGCTGCAATGGTCGGTCCCCGGGCGGGGCGCCTCAGGAGTCCCGCAGGAGCACCTCGAAGACGGCACCCTCGCCGAGGATGGGGTTCGCCCCGTAGCTGAGGACGCAGCGACCCTTCGCCGGAACCTCATAGACGAGCCACCCGGCGGCCTTGCGGCCCTTGGGGAGCGTGCCAGAGCCGAGCTCCGGCTCGGGGCCCGAGAGGACGAACGCGAACGAGTCCACGGCGGTCTCGTTGCAGAAGACCTGCCAGTCGAAGGGGTTGTAGGTGGCGCCGTCGGCGAGGGCGACATAGGTGACGTACGCCTCGATGTAGACGTTGCCCTTGGCCGGCGTGTCGACGCTGTAGCCCGACCCGTACCGCTTTTTCTCGGCGACCTTCGAGACGGTGATTTCGAGGTAGTCCTCGCCGCCCTGGGTGACGACGGCCGGCTGACCGGGCTTGAAGAGGGGCGGGGCGCTCGGCGACGGCTCCGGCGTCGGTGTCGGCTCCGGGGTGACGTCCGTATCGGCGGTCGAGGTTGCCGTCGGTGTCGCCGCAGCCGTGCTTCCGGGCGTGTCGCCGGGTCGGACCCCGCTTCCGGCGCAGGCACCTGCTCCCACCGCCGCCGCGACGAACAGGGTAGCGAGCAGGGTGGTTCGGTTCCTCATGGTTCCTCCGTTGTGGTTCCTGGAGCGATTGCCGGAGCGATCGTGCCGGTCGCCTGTGTCAGCTAGCGTGGCGCGCCCGATACGCTCCCGGGACGCTCCGGGATCCGGCGGCACGGGATCGACCGTTTGGTCGGCTTCGGGCCCTCGACGAAGGGAGTCGAACGCGGAGGGCTACGGGGTCTCGACGAGGGAATCGACGAGCTCCTCGAGGGCGGCGTCGTCGAAGCCGAGGCCGGCCCGGAAGTAGCCCTCGATCGTGCCGTAGCGGCGAGCCACCTCGTCGAGGGCGGCCTCGAGATACGAGCCGCGGACGCCGGCCATCGGAGCGAGGAGCTCCGGGTCGCCGCCCCGGGCCCGAAACTCGGCGAGGAGCGGCTCGATGAGCGGGCCGAGCTCGCCGTTGCTCCGGACGTAGTCGGCGACGACGGCCTCTTCCGGGACGCCGAGGAGGAGCTGGAGGGCGGCCGCCGCCCAGCCGGTGCGGTCCTTGCCGGTCGTGCAGTGGAAGACGAGCGGGCGCCGGGCCGGGTCGAGGAGCGTCTCGAAGAGCCGCCGGTACGCCGCCCGGGCGCTCGGGAGGCGGACGAAGTCGCGGTAATGCCGCTCGAAGAGGGCGACCCCCTTGCCGCCGCCGAGGAGCTCGCGGAGGGCCTGCGGGTCGTTCATGAGCGGCATGAACTGGGCCGGTGTCCCGTCGGGTGCGTCGGCGAGGACGTCGGCGACGACGTAGGCGGCTCCACCCGGGAGGTTCGCCTCCTCAGGCCAGCGGGTTCGCTCGGCGTCGGTTCGCAGATCGACGACGGTCCGGATCCCGAGGGAGGCCAGGTGTGCCCGATCGGTCTCGTCGATCCGACTGAGCTCGGTCGAGCGGAAGACGAGGCCGCTTCGGACGCGGCCGCCGGAGCGCGTCGGGTGGCCGCCGACGTCGCGAAAATTGGTCAGGCTCATGGCCCCGAGGGTACCGGCTCCCCTTCCGGCACCGAAGGGCCGCTCGGCCCGAAGGGACAGAACCCCTGGCCGGGACATTGGGCTCCGGCCGACGGGCACCGCCGGCTGCTCGTTTCGGTGCCCCCGCCGTACACTTCGGCCGTCGGCGTCCCCGTAGCTCAGAGGACAGAGCAGCCGCCTTCTAACTGCGCCGGCCGGTGCGACGTGCTGGCAGCGTGGCCGCCGGCACGGTATGCCGTACTGTTAGCTGCTCGGTTGCAGGTCGTCCAGGGCATCGCCCGCCGGACGGAGGCCCGGATCGGGGAGCTACTCGGGCCGGGACCTGACGAGCGTGGACGAGGCAAAAAACGTCCGCATGCGGAGGTTTTGCATCGGGAGCGCCGCTCGGAGTTCCGCGCCCTCGCCACCCTCGTCCGCCAGGGGCTGCGAAGAGGGGCTCCCTACGCCCGCCACCTCGCCCGCACCGCCGCCAGGGCCGCCCTCGCCTCCTCTCCCTCGACCCGCTCGCCGGCTGCGAGCCTCGCCAGGACCGCGAGGTGCCGCCGGCCCCGCTCACTCCGTTTTCGAGGGCGGTGGTGTGA
>JBHOQO010000034.1:0-46609 GCA_042408925.1 Chloroflexota bacterium | reverse complement strand
TCACACCACCGCCCTCGAAAACGGAGTGAGCGGGGCCGGCGGCACCTCGCGGTCCTGGCGAGGCTCGCAGCCGGCGAGCGGGTCGAGGGAGAGGAGGCGAGGGCGGCCCTGGCGGCGGTGCGGGCGAGGTGGCGGGCGTAGTCGGCAGCGGAGTCGGCGGCGCTGTAGCAGCGGCTGCCGCCGAGTAGCGTGCCGAGGAGGCGGCGCGGCGGCGGGCGCAGGCGCCGGGACGGCCGAGGGGCGAGAAGCAGGCGTCTCTTGGTGCAGATGTGCACGAAGAGAACGCCGACGATGCGGTCGGGCAGCGGCGGGGTGTCGGAGTCGGGTGTTTCACCGTCAGGTGAGCACCGGTGCTCACCTGCGAGGAGGGCCTTCCTCACCGTCATCGGATGCATTGCTCGGGGGCCTTGGGGGTCGTGGGGGTCAGGTGCGTACCAGCACGCACCTGCGGGGTCGGAGGGGTCAGGTGTTAACCGGTTAACACCTGAGTCCGGCTGGACCCCTAGGTCCTTGCGCACCTGCACCTGACTCACCCCCACCACCCCGGCAATCGCCCGGAGCGAGTGGCCCTGCGCCCGCAGGTACGCCACGATTTCCCGCCGCTGCTCGACGGTCAGGTGCCGGCGGTCGGCGGCCTCGCCGGCAGGTGTCCATCGGTGGACACCTGACAGTCTGCCCTGGCCGCGTATCCGGCTGAATCGTCCGCCGGCGCCGGAGTGGCCCCACGCTCAATGGAGCCGATAAGGACGAGCCGATAAACCGGCCTGCTACGAACGGCGGAGCGTGCGAGATCGAGCGGGCGGTGCGTCGCATGCGTCCGGGGTCATGTCAAGCATGCGCTCTAACCAACTGAGCTAACCGCCCGTGGCGTCGGTCATGATACCGAAGAGCGGTCGAGGGCGCCGTCGACCGCGGGTCTCCGGGACCGGCGCCCGCGGCCACCGCTCCCCGCGTCCGGGCGTCGTTGCTCGCTGAACCGGCCGAACGGGACGGCCCTCCCCCACCGCAGTCCGGGCTTCGCCGTCGATCAGCACAACCAGCCGGGACGGCCCGGTCCCGCATGGAGCCGTGGACTGCCGTGCTGCGCCGCGTCGATGCCGGGGGTCGGCTGTTCGGGGCACGGGCCTCGGCGTCCGTGCGGTCGTATGGATCACACTTGACAAGAGAGAGAGAGAGAGACTATCGCTGCACCGGACCGTCCGTCCGAGTGCACCTTATCGGACGCCGTCGCGTGGGAAACGGTGGGGTGGAGTCGATGAATACCGTGGCGATCCGACCTGCGAGCAGGCTCGGAGCGATCCTGTGCAGCCTGACACTACTCGCGGCGGGGTGCGTTGGTGCCGGCGAACTCGGAACGAGCCCGGCCGGCTCCCCGGGGGCCGGCTCCCTGGGGGCCGGCTCGCCGGGGGCCTCCCCACCGCCGTCGACGGCCGAGTCGCCGTCCCCGAACCCGAGCCCGTCGCCCTCCGCCCTGCCGGAGACGCTGGCCGCCAAGACGTGGGTCATCAGCGGCCCCGTCGGGCCCCTTGGCGGTGCCGTGGCCGGAACCCTCGACGGCCGCTTCCACCTGGCCCTCCCGCCCGATGAGGTCGGTCTCACCGCCGCTGACTTCCGGGTCGTCTCGGTGATCTGGACCAGAGGCGCCGACGGCTGGGTCTCCCAGTCGACCCTCGTCGTCCGGGACCTCCGCCAGGCCGGAGCCGAGATCGCTCGGTTCGTCGTTTCCGACGCGATCGTCGACGCCACGATCCGAAACGACCACGTCTACCTGGCCGGGAACATCGCGAGCCCAGGCATGATCGGAGGCCTCTACGAGGCGTCCCTCGCCGACGGCGCGGTTCGGGTGCTCATCCCGCCCTCCGCCGCGCCGGACGCGGGGGTCCCGGGAGGGTCGGCCGCGACCGGCTTTGCCGTCAGCCCGAGCGGACGAACGGTAGCCCAGGCGGTCTGCCGGTCCGGCGGCTGCACGACCCAGGTCCTGGACCTGGGCACCGGACGAGTTCGGGAGCTGTCGACGAACTCCGCGTGGCCATGGTGGGTTACCGAGACCACGGTCATCGTGGGCGATGACGGCGGCAGGTATTACGCCTACGACTTGTCGGGGCGGCTGCGCTGGGCGCACACCGACCGGCGCGCCGACACCGGGTATCCCACCTCCGATGGTGGACGGCTCATCGTCCAGTATGAGGAGGACCGGCAACCGGGGATCTGGATCAGCTCCACGGACCTGGCATCGGGGGCCGAGCGCGTTCTCCAATCGTGGGGTCCCTCCCATGGCTGGCTGTGGGCCCACGTCTCTACCGACGACGTCGCGGTCGTTCTACCGTCAGGCGTGGCCGACCCTGTCGAGCTGGTCGAGCAGGGCAGCTTTCAGGTCGATCTCCTCGACCTGCGGACGGGGGCCCTGACTCCGGGGGCCGTCCTCGTCAGCACCCGCTAGCGCACGGTAGGTCGAACATGGCACCTCTGCAACGTTCCCTCCGCCGCCGGTTCCTGCGCGCCCTCGCCGTGGGCCTCGTCACCAATGTTGTCTGTGGCCAGCTGGCGCTCGCCCATACACCCGTGGCCGGAGCGGTCAAGGAATCCGCCAGCTCGACCAGCCTCAGCTACAGGTGGGGGGCATCGACGTATCCGAACTGGTTCCGACCATCGTTGACGACGGCCCTGGAGTCCGACTGGCCCGCCCGGACGTCCAACAACAGCGCGACGCCGACCTTCGCCTATAGCAGCTCAGGATCAGGCAGGGTGTTGTATGGGCAGCCTACGAACATATCTCACTGCCAGCGGGGGGGACCCGTGGATCGGGTGCTCGGCGGGCTGGAGTACCGCGACGTGGCAGATCTGGCTTCGCGACTTCTCACAGAGCGGCCTCGGCGATTCGGGCTGGATCGACTCCGGCTCCTGCGGGACCTGCTTCGACGCGCGGCGGGTGGCGCTTCACGAGATCGAGCACGTCACGCTGGGTGTCGCCAACCACGACGGCCAGGGAGAGCTGTACACCATCATGGGATCAGCCACGCCCTCGAGGCCCAGCCAAGGCTGGAACACCCACCAGATCCAGCGCTGCGACGAAGCTGCGGCCCAGCTCCTGTATGACGTGGCGAGCTCTGCCGGGGTCTACGCAGGCTGCTTCGATCACATCCTCCACCACGGGACGAGCGGGCTCGTGTCGGCGGCGACCGTGGCGGCGAGCAGTTAATGGGCATGCGTGAACAGCGGGGTGACGGTCACCGGGAGGCTGGCCGTCGCCACGGACAGCGCCTACCAGGCCCTCTCGAACAACCCGCTGACGAGCCGGACCCTGTGGTTCGACCGCCGACCGGTCGGGGGATCGTGGACGACCGACGTGACCTCGACGACGGCGACGAACGCGAGCGGGAACAACTGGTCGAAGACGTTCAGCTCTGGGAGCGCGACGACCTACGAGTTCCGCGGCCACTACAAGGGTGAGACCGGCCTCGACCCCGATTACAGCCCCACCTTCTCGATCACCTGGTCGACTGCCTGCTAGGGCCAGGAACCCAGCAGCTGGGCCGTTCGCCCGGCGACGAGGCCAATCAGTAGCCGTAGTCGTACGAGGCGGCCGGGCTCGGGGCGGACGACGCGTCGGGCGCCGGCGGCGACCCGGCCGGTGCCGAGGCACCGGGTCCGCCCGGCTGGGTGCAGGCGCCGGCGGCGAGGACAAGGGCGAGGATGACGAGGAGGCGGCGCGGGCGTCGGACCTTCACGTCCATTCGTACGTCGCCCCGCCGAGATCGGTTCTCCGGCCCTCCGGCGGGACGCACCGAGCCCGGAGGCGCGATCATCGTCGCATGCGCGATGACCCCACCCAGCCCCGGGCCCCGGGCACCGCCGGGTCCCCACCATCTCCCGGGCCGCCCCTCATCACGAGCCCCGCGAACCCCCGCCTCCGGGCCGTCGCCGCCCTCCGCGACCGCCGCGAGCGGACGGCCCGCCGCCTGGCCCTCGTCGACGGCGCCCGGGAGGTCCGCCGGGCCATCGAGGCCGGGGCGACCCTGGTCGAGGTCTATCTGTCGACCGAGCACCGGACCGACGCCGAGGGGCGGGCCACCCTCGACGCCGTCGAGGCGCTCGGTGTCCCCGTCGTCCACTGCGGGCCCCGGGCCTTCCGGCGGATCGCCTACGGCGATCGACCCGACGGGATCCTCGCCGTCGTCGCCACGCCGTCGACGACGCTCGCCGACCTATGGGTCCCCGAGGCGCCGCTCCTCGCCGTCGTCGAGGGGGTCGAGAAGCCCGGCAACCTCGGCGCCATCGTCCGCTCCGCCGACGCCGCCGGCCTCGACGGCGTCATCGTCGCCGACGGCGCCGATCCCTTCCATCCGAACGCGATCCGGGCGAGCGTCGCGGCCGTCTTCGCCGTCTCCATCGCCGTCGCCCCGAGTGACGCCGTCCGCGTCTGGCTCAAGGAGCGCGAGATCCGGATCGTCGCCGCCGCGGCCGAGGCCGGGGTCCCCTACACCGACGTCGACCTCCGCGGGCCCCTGGCGATCGTCCTCGGGAGCGAGGCGGCCGGCCTCGGTCCGACCTGGCGCGGGCCCGACGTCACGGCCGTCCGGATCCCGATGGCCGGCCTCGGCGACTCCCTGAACGTCGCGGCGGCCGCGGCCGTCCTCTTCTTCGAAGCCCGGCGTCAGCGGGGACCGGTCCCGCCGTCGGCCCGCCGCCCGGGCGAGGGTCGGCGCTGATCCCCTGCTCGTCGCCCGCTAGCGCTCGACGGCGATCGCCCCGTCGACGAGGACGAGCCGCGGCCGGACCCGCCCGAGCGGCCCGCCGGGCTCGACCGGCTCGGCGAGGGCGACGGCCGGGACGACGATGGCGTCCGCCCGGGCCCCGGGGCCGAGGTGCCCCCGGTCGGTCGCCCCTGCCGAACGGGGACCGCCGGCCGTCGCCGCCCGGAGCGCCGCCTCGAGGGTGAGCGCCTCGGCCTCGCCGAGGAGGAGCTCGCCCGGCCGCTCCGGGTCCCGCCGCGTCACGGCCACCTCGATCCCCGGCCACGGATCGAGGGGCTCGACGGGGGCGTCGGAGCCGAAGGCGAGGAGGGCCCCGCCGGCGGCGAGCGAGCGCCACGGGTAGCCGGCCCGTCGGGCCCGCTCGCCCCAGGCGACGAGGGCCGGCTCGGCGTCGGTCCGCAGGTGCGCCGGCTGGATCGAGGCGACGATGCCGAGGCGACCGAACCGCGCGACGTCGTCCGCGACGGCGAGCTGGACGTGCTCGCCCCGCGGCGCCCCGCCGGTCCGCCCGACCGTCGGAGCGAGGGCGTCGAGGGCAGCCCGGACGGCCGCATCGCCGATGGCGTGGACCTGGACCGCGAGGCCGGCCCGGCTCGCCCGCTCGGCGAGGGCGGCGAGCTCGGCCGGCTCGGTCTGCCAGATCCCCCTCGGCGGTCCGGCGACCGGCACCTCGTACGGCTCGAAGAGGGCCGCCGTCCGCGAGCCGAGGGCGCCGTCGGCGAAGCACTTCAGCCAGCCGACCCGGGCCCGATCGCCGGCCCCGAGCGGTTCGCCGGTCCGGAGTCCGCGGGCGAGGGCGGCGTCGAGACGCTCGCGCCGAACCGACGCCTCGACCCGGCACCCGAGCCGTCCGGCTTCGTCCAGTCGGCGGTACGCGTCGAGGCGACGCAGGTCGAGCTCCGGCCGGACGCCGCCCGGATCCTGGACCCCGACGATCCCGAAGCCGAGGACCGTCGGCACGAAGGCCGCCACCGCCTCGGCGATCTCCTCCCCCGGCGGCTCGGGGACCGCGGCGAAGACGAGGCCGGCCGCCCGTTCGAGGAGGATCCCCGTCGGTCGCCCCTCGGGGTCGCGGACGATCCGACCGCCCTCCGGGTCCGGCGTCCCCGGACCGATCCCGGCGGCGGCGAGGGCGACGGAGCTCGCCCAGACGGCGTGGTGGTCGTGCGACCAGAGGGCGACCGGCCGACCGGGGGCCGCGCCGTCCAGATCCGCGGCCGACGGCCAGCCGCCCCAGCGGTGGACCGACCAGCCGCGCCCCAGGAGCCAGCGACCCGGAGCGAGGCGCCGGTGTTCCTCGGCGACCGCGGCCAGACCGGCGGTGAGGGTCGCTTCTTGATCGAGGTCGAGCTCGGCGGCGGCCCGGGCGGCGTCGACGAGGTGGAGGTGGGCGTCGGTCAGGGCCGGGATGAGGACCTCGTCCGGAGCGAGGTCGAGGCGCCGGGTCCGTCGCCCGACGAGCGCCTCGATCTCCGAGCCGGCTCCCCCGGCGACGACCCGGCCGCCGCGGACGGCGATCGCCTCGACCCACCCCCAGCCGGACCCGGCGAGCGTGGCGATCCGACCCCGGACGACGAGGTCCGCCCCGCCCGGGGAGGGTCGGCGGTCCACGGCGAAGGGAGCCGGGCCCGCTAGCGCGGCCGGTCGCTCGGGCCGGGGCTGCCGGCCGTGCGCCGACGGCCCGGTTCGGGCACCGCGCCTGGACCGCCCGAGCCCCGCCCGTCGGCTCCGTCCGTGCCGCTGCGACCGCTCATCGCCTCCTCGACGTGCTCTTCGACGCCGAGGGCGACGGTCAGCGGATCGACCGGGCCCGGGGCCGGCTGGTCGGCCCGGCGGATCGCCTCCGCCGGCCGGAGCGGTCCCCGGAGGACGATCGAGCCGGCCCCGGCGGCGAGGACGAGGACGGCGATCGCGAAGATGACGACCGGGGTCCCGACGAGGTCGGAGATCGGCCCGACGACGATGATCGGGACGAAGCTGGCGATCGAGACGAGCATGTTGAGGACGCCAAAGACCCGGCCCCGGACGTCGGGCGGCAGGTCCTCGTGGAGCTGCGTCTGCGAGGGGATCGCGACGACGGCATAGGCGATCCCGGCGAGGAAGGCGATGGCGACGACGACGGCGAGGAGGGACAGGAGCCCCGAGAGGTCGGCGATCGGTCCGTTCGGGGTCGCCGCCTGGAGGGCCCGGGTCAGCGGCCCGGCGACCGAGAGGAGCGCGAGGAGGATGCCGAGGGCGACGAGGCCGCCCTCGATGACCCGCCGCCGCGGCAGGTAGCGGCCGTACGTGTTGAGGAGGAGGATGCCGAGGACGAGGCCGAAGCCCAAGGGCAGGACGACGACGACGAAGTCCTTCGGGGCCAGGCCGAGGGCCCGGGTCGCGAAGTCGGGACCGAGGACGCCGAGGACGCCGATGAGCGAGGCGGTGATCGCCAGATACCCGAGCGACCAGCTGATCGAGCGGTGGGCGGCGATGAAGGCGATCCCCTCGCGGAACTGCCCGAGCGTCGACTCCATCGCCCGCTCCGCGTCGAGGACGACCTCGTGGGGGCGGATCCCGCCGTCGCTCGGCGGCGCCGCCGGGAGCGTCGTGCAGAAGCCGGCTGCGACGAGGTAGAGGGCGGCGATGACGAGGAGGAGGGCGTCGGTCCCGGCGAGGGTGACGACGAGGGGCCCGAGGAGGGCAAAGCCGAGGGCGAAGGCGGCGTTCAGGGTGAACGTAAAGAGGCCGTTCGCGGCCAGGAGGAGGCGGCGCGGCACGAGCTGGGGGATCATCGACGCCTCGGCCGGAGCGAAGAAGACCGTGACGAGGGAGACGAAGGCGTTGAGGAGGTAGATGGCGAGGAGTTGCGGGCCGACCGCCCACATCACGACGAAGGCGATCCCTCGCAGGAGGTTCGTGGCGACGAGGATCGACCGCCGGTCGAAGCGGTCGACGTAGACGCCGGCGACGGCCGAGAAAAGCACGGCCGGAACGAGGAAGGTGAGGAGGAGGAGGCTGACCGCCGCGTTCGATCGGGTCGTCGAGAAGACGACGACGGTGAGCCCGTAGATGACCATGTTTCCCCCGATCTGGGTCGCCGCCTGGGCGAGCCAGAGGAGGAGGAACGGTCGGACCCGCAGGACGGCGCCGATGCCGCCGCCGAGGTCGTCGGGCGGCGGGATTCCGCGGCTCACCGGCCGCCCGGCGCGACCGCCCGCGAGCGCTCGGGGTCGCCCCGCGTGACGAAGGCGACGAGGCGGCGCTCGACCCGCCGCCGCTCGACGAGGACGTGCCGCCCGCAGCGCAGGCAGCGGAGCCCGAGGTCGGCACCGAGTCGGTCGACGAGCCAATCGGTCCCGCCGCAGGGATGCGGACGCCGGAGCCGAAGGACGTCGCCGAGCCAGAATTCGATCGGAGCTGGACCAGCCATCGGCCGGCCAGCCTATCAGAGGGTCGGCGTTCCGTGACTCGGCCGAAGGTCCCGATCCGTCGCCGGCAGCCGGAGCCGTTCGATCGGGGTGACCGTCACCGTTGCTTCCGGGAAGCGGGCGGAGAGCTGGGCGACGATGCCGCCCATCCGGGTCAGCGAACCGGTCAGGGTCTCGGGCGAGCCGATCGCCTCGATCTCGAAGGGGTCGGGCAGCGCGGTGTTCTCGACCGAGAGCCCTCCGGGTGGCCCGGCGACGACCGAGCCCGGCACGATCCGCACCCCCCCGACGGCGATCGCCTCGGCGCCGGAGTTCCGGAGCTCGTTGAGGAGATCCTCGACCGCCGATCCCGGGATCGGCCCGGCGACGGTGATCCGGACCCCGGGGCCGACGACCGGATCGAGGCCGGCCCAGAGGCGGAGCCGAGCGAGGTCGGCCCGCAGCCGATCGACCGAGGACTCGCCCCGGTCGGCTGCCTGGCTGAGATCGCTGACCTCCCGCTCGAGGGAGGCGACCTCCCGACGGAGCTGGTCGTTCCGGGTCGTGAGGTTCGCGACGAGGACCGTCAACTCCTGCGCCGAGCGCGCCTGGAGGCCCGCCGCCCCGGCCTGCGTCCGCAGCTGGGCGACAACGAGGAGGCCGAGAACGAAGGCGACGACCGAGACGCTCAGCTGCGCCCGACGGCTCCGCACCGCTACGGCCCTCCCGGCGAGGGCGAGGGCTCGGGGCGTGCGTAGCGGAGGGTCACGGTGCCGGCGTAGGCCGGAACGACGACCCGGTCCGGTTCGGCGAACGAAAGTCCGAGCCCGAAGGCATTGACGCGGTTGACGACGAAGTCGACGAAGCCGGCCGAGCCGGACAGGCGGTCGTAGAGGCCCGGCGGTCCGATGGCGGCGATCTGGTACGGCGGCGCCAGGTAGGCGGAGTTGACGAGGACCGAGCCGCCGATGTCGAGGATCGCCGTCGAGACCGTCACCCGCTCGCCGTTCACGGCGATCGCCTCGGCGCCGGCGAGCCAGAGCTCCTCGACGAGGGTCCGGATGTCGTCGCTCCGGACGAGGGCGTCGGCCGGGTTCGCGCCCGGCGGGAGGGGTCCGCTCGCGTCGGTGAGCTGGAGAACGAGGCCCGGTCCCTCGACGGCGACGAGGCCGGCGGCGATCCGGGCATCCTCGATCTCCCGGTTCAGCTCGGCAACGAGGGCGGCGCTCCCCTCGCCCCGCCGCTGGAGCTCGCGGATCTGCTCGTTGAGCTCGAGGATCCGGGCCTTGAGTGCGTCCTGCTGCCGCTGGAGCGAGAGGACCGTCTCGATGAGCGGTGCCCGCTCTTGCGACGTGTACTGGACCCGGGGACCCTCCGACCGCAGCTGGGCGGCGACGAGGAAGCCGAGGACGAGGAACGCCGCCCCGAGCGTGACCTGCCAGGAGGGCGCTCGACGGACCCGGGCGACGAGACCGCTCACCCGGCGCCTCCGCCGCCGGCCGGCCCCCCGGACTCGCCGACCCGTCGTCGGCGCCGAAGGGCCAGGCCGAGGACGACCGCCCCGGCCCCGATCCCGAGAAGCGCGATGAGTGCCGCCCCCCGATCGGCGCCATCGCCGCCGGGCGGAGCTCCCGGGCCGGCGGGGCTCGCCTCCGGGCTCACCGGGCCGCCGCTCGATCCCGGCCCCTGGCTGCCGCCCGGGGCGGTCTGCCACGCCCCGGGGACCGGGCCCGGCGGCGCCGGCTGGGGGCCGTAGCGGGTCGGCGCCGGGGCCCCGAGATCGGCGAGCCAGCCCGCCTCGAACCCGGCGACGTCGACGCCGAGAGCCCGCCGAAACGCCTCGTCGTCGGTGACGCCGGCGGCGTACGACCGGACGTGTTCGACGAGGGCGTCGCGGCCGAAGCGGCGGACGAGGTAGTCGATGGCCGAGACGCTCTCGCTGTAGGCGAGGAAGAAGGCCTCCTGACGGGTCGGGAACTGGGCGGTCAGACCCGAGAGCGGCATGAGCGTCCCGTCGCGGACGGCCGCCGCGACCGCCGACCGGTCGCTCGGGCCGTAGCCCTCGGAGAGGTAGACGGCGAGCCCCTCGTTGAGCCAGCGCGGCGGGAAGTGGTACGGGTTGTGGACCGCGGTGTCGAAGACGAGGTGGGTCAGCTCGTGGGGAATGACGATCCCGACCCACGGGCTGCCCAAGAGGTCCGGCCCGATCTGGGCGAAGAGCGTCCGGATCTCGGCGTTCGCCTGGCCGCCGACGTTCTCCCGCGTTCCGGGCCCCAGGGCGTCGTAGAAGGAGGCCTGGTCC
Source organism: Chloroflexota bacterium (assembly GCA_042408925.1). Lineage (GTDB taxonomy): Bacteria > Chloroflexota > Limnocylindria > Limnocylindrales > CSP1-4 > BPIH01. The sequence continues at coordinate 36,164 of JBHOQO010000034.1, read as the reverse complement.
GGGTAGACGAAGAAGTCGATCGGGCGGTCCTCGCGGACGCCGAGGAGCGTCTGGGCGGCCGTGACCGCATCCTCGGCGATCCGGAGCGCCCGGGCCCCGAACGCCGCGGTGCCCTCGACCCAGTGGACGCGGACGAGATCGCCGGCCCGGGTCTGCCAGGCGAAGCGGTCGTCGGCGTAGACAACCCGGACCGGCGGCCCGAGCCAGACCTGCCCGTCGGTGTCGGTCACCCGCCAGCGGGCGGTGAGCGGCGTGTTCGGGAGGAGGTGGGGCTGCTCGGGGTCGAGCACGAACCGGAGCGTCGTCGACCCGGCCGCCGGCGTCGGGACCGTCCGGACCGTCGGGATCGGGTCGTCGGCGACCCAGAGGAGGACCTCGGTCCGGCGGACGGCGCCGAGGCCGGAGACCGGCTGCCGGAACTCGACGGCTCGCCCGAAGCTCGCCTCGGCGCTCGGGGTCCCGAAGGAGGGACCGGCCGCCGCAGCCGACCCGCCGCCGACGACGAGGATCGCGACGACGGCGCCGAGGACGGCGAGGACCGCCCGACGCCGGATCCGGCGCACACTCCGCCCCATCGCCTCACTCCCCCCAGGCGAGGCCGGCATACCGGAGCGAGCCGAGGCCGTTTTGCCCGGCACCGAGGAGGCCGGACCGGGCCAGGGCCCAGCCGTCCCCGTAGGCGATCGGCACGACCGGGACGTCGCGGGCGACGATCGCCTCGGCGGCTTCGTAGCCGGCCCGCGCCGCCTCGGGATCGGCGCTCGCCAGGGCCGACTCGATGGCGGCGTCGAACTCGGGCGAGCTCCAGCGGCCGTAGTTGTTCGTCCGACCCGTGCCCAACAGGAGCCCGAGGAAGTCGTTGGGCCCCGGGTAGTCGGCGATCCAGGAGAGGGCCCAGAAGGCCGGCGGGTCGGCATCGAGGCGGGCGAAGTACTCGTCGAACGGCATGACCTCGGCCGAAATCTGGACGCCGAGGACGTCGCGGAGCTCGGCGACGATCGCCTCTTCCCAGCCCGTCCCGCCGCTGACGAAGGCGACCGACGGAAACCCGCGCCCGCCCGGGTAGCCCGCCTCGGCGAGGGCGGCTCGAGCCGCCGCCGGATCATAGCGGGGCCCGAAGTCCCCCTCCGGGCGGCCCGGGATCCCCGGCGGGACCATGCTCGTCGCCGGCGTCTCGGAGCCGCCCGAGGTGAGCTCGACGAGGCGCCGCCAGTCGACGGCCCAGGCGAAGGCCCGGCGGACCCGCGGATCGTCGAAGGGCGGCCGGGTCGTGTCGAAGCCGATGTACGTGAGGCCGAGGGCCGGGACGCTCCGGAGCGCCGGGCCGAGCTGACGATCCCAGGCGATCCACGTGGCATCGCTCGAATCGATCGGCGTGTAGTCGACCTCGCCGGCCTCGAAGGCCGCGACCGGGCTCCGGCCGCCCAGGTCGGTGACGAGCTCGAGCCGCCCGATCGCGGGCGTGCCGGCCCAGTAGTTCGGGTTCGCCTCGAGACTCAACGCCGTCTCGGAGGCGGCCGCCAGGCGGTACCCGCCACTCGCCACGAAGGCCCCCGGCGCCAGGGCCGCCGGGTCGCGCCCGACGGCCGGCGGGACGACCGCGAAGGTCGGGCTGGCGACGATCGCCGGGAGGTCGGCTCCCGGCCGCAGGAGATCGACGACGACGCGCGTCGGGCCGTCGGCCCGGATCCCGACCGCTCCGGGGTCGGCGAGCCGACCGGTCCGGTAGTCGGCCGCGCCGACGACGTCGTCGAAGAGCGAGGCGAGCGGCGACGGCCGGGCCGGATCGATGACCCGCCGCCAGCTCCGGACGACGTCGTCGGCCGTCAGGGGCGTGCCGTCGGAGAAGCGGAGGTTTGGGCGGAGCTCGAAGACGACCCGTCGGCCGCCGTCCTCGACGCTCCACGTCGCGGCGAGGGCCGGGCGGAGGACGAGGTCGGTGTCGAAGGTCGTCAGGGTCTCGAAGAGGGCGCCGATGACCCCGGCGCTGGCGGCGTCGCCGGCCGCCGCCGGGTCGAGGGTCGCCGGGGCACCGACGACGATCCGCGCCTCACCCGGAGCTGCCGCCCGGGACGCCGGAACCTCGGGACCGGTGGCGACGAGTCCGAGGGCGAGAGCCAGGCTCGCCGCGGCGAGGGCGCCGAACGGGCGCCGTCGACCCGCGCCGGGGCGTCCGGGGTCCGAGGAACGACGCGGAGCGGCGCTCAGGGGACGAGCCACCAGGCGACGGTCCGGCGGAGGTCCTGCGCGCCTGGCCCGGCCGACCCCCCGGCTCGATCCTCGTCGAGGAGCCGCTCGATCGCCACCGGCGGACGCCGAACCCGGGGGCGGGGGCTGGGCCCGGCCGCGAACCCGGCAAGGAGGGCAACGATGCAGACCCAGCGGCGCATGCCGCGAGTATAGGTGGATCGGCCGGCGGTCCCCGGGGCCGGGACATGGCGGCCGGCGCCGAGGCAAGGGAACGAGGCCCCGCCGAACCACACCGCCGGGGGAACGATGTCTGGAGCAGGGCCTCGCCCACGATAACGAGGCACCCGCGAAAACGTTAGGGGGATCGTAAGGTCAAGTCACCGCTCGGCGGGACAGGGGCGGGGACGGCGAGGTCGCGGCGGCGCCCAAAGCGTCGGATGACCCGGTAGCGGTTCCGCTTCGAGCGCCGCGCCCGTTCGGCCTCCGGCTCCGTCGTCGGCTCCCGGCGGTCGTGGCGGATGAGCGGGACGCTCAGGGTAACGGCTCGCCGCGGCGGCCGCTCCGGCCCCTCGTCCCGCAGGACGAGGCTCCACCAGACGTCGAGGAACGGCGGCGTCCGGAAGCCCTCGTCGAGGGGTCCGCGCGCCACGTAGTCGCTCCGCCGAAAGGCGAGCCAGTCGCCGTCGATCGCCGTCGCTTCACCCTCCCGGGCCTCGGCGAAGCGGCGGAGATCCGCCGAGACGAGGCCCCACGCTCCGGCAACTCCGACCGTCGGATCGTCGAGGGCCGTCACGGTTGGGGTGACGGCGTCGCCGACGAGCTCCACCCGGCCGTCCATGATGATGACGACCGCCGCGGCCGCCCGGCGGATCGCGGCGTTGAGGGCCGCGGCGTAGCCGAGGCGACCCGAGGTGAAGACGACCTCGGTCGCGAGGCCGGGTCCCCCCGGATCGACGGCGTCCACGACGGCGAGGGCGGCCTCCTGTTCCGGGCTCGGGTCGTTCGCGACGATGACGAGCTGGGTCCCGTCCGGGCCGTGCTCGGTCAGGCTCGCGAGCGCCCGGCGGACGTCCTCCGGCCACTCGGTCGCGACGAGCACGACGCTCGCCAGCCCGACCGGGGCGTCCTCGAGGCGCGACGGCACGTCGGCGCTCCGGCCATACCGACGCCGCCCGCCGATCTGGACGGTGGGCGGATGCGCCCGGGCGAGGCGGAAGGCGAGGCCGTCGTCGACGACCGCCCAGCCGGCGGCCTCGATCCGGGCCCGGAGCTCGTCGGCAAGCGCCCAGTCTCGGGCAGCCCGGGCGTCGGCCCGGGCCCGGGCGAGGGCAACGATCTCGGCCGGCGCGTCGTCCTCGAGGCCGGCCCGCTCGGGGCCGGTCGGCTGCGGCTCCTCGGTCACCCCAGGAGCGTACTCGCGCCCGCCGCCCCGCGCTGGGAGGCCCTGCGGTACGCTGGCGGCGTGGCCCATCCGCTCGTCGAGCAGCTCCGCTTCACGCGATCCGAATGGCTTCGGGCCCTGGCGGGAGTGCCCGAGGCCGACGGCGCCCGCCGCTTCGAGCCGCTCAACACGATCGGCTGGATCGTCGGCCATCTCGCCTGGCACGAGCAGCGGGACTGGCTGACCCGGCTCGCCGGGGTGACGCCCCGTCCCGAGCTGGCGACGCTCGTCGCGAGCGGCGGACCGCCCTCGACGCCCTCCCTCGCCGCGATGCTCGAGGCCTGGCGGGTCGTCACGGCCGCCGCCGACCCCCACCTCGAGGCCCTCGACTCAGCCGCCCTGGCCGAACCCCTCCCCGGAGCCGGCGGGACGCGGACGATCGGGACGAACCTCCTCCGGGTCACCTACCACTACTGGTTCCACATCGGCGAGATCCTCGCCATCCGTCAGCTCCTGGGCCACCCGGATCGACCGGAGTTCGTCGGCGACATCGACCGGCTCGCCCCGTACCGGCCGCCGGACCCGCCCGGACCGTGGCCCGGGTGAGCCGACCCGGGCCGCCGACCCGGCACCGTCCCCCACCTCGAGTGCGCGCCCCGGCTGGCGCCCCCGGAGAGATTCGAACTCCCGACGCAGGCCTTAGGACGGCCTCGCTCTATCCACTGAGCTACGGGGGCGCGGCGAATCATCGTAGCGCGCCCCGCCCGGTACGTCGCCGAGGCGACCTCGGGGACCGTCGCCGCATCGGACGTACAATCGCCTGCCTGAGCCGATGAGCCAGACCGACCTCCTCCTCTACCGGCGGGCCGGTTGCCACCTCTGCGACGAGGCCCGCGCGATCCTCGACGCCCTCCTCGCCGAGCGACGGGCGGCCGGTCGGCGCGTCGTCGACGTCCGCGAGGTCGACATCGCCGCCGATCCCGAGCTCGAACCTCGCTACGCCTTCACGATCCCGGTCCTCGAGCTCGCCGGTGCGCGCCTGGAGCTGGCGATCCGGGCGAGCCAGATCCGGCGCTTCCTCGAGACGATCCTCGACGGGGCGGAGGCGGACGTCGTGGAGTCGGCGCGGTGAGCGGCGAGCTCTCCTTCGGGATCGCCGTCGCCGCCGGCGTCCTCTCCTTCCTCTCCCCGTGCGTCCTGCCCCTCGTTCCGGCCTACCTCGGCCAGCTCACGGCGATCGCCGTCGCCGGCGCCGGGACCGGCCGCGCCTCGCGGTGGCTCGCCCTCCGGCACGCCGCGGCGTACGTCGCCGGCTTCACGACCGTCTTCACCTTCCTCGGGGTCACGGCGACGTTCGCCGCCGGCCCGCTCTTCGACTACGTCGCCCCGGCCCGGACCGTTGGCGGGGCGATCCTCGTCGTCCTCGGCGCCTCGCTGGCCGGCGTCATCCGGCTCCCGCTCCTCGAACGGGTCTGGCGACCCCTCGAGCCCGCCGCCCAGGCCGGCCTCGCCGGCGCCACCGGGTCCGCAGTCGTTCCGATCGGCGGCGGGGTCGAGGGCCGGGTCGGTGCGTTTGGGCGCTGGCTCGCCGCGACCCGCTCGGCGGTCGTCGTCTCGTTTGCCCTCGGGGCGATCTTCGCCGTCGCCTGGACGCCGTGCATCGGCGTCGTCCTGGGAGCGATCCTCACTCTCGCCGCGAGCAGCGCGACCGCCGCCGTCGGCGGCCTCCTCCTCGTCGGCTTCTCCTTGGGCCTCGGGATCCCGTTCCTGGCCCTCGGCCTCCTCTACGACCGGGCCCCGGCCCTCGTGCGGCCGCTCGTCCGACGGGGGCGCCTCGTCTCGGCCCTCGGGGGGCTCCTCGTCGCCGCCATCGGGGTCGCGATGATCTTCGACTGGCTCGTGCTCCTGCCGCGCTGGTTCGGCTTCTTCAGCCTTGTCTAGCCCCTCGACGCCCCCGACGCCCCCGACCGGGACGCCGCCCGCCTTCGTCCCCGGGCCGCCGCCCCGCCGCCGGATCGCCGTCGGCCCCTTCGGCGGCCGCCAGCTCGTTCTCATCGCCCTCGTCGTCGGCCTCGGCGCCCTCGTCCTCCTCGTCGCGACCCGCCCGCTCGCGACGGTCGAGCCCGGCGGGCCCCGCGATCCGGCCGCGACCCCGTACCTCGTCGGGCCGCCGGTCGAGGGCCTCGCGCCCGGCGAGCTGGCGCCGGAGCTCGAGGTCGCCGGTCCGGACGGTGCCCCGGCGCCGCTGCTCGACCTCGACGGCCAACCGGTCCGCCTCGCCGACCTCCGGGGCCGGGGCGTCTGGCTCAACTTCTGGGCGAGCTGGTGCCCGCCCTGCCAGGCCGAGACCCCGGTCCTCCGCGACGTCGCCGCGGCGTACGCCGACCGGGGCCTCGTCCTCGTCGGGATCAGCGTCCAGGAAACGAGCGTCGACGACGTCCGCGCCTACGCCCGCCGCTACGAACTCGGCTACGTCGTCGCCGCCGACCTCGCCGGCGACGTCTTCCGGCGGTACCGGATCTTCGCCCTGCCGACCCAGGTCTTCATCGACCCGACCGGGCGGATCCGGCGGATCGTGAACGGGCCGGTCGACACCGCGAGCGCGACCCGCTTCGTCGAGGAGATCCTCCCATCGTCGGTCGGCCCGTCGGCCTCCCCGGCCGGCTCCCCGTCCCCGAGCCCCTGACACCCGCCGGGCTCCGGCCGGCGACCGTCCTCGTCCGCCGAGGCCCCGGGCGTGCTCAGCCGGCGGGCGCGTCGAGCGGTTCGAAGCGGTAGCGGTCCCCTTCGGCGACGAGCCGCCCGACCGGGTGTTCGGGCTCGTGCGAGCAGACGACGAGCCAGCCCTCGGCGGCCGCCCGGCGGAAGAGGACGGCCTTCCGGGCCACGGACGTCAGCGGGAAGTCGTCGTACGTCGTAATCCAGCGCGGGTTCGCCGCCCAGGGGCGAGGTGCCAGATCGCCGGCGAACCAGACGACGGCGTCGCGGCCCCGGACGAGGACGACCTGGTGGCCGCCGGAGTGGCCGCCGGTCGGGAGGACCGAGACCCCCGGGGCGAGCTCGGCCTCGCCGTCGACGGTCGCTGCGGCGAGCCGGTCGGCGACGGCCCGGAGCCGGGGCTGGTCGTAGGCGGCGGCGAGCCGGGCGTTCCGACGGAGGGCGACGGCGAGCTCGGCCGCCTGGACGACGATCGGCGCCGACGCGAACCGCAGGCTCCCGTCGGGGCCGGCGATCCCGCCGGCGTGGTCGGTGTGGAGGTGGCTGAGGACGACGAGATCGACGTCGCCGGGTCCGAGCCCGAGCTCGGCGAGGGCGGCCTCGAGGCCCGGTCCTTGGAGCCCGATCCGCTCGGCCGTCCCGGGATCCAGCTCGCCGACGCCGCTCTCCACGAGGATCCGCCGGTCGGCCGTCTCGACGAGGAGGCAGTTCGCCGCGACCCAGACCCGGTCGAGGTCGTCGAGCTCGTCGCTGACGAGCGGCTCCCAGAGGACCCGCGGGACCGGGCCGAAGAGCGCCCCGGCATCGGTCCGGAAGCGCCCCGCCTGGAGGAGACGAACCTGCACGCCGCCGAGGTCGGCGCGCCAGCGCAGGGCCGACGGCGTCGTCGTCATCGGCCGCCCCTCGCTCGTTCGATGACCCGCCGCCGGGCCTCGAAGTCCCGGTGGATCGCCGAGGCCGTCGGCTCGGACTGGCCTTGGTACTTCGAGCCGAGCTCCGGGCTCCCGTACGGCCGTTCGACCGGCGAGGTCATCCGGAAGAAGCTGATCTGGCCGATCTTCATCCCGTAGTAGAGGGCGATCGGGAGGTTCGCCACGTTCGAGAGCTCGAGGGTCAGGTTGCCCTTCCAGCCGGGATCGACGTAGCCGGCCGTCGAATGGATGAGGAGGCCGAGGCGCCCGAGGGAGCTCTTACCCTCGAGGCGGGCGACGAGGTCGTCGGGGAGCTCGACCCACTCGAGGGTCTGGCCGAGGACGAACTCGCCGGGATGGAGGATGAAGGGCTCCTCGTCGTCGATCCGGAGCAGCTCGGTCAGGTCCGGTTGCGGGTTCCGGAGGTCGATGTACGGGTAGCGGTTGTTGCGGAAGACCCGGAAGCTGCGGTCGAGGTGGAGATCGACGGACGAGGGCTGGAGGTCGGCCGGGTCGTAGGGCCGGATGACGATCCGGCCGGCCTCGATGGCGGCCCGGATGTCGCGGTCGGCGAGGACGCTCATCGGTCGGCCCTCACGATCCGCCGCTCCGGTCGGCGTAGAGGGCGTCGACCTCGCGCTTGAGCGTCTCGAGGTCCTCGAAGCTCTGATAGACCGAGGCGAACCGGATGTAGGCGATGTGGTCGAGCTCGCGGAGCCTGGCCATGGCGAGCTCGCCGATCTCGGCCGAGCTGACCTCCGCCGCCCCCCGGGCCCGGAGGCGCGCCTCGATGGCGTCGGCGGCCCGTTCGGCAGCGTCGTCGGGAACGGGTCGGCGGGTCAGCGCCTTTCGGAGGCCGGCGACGAGCTTCTCCCGGTCGAACTCCTCGCGCCGCCCGTCCCGCTTCACGACGACGAGGCGGGCGGTCTCGACGCGCTCGTACGTCGTGAAGCGAAAGCCGCAGGCCGGGCACTCCCGGCGGCGCCGGATCGCGAACGCCTCGTCGAGGTCCCGCGAATCGACGACGCGCGTGTCGGGGGCCTCGCACTGGGGGCAGCGCATGATTCCTCCCGTCTCGTCGATCGTGGTGGGCGCCTGCCAACGATAGCACCCGCCGCCGGGCCGCCGTGGCCCGAGGGCTAGCGATCGAGCGGTCGGAACGGGGCTCGACGCTCGATCTCGGCCCGCCAGCGGGTCGCCTCGGCGGCGTGGCGGGCGATCGCTTCGCGGGCGTGGACGAGGTTCAGATAGCCGCGCTTGATCGAGGTATCGCCCTCGAGGGCCCGCCCGCCGCGACTCCCGGCGGCGAGGATCCCGCAACCGTGCTCTACGAAGTCGAGGGCCCGCTCGGCCCGTTCGAGCGCCTCGACGATCGCCCGCCGGTAGCCGGCGACGGCCGCCGGACCGCCCAGGGCCTCGGCCTCGGCGGCGTAGCGGCGGACCGCATCCCGGGCCGCCTCGATGGTCGCCTCGATGGCCGTCGCCTCCACCTCGTGACGACGGACCGCGTCGACCTGCTCGATCGCCCCGGCGAGGGAGGCGTCGATCCGTCCGGCGAGGTCGCCGACCCGGCGCCGGAAGAGGTATGCCTCCCGAGTCTCGGCCAGGGCCCGGACGAAGCGCCGGACGACGACGACCGTCGCCGCGGCGAGGGCAAGGAACGCCGCGATCGGGAGGAGGAGCGGCAGTGCGCCCGGCGGCACCGCCCTACCCTCGCCCTCCGGCACCCGGCGCGGGTCCCGCTCCGCCCCGACGTCCCATGCCGGCGGCCGGCCTACGCCCCGCCGGTGCGCCGACGGCGGAGCTCGGCGACGAGGGCCCGGCCGACCTCGAAGAGGTCGCCGACGACGTAGAGGTCCGCGTACTCGGCGAGCGGCGCGTCCGGGTCGCGGTTCACGGCGACGATGGTCTCGGCCGTCTGCATCCCGACCTTGTGCTGGATCGCCCCGCTTACCCCGAGGCCCAGGTAGAGGCGCGGCTTCACGACCTTCCCCGTCTGGCCGATCTGGCGCGAGTAGCCGATCCAGCCGGCATCGACCGCCGCCCGCGTCGCGCCGACGGTGCCGCCGAGGAGCCCGGCCAGCTCCTCGAGGAGGGCGAAGCCTTCCGCTCCGCCGACACCCCGGCCGCCGACGACGACGACCGGCGCCTCCTCGAGGGGGACCTCGCCGGCCGTCTCGAGGATCCGCTCGAGCCGGCGGACCGGCGGCCCCTCGACGGTCGCGGCGGGCGCGCGGGCCAGGACGCGCCCGGGCGACGCCGCCGGCTCGGCATCGACCGAGCTGGGACGGACCGTCACGATCCCCGGAGCCCCGACGAAACGGCTCCGGGCGACGAGCTTGCCGCCGAAGATCACCTTGACGGCGACCGGTCCGTCGGGGTCAGCCTCGAGGGCGACGGCGTTGGCCAGGACGGGCCGCTCGAGGAGGACCGCGAGGGTCCCGGCGACGTCGCGCCCGTCGGGGCTCGCCCCGACGAGGATCGGCCCGTCCTCGGGGCCGACGAAGGCGGCGGTCTCGGCGGCGACCCGGGGCGCCGGGACGACGTCGGCGAGTTCGGGGACCTCGACGCTCACGACCTCGGGGAGGTAGGCGGCGAGGCCCTCGCCGGCGGCGGCCGCGTCGGTCCCCACGAGGAGCCCGACGACAGGTCGCTCGAGGGCCTCGGCGAGCCGGCGGCCGAGCGTCGCCACCTCGGTCGCGAGACGGGTCGGGCGGCCGTCGGCCGCCTCCCCGATGACGACGATCCGGCCGCTCACGGCAGGAGCCGCCGGGCGGCGAGGAAGTCGGCGATCTCGCGAGCCGCCTCGGCCGCAGGTGCTCGGACCGTCCGCGTCGCGCCGCGGGCCGGCGGCGGATCGACGGCGACGACCGCCGTGGCGGCCGCGGCGCCGCCGACCGGCCAGCGGGTGGGGCCGAGGTCGGCGAGGGAGCGGACGGCGATCTCCTTGCTCCGGGCAGCCATGATCCCCTTGAGCGACGGGTAGCGGGGCGCCCCGAGGGCCTGGGTGCAGGAGACGAGGGCCGGGAGCGGCGCCTCCAGGACGTCGAAGCCGCCTTGGACGATCCGCCGGACCCGAACCCGGCCGGCGGCCGGGTCGGGCTCGATCGCCGCGGCATTGGAGAGGAGCGGCAGGCCGAGGAGCGTCGCGACGCCCGCCGGGACGACGCCGGCGAAGCCGTCCGAGGTGTCGATCCCGGCGAGGACGAGGTCGAACTCGAGGCCGCCGAGGGCGGCCGCCAGGACGGCGACGGTCGAGCGGATGTCCGACCCGCCGAGGGCGGGGTCGGTGACGAGGACCGCCCGGTGGGCGCCCATGGCGAGGCCCTTCCGGAGCGTCTCGGGCGCCGTCGCCGGGGCCATGGCGAGGAGTGTGATCTCGCCGCCGTGGGTCTCGACGAGCCGGAGCGCGGCCTCGAGGGCGTACTCGTCGTTGCCGTTGATGACGGCCGGCGCCGCCGCCCGGTCGACCCGGCCGTCGGGTCCCAGGCGGTCCTGCCCGGACGCCGGGTCGGGAACGGGTTTCGTCAGGACGACGATGCGCAACGCGACCTCCCTCCGTGGTCGCGGCCCGCCGGTCGGGGCGCCCTACTCGCGACCGAGGAGGGCCCGGGCGACGACGAGCCGCTGGATCTGCTGCGTCCCTTCGTAGAGCTGGGTGATCTTGGCGTCGCGCATCATCCGTTCGACGGGGTACTCGTCGACGTAGCCGTAGCCGCCGAGCACCTGGACCGCGTCGGTGGTGACCCGCATCGCCGCGTCTCCGGCGACCAGTTTAGCGATCGCCGCCCAGCGGGCGGCGTCGGGACCGCCGCGCTCGATGACGGTACAGGCTCGGTAGAGGAGCTGGCGGGCCGCCTCGGTCGCCGCGTCCATGTCGGCGAGGAGGGCGGCGACCATCTGGAACTCCCCGATGGGACGGCCGAACTGGCGGCGGGTCCGGGCGTAGGCCGTCGCCACCTCGAGGGCCCCCTGGGCGATGCCGACGGCCTGGGCGGCGATCCCGGGACGGGACCGCTCGAACGTCCGCATCGCGATGCCGAAGCCGTCGCCTTCGGCGCCGAGCCGGTTCGCCGCCGGGATCCGGACGCCGTCGAAGACGAGCTCGGCCGTGGGGCTGCCGCGGATCCCCATCTTGTGTTCGAGGCGGGCCACCCGGACGCCGGGCTGCTCCCGCTCGACGACGAAGGCCGAGAGGCGCCGGTGGCGCTCCGCCTCGGGATCGGTCACGGCGAAGACGACGAGGAGGTCGGCGATCGAGCCGTGGGTGATGAAGCGCTTCGTGCCCTCGATGACGTAGGCGTCGCCGTCGCGGCGCGCCCGGGTCCGGACGGCGGCGGCATCGGACCCGGCCTCGGGCTCGGTGAGGGCGAAGGCGACGAGGCGCCGGCCGGCGGCGAGATCGGGTAGCCAGCGTCGCCGTTGCTCGTCGGTTCCGGCAAGGACGATCGGGAGCGAGGCGAGCTCCTGGACGGCGATGATGAGGCCGGACGTCGCGCAGACCCGGCTGACCTGCTCGACGGCCAGGCAGACCGAGAGCAGATCCGCCCCGACGCCCCCGTACTCGGCCGGGATCCCGAGCCCCAGGAGATCGTGCTCGGCGAGGAGCGCCTTCACGTCCCACGGAAACTCCCCCGTCCGGTCGATCTCGGCCGCCCGAGGCGCGATCCGCTCGTCGGCGAGGGCCCGGACCGTGTCGCGAAGGAGGCGCTGCTCCTCGGTCAGCTCGTAGCCGGAAGGCGTCGACGACACGACCACTTCGGGGATCGTACACCAGCGGCCGGCGCCCGGCGTGGCCCCCGCGGGGTCCCCGTTCGCGCTCCTCGGCCCTGCGCGGGTCGGGGGCTGGACCGCCGAGCGGCGGGCGGCTAGCATTCGGGCGCGACCGGTCTGCCGTCGTCCGGTGGGCCGCGGTCGCCGCTGGAGCAACGACCATGCCCGGAGAGCTCGCCGGCCTCGGCCTCGTCGTCGCGGCCGTGATCGGCCTCCTCGCCGTCCTCGCCATCCTCCGCCGCGAGCGCCTCGCCCGCGAGGCCGCCGAGCGCGACCTCCCGGTCGCGCCGGCAACCGAGGGGATGAAGCTCTGCCCGAGCTGCGGCGAAGGCAATCTCTGGACGGACGCGACCTGCGTCTACTGCGGCGCCAAGCTGCCGGGCTGACACGGACCGCGTCGCCGCGGCGAGCCAGGACCGCCTTAGCTCGGGCGGCCGCCGACCGTCGGCGACCGGCCGTCTGCTATCGCGCAGCCGCGACGCGTCCCCCGGCCGCGGCAAGTCGCTCGGCGACGAGCTCGGCAAGATCGAGAACGGCGATCTCCGCCGCCGAGCCGGGGCCGCGTCCGGCGTCGGCGAGGCCGTCGCGGAGCATCGTCAGGCAGAACGGGCAGCCGACGGCGAGCGTCTCGACGCCGGCCTCGATGACCTCCCGGGTCCGCTCGGCGTTCACCCGGGTCCCGCGCTGCTCCTCCATCCACATCCGTCCGCCGCCGGCCCCGCAGCAGAACGTGGCGCTCCCGTGGCGGGGCAGCTCGACGAGCTCGCCGCCGACGCTCCGGAGGACCCGTCGCGGCGCGTCGACGATCCCGTTCCCGCGGGCCAGATAGCAGGGGTCGTGGAAGGCGAGCCGTCGCCCGCTCCCCGCCGTCCCGTCGGTCGGCGCCGGCAACCGCCCCTCGTCGATGAGGCGGGCGATCATGACGCTGTGGTGCTCGACCCGGTAGCGGCCGCCGAGATCCGGGTACTCGTTGGCGAGGGTGTTGAAGCAGTGCGGGCAGGCGGTCACGATGGTCCGGTCGGCAGCGCCGTAGCGGTCGAGGGCCGCCACGTTCGACGCGGCGAGGAGCTGGAAGACGTACTCGTTGCCGAGGCGGCGGGCCGGATCGCCGGTGCACGATTCCTCGGTCCCGAGGACCGCGACGTCGACCCCCGCGGCCCGCAGGCAGGTGACGACGGCTCGGGCGACCCGAGCCGCCCGGGGGTCGTAGGCGGCCGCGCAGCCGACCCAGTAGATGACCTCCACCCGATCGAGGTCGCCGCGCGCCGCCCGCTCGGCGAGGGTCGGCACCGGCTCGGGGAGGTCGCGCATCCAGGCGAGTCGCTCCGTCGGGGGCAAGCCCCACGGGTTCGCCTGGCCCTCGAGGGCCCGGAAGACCGGCGCCAGCTCGCCCGGGAAGCGGCTCTCCTCGAGGACGAGGTTGCGGCGCAGCCCGACGATCTTCTCGACGTGCTCGATCCGAACCGGGCAGGCCTCGACGCAGGCCCCGCAGGTCAGGCAGTCCCAGACGGCCTCCTCGCTGATCGCAGCGCCGACGATCGGTCGAGCGAGATCGGCCGGGGTCGGGCCGACGGGGGCGCCGAGGCGCTCGCGGACCTCCGCCCCGTCGGGGACGAGGGCGAGCCGGGTCTCGACCTCGTCGACGAGATGCCGAAGCCCCATGATCAGGGCCTTGGGGTCGAGCGGCTTGCCGGTCGCGTTCGCCGGGCAGGCGGCCTGGCAGCGGCCGCACTCGGTGCAGGTGAGGCCGTCGAGGAGGTCCTTCCAGGAGAGATCGGCGACGGTCCGCAACCCGAAGGTCCCCTCGGTCCGCTCGAGGTCGAGGGTCGGCAGGCGCCCGGGTGGCTCGAGCTTCCGGAGGAAGACGTTGACGGCCGCGCTCACGATGTGGAAGTGCTTGCTGACCGGCAGATAGACGAGGAAGGCCGAAACGAGACCGACGTGGGCCCACCAGGCGAGCCCGAAGCCCGCCTCGAGGACGGCCGTCGGGAGGCCGCCGACGAGGGGGGCGAGGGCCGCCGCGACGAGGGCCCCGGGTCGCGCTCCGAAGCGGGCGGCCTCGAACGTCTCGTTGGCGAGCTCGGCGAGGACGATCGCCGCGATCCAGACGAGGATGAGGAGGCCGCTCCGGCTCAGGGTCAGCCGGCTCGGACGAACGACGAGGCGCCGCCAGAGGGCGACGCCGACGGCGGCGAGGGCCCCCAGGGCGGCGAGGTTCGCCAGGGCGGTCAGCGCCGCCCACACGACCCCGTCGAGGGGCCAGGCGAGGACGAGCTCGACGAGGCCGCCGGTCACCGCGTTCGCCGAGCCGAGGGTCAAGAGGACGAAGGCCCAGAAGATCGCATGGTGCATGAGGCCGGCCGTGCGGTCCCGATACATCCGTCGCTGGAGGAGGGCGTCCTCGACGACCGACCAGAGCCGCCGCGGGACCTCCCGTGGCCGGACCGGCATGGCCGGGCCGACGGCGGCGAGGACCCGGAGGTGCCGGGCGACGAGGAGGCCGAAGAGGACGGCCGCGCCCCAGAAGAGGGGGACGGCGAGCGGCCAGAGGGGAACCCGGGCGATCGTCTCGGTCATCGATGTGCCTCCTCCACGGCATCGGCGTCGCCTCCGACCGCCCCGGACCCGGCTCGATCGAACCCCGCCGGCCGGCGGCGCCCGTGGTCGAAGGGGCCGGCCAGCGTCTCGAGGGCGTGGGGCAGGACCGGGAGGATCGCCTCCAGCGATTCGGCCGCGCCCTTCGGGCTCCCAGGCAGGTTCACGATGAGGCAGCGGCCGCGAACCCCGGCGACGCCCCGGGAGAGGGCGGCAAACGGGGTCCGCCGGAACCCCTCGAGCCGCATGAGCTCGGCGAGCCCCGGTACGAGGTAGTCGACGACGGCGAGCGTCGCCTGGGGGGTCACGTCCCGGGGCGTCAGGCCGGTCCCGCCGGTCGTGACGACGAGGTCGTATCGTTCGGCGGCCTCACGAAGGAGCCCGGCGATCGCGGCTTCCTCGTCGGCGACGACCCGGCGCTCGACCCGCCAGCCGAGGCCGGCCAGGCGCTCGGCGACGAGCCGCCCCGATTCGTCGTCCCGGAGTCCCGCCGCGGCCTGATCGCTCGCCGTCACGACGAGGACCGCCGCGGCCGCTCCCGAGCGTTCGGCTGCCACCCCGACCGCCCTCCCCTACTGCTCGCCCCGCCGAGCGGCCCGAGGCCGGATGCGCCCGGCGCCGCGGACGGCCCGCGGCTTCTCCTTCGACGGGTCGGGCGGAGACTCGGCGGGTCGTCGCCAGTGGCCGCTCCGACCGCCCTCCTTCTCGAGGAGCCGGACCGCCCGGATTTCGACCCCCCGCTCGACGCCCTTGACCATGTCGTAGACGGTCAGGGCCGCGACGGCCGCCGCCGTCAGCGCCTCCATCTCGACCCCGGTCGGCCCGACCGTCGCCGCCTCGGCTCGGATCCGGATCGCCGAGGCGGCCCGATCCGGCGTCGCCTCGACAACGACGTCGGTCAGCGGGAGGGGGTGACAGAGCGGGATGAGCTCGGCGGTCCGCTTGGCGGCGAGGACGCCGGCGAGCTCGGCAACGGTCAGGACGTCGCCCTTCGGACCGCTGCCGTCGATGACGAGGCTGAGCGTCTCGGGGCTGAGGCCGACGAGCGCCTCGGCTACGGCCCGCCGTGCCGTCGGGGGCTTCGCGGACACGTCGACCATCCGGGGCCGTCCCGCCCGGTCGACGTGGGTCAGGCGGCGTCGTTCCGCCCGGGTTCCGCTCACGGCCGCCCTCCGGGGCCGACCGTCGCCGGGCCGTCCTCGAGCCACCAGACCTCGAGCGGGGATCCGGCCGGAACCTCGGCGTACGGCTCGGGGACGATCCCGTAGGCCTCGGCGGCGGCGAGGGCCGAGAGGACGTGGCTCCCCTGCCCCCCGGCGAGGCGGACCCGGAGCCGGCCCTCGGCGTCGCGCCGCGGGCGGCCGTCGGGGTCCCGCTCGACGACGACCCGCAGGTACGCCCGCCGCCCGGCACTCTTCGCCGCCGGCTCGACGAGGACGCCGGGCTCGAGCCGCTCGCCACCGGCAACCCGGCCGGCAAGGCGGCGGAGGACGGGCCGGACGAAGAGGTCGAAGGTCACGAAGCTCGAGACCGGGTTGCCCGGGAGGCCGAAGAGGAGGACGGGCCGTCCGTCGGGCCTGCTCGCGGTCCCGAAGGCGAACGGTTTGCCGGGTTGGATCGCCACCCGCCAGAGGCCGACCGAGCCGATCGTCTCGAAGGCCGTCCGGACGACGTCGTAGGGCCCCACGGAGACGCCGCCCGAGACGACGACGACGTCGACCGCCGCAAGGACCTCGCGGAGACGGGCGACGACGGCCTCGAGCCGGTCGGGGGCGACCCCGAGGTCGACGACCTCGGCCCCGGCGGCTCGGGCGAGGGACCGCAGTCCCGGGCCGTTCGCGTCGGGGATGCCGACCGGACCGAGGGGCTCGCCGGCCCGCCGGACCTCGTCCCCGGTGGCGAGGACGGCGACGACGGGGCGCCGATGAACGGCGACCTCGGCGACCCCGGCCCCGGCGAGCAGGGCGACCGCCGCCGGGGTGATCAACGCCCCGGCGTCGAGGAGGACCCGACCGGCAGCGACATCGCTCGCCCGGCGGCGGATCGAGTAGCCGGGCGGTGCCGCCGCCAGGACGGCGACCCGGGTCGGCGGCCGGCCCGCATCTGGCGGCCGGGGCTCACCGACCGGCTGCGTCTCCTCGACCGGGACGACGGCGTCGGCGCCGGGCGGGACCGGGGCCCCGGTCGCGATCCGGACGGCCGTCCCGGGGCCGACGCTCGCCGTCGCCGGACGCCCGGCCGGCGCGTCGCCGACGACGGCGAGGACGACCGGCCGATCCGGCCCGGCCCCGGCGAGATCGGCCGCGCGGACGGCGTACCCGTCCATGGCGCTGTTGTCCCACGGCGGGAGGTCGACGGCGGCCCGGACGGGCGCGGCGAGGACTCGGCCGAGGGCCGCTTCCACCGGGATCGTCTCGGACGGGAGCGGCCCGGCCACGGCGGCGAGGACGGCCGCCCGGGCCTCCTCGACCGACCGGAGCGGCGATCCTGCGCTCACGAGCGACCCTCGGCGAGCCGCCGCCGGCGACGGGCGAGGCCGGCCAGCGCCAGGCCGAGGCCGGCGAAAACGAGCCCGGCGGCGATCGCGGTTTCGAACCAGAGCGTCATCGGGAAGAGCTGGACGAGCCGCTCGCGGGCCGGATCGAACGTGTACGTCCCCGGCGGGAAGAAGATCCGATGGAAGACCTCGAAGAGCGGGGCGAAGGCGACGAGGGCGACGGTGCCGACGATCGCGACGCCGACGGCCACGGCGATCCCGGTCCGCTCGAGGGCCCGCCAGAAGGCAGCCGGGGCGAGCCGCCGCTTCGCGACGCCGACGACGACCGCGGCGACGACGACGGCGAGGCCGAACCGCAGGAGGACCTCCCGGACGTCCCGGAGGTGGGCCCGCTCCCGTTCGTCGAGGACCGCCGTTCCGTCGACGGCGACGTCGAAGCGCGGCGGCCCGAGCACGACGTCGCCGATCAGGCGGTCGGTGACCCGCCGGACCACGCTCGGCGGCCAGCCGGTGAGGGCGGCGACGCCGGCCCGCTCCTGGGCGAACGCGAACCAGGCCGGGGTGAGGAACGGGAGGACGGTCAGCCCGAGGAGGACGACGACGACGGCGGCTCCGAGGAGGAGGCTGGCGATCGGATGCGGGTCGTCCACGACGGCCTCCATGGTAGCCGGGCCGGTCGGCGGGCGCCCCTCTGGGCGGGCCCGGCGGGGCGACCGGCTACTCGCCGGCGA
This sequence comes from Chloroflexota bacterium, assembly GCA_042408925.1. GTDB lineage: Bacteria > Chloroflexota > Limnocylindria > Limnocylindrales > CSP1-4 > BPIH01. The sequence continues at coordinate 18,368 of JBHOQO010000034.1, read as the reverse complement.
GGGTTCGGGCCTGCTCCCACCAGCCGTCGAGGGTCAGCTCGTCGGGTGGCTCGACCTTGAGCTCCCGGGCCGCCTGGCGGATCCGCTCCCGGAAGGTCTCCAGGTCGAGGCGGACGATGTCGCTGACCCCCTCGATCCCGGCCTGAAGGACGAGCTCGTGCTCGGCCGGTCCGAAGCCGGCCAGGTTGAGGAGGAGGGCCTCGTCCCGCCACTCGAGGACGTCGTTCGGCGTCGCATCGACCTGGTCGGCGAGGTACTGGCGACGGGTCGGGGTCTCGGACACCTCGAGGAGGAGGCCGGTCGTGAAGATCCCCTGGGCCTCGAGGCGGGCGAGATGGGCGGGCTCGATGCGGGTCAGCTCGGTGATCGGCGGCACGGCAGGCAGATGACCTCCTCGGGGGAAACGCGGGACGACGGGCCGATTATCGACGGCCGGGCGAGCGGCCCGCAAGTCGGCGCCCGGCCTACGCCCCGGCCGGCTTGTCGCCGAAGATCGTGTAGTGCCAGCCCTTCTCCGCCGCGCCGGTCAGCTCGACCATGACGTGCTTGACCTGCGTGTACTCCTCGAGCGCGTAGAGGCTCATGTCCTTGCCGAAGCCCGATTCGCGGAAGCCGCCGTGGGGCATCTCCGAGGCGATCATCAGGTGATCGTTGACGAGGACGTGGCCGAAGTTCAGCCGACGGGCGACGTTGAAGGCGGTGAAGACGTTCGTCGTCCAGACCGAGGAGGCGAGCCCGTAGCGGGTGTCGTTCGCCAGGCGGACCGCTTCGTCGGCGGTGTCGAAGGGGAGGACGACGAGGACCGGTCCGAAGACCTCCCGACAGACGATCTCGGCCGACTGGTCGACTCCGGTCACGATCGTCGGGCGATAGAAGGCGTCGGGGAGGAAGCCCGGCAGGCTGAGCGGCTCGCCCCCGGTGACGATCGTCGCGCCCGCCGCCCGAGCCCGCTCGACGAAGCCGTGGACCCGGGCGACGTGGGCCCGGCTGATCAGCGTCCCGAGGTCGGTCGTGGCGGCGAAGGGATCGCCGATCCGGACGCCCTCGAAGAGTTCCCGGAGGCGGGCGACGAAGGGCCGGAGGAGCGGCCGCTCGACGTAGCAGCGGGTCGCCGCCGTGCAGTCCTGACCGCCGTTGATGAGCGCCCCGGCGGTGGCGCCCCGGGCGGCGGCCTCGAGGTCGGCGTCGGCGAAGACGAGGAACGGCGCCTTGCCGCCGAGCTCGAGATGGACCCGCTTGAGCGACGCGGCGGCGGCGGCCATGACCTGCTTCCCGGTCTCGGTATCGCCGGTGAGGGAGAGCATGTCGACGTCGGGATGGGCGGCGATCGCCGTGCCGACCGGATCCCCGCGTCCGGTCACGACGTTGAGGACCCCGTCGGGCAGGCCGGCCTCCCGGGCCAGCTCGGCGAGGCGAAGCGTCGTCAGCGGCGTCGCCGAGGCGGGTTTCAGGACGACCGAGTTCCCGGCAGCGAGGGCCGGGCCGATCTTCCAGATCGCCATCCAGAGGGGATAGTTCCAGGGCGCCACCTGGCCGACGACGCCGATCGGCTCGCGGCGGACGAAGCTCGTGTGGCTGCCCGTGTACTCGGCCGCGCCCTTGCCTTCGAGGATCCGCGCCGCGCCGGCGAAGAAGCGCAGGTTGTCGACGGCGAAGGGGAGGTCGGAGTCGCGGCGGAGCTTGTAGGCCGTCCCGGTCTGGAGGGTCTCGATCCGGGCGAGCTCGTCGGCCTCGGCCTCGATCCGATCGGCGAGGCGCCAGAGGACCGCCGCCCGCTCGCCCGGCGTCAGGCGGCTCCAGACCCCCGCCTCGAAGGTCCGTCGGGCGGCAGCGACGGCCGTGTCGACGTCCTCGGCCGTCCCGGCCGGAACCCGCCCGACGAGCTCCCCCGTGGCCGGGCTCCGGACCTCGAGCCAGGCGCCGGAGCGGGACTCGGTCGGTCGGCCGTCCACGTGCATCGGGACGTCGCGGGTCTGTTCGATCGTCGTCATCGTTCCCACCTCCACGGCCGGAGGCGCGGCCGGAGGCCGCGACACGCTACCCTCTTCGCTGGCCCGCGGTCGCGCGGGCTGTCGTGAGTCTAGACGCCGGCGCCGCCCGGCGGCGTCCGACGCCCCGCCGGTCCCGGGTCGCGGAACGGACCCGCCGGCCGGCCCGGAGCGCACGAGAGGAGCCCGTCGTGTCCGTCATCCTCGTCCTCAAGCTCGTCCACGTCCTCGCCGCCATCGTCGCCGTCGGGGCGAACGTCACGTACGGCTTCTGGCTCCGGCTCGCCGGGCGGGACCGCGAACGGCTCCTCTTCGCCATCGAGGGCGTCCGCTGGCTCGACCGACGGATCGCCAACCCGATGTACGGGGTCGTCCTCGTCACCGGCGTCCTCATGGTCCTCGCCGGCGCCTACTCGTTCGAGACCGGCTGGATCGCGGCGGCGATCGTCCTCTACGTCCTCGTCGCGATCCTCGGGATCGCCGTCTTCGCCCCGGCGATCCGGCGCCAGCTCGCCGAGGCCGAGCGGGACCCGACCTCGTCGGCGTACGCCGAGGCGGCGGCCCGAACGACCCGGCTCGGCCTGGCGACGACGGCGATCGTCTTCGTCATCGTCGTCCTCATGATCGCCAAGCCCTTCTAGCGCCTCGACCGGCGCCCGGCCCGCCGTCAGCGATCCGTCTCCGCCCGCGCCGCCTCCCGGAGGAGCGCCCAGGCGCGCTCGACGTGCCGGGCCTCGGTCCGGAGGTTCCCGACCGCGAGCCGGAGCGTGAACCGGCCGCCGAGTCGGGTGTGGGAGAGAAAGACCTCGCCGCTCGCGTTCACGGCCGCCAGGATCCGCTCGTTCGCCGCGTCGAGGCGGGCGGCGATCTGCGGGTCGGCGACCCGCTCGGCGAGGGCGACCGGGCGCCAGCGGAAGCAGACCGTCGAGAACGGCACCGGCGCCAGGAGCTCCCAGTTGGGGTCGGCGGCGACGTCGTCCGCGAAGCGACGGGCCAGCTCGACGTGCCACCGGATCCGCCGCCGGAGCCCCTCGAGGCCGAACCAGCGGAGCTGGACCCAGAGCTTCAGGGCCCGGAACCGCCGTCCGAGCTGCGGGGTGTACTCGCTGACGTCGCGCACCGGCCCCGAGCGATCGAGGGTCCGGAGGTACTCGGGGACGAGGCTGAAGGCGGCCCGCAGGTCCTCCATCCGTCGGGTCAGGAGGAGCGAGGCGTCGAGGGGCGTGAACCACCACTTGTGGGGGTTCACGACGATGGAATCGGCCCGCTCCCACCCGACGAAGTGGCCGCGGTACTCGGGGACGAGGGCAGCCGCGCCCGCGTACGCCGCGTCGACGTGGAGCCAGCAACCCGTCTCGGCCGCCACGTCGGCCAGCTCGGCGACCGGGTCGACGGAGGTCGAGGAGGTCGTCCCGAGGGTCGCCACGATGGCGATCGGTCGCCGCCCGGCCGCCCGGTCGGCGGCGATCGCCGCCCGGAGCGCCGGGACCCGGAGCCGGAACGCGTCGTCGACGTCGACCCGGACGACCGACGCCCGTCCCAGCCCGAGGGTCATCGCCGCCTTGTCGATGGAGCTGTGGGCCTCCGCCGAGGCGTAGATCCGTAGATCCTCGGACGCTGCTCGGCCGTCGAGGCCCTGGGCGGCCGCCTCGGTCCCGGCCGCCTCCCGGGCCGCGGCGAGGGCGATGAGGCTCGAGGTCGACGCGGTGTCGGTCAGGAACCCGTCGAACGCCTCGGGGAGGCCGAGGGCCCGCCGAAGCCAGCCGACGACGACGCCCTCGAGCTCGGTTCCGATCGGCGAGGTCCGCCAGAGCATCGGGTTCTGCCCGAGCCCGGCGGTCAGGAACTCGCCGAGGATTCCCGGGCCCGAGGCCGTCGTCGGGAAGTAGGCGAAGAAGCCGGGGTGCTGCCAGTGCGTGGCGTTCGGCTCGACCAGGGAGCGGTAGTCGTCGAGGATCGCCGCCAGCGGCTCGGGTGATTCCGGCGGTTCGGCCGGGAACCGCGGCCCGATCGTCCCGGGCTCGACCGGCGGGAGGACCGGGAAGCGCTCGACCTCGGCGAGGTAGTCGGCGATCCGGTCGACGACGGCGTGGGCGGCGGCCCGGAACGTCTCGACGTCCATGTCGCCCCAGCCGTCGAGTTGGGCGGGGGTGAGATCGGCAAGGGGGTCGAAGGGTGGCTCGTCGAGGGGGGCGGTCATCGAACGGCAAGGATAGCGGCGCCGGAATTCGAGCATCGGATTACGGCGTCTGGAGGATGTCGGCCCCGTCGGGGCCGGGCAGGATGAAGGGCGAGGGCCGCGATCCGTCGGGCGCTCGACGGGCGCCGGCTCGACATCAGCCACGAGGGCCGTGGACCGGCAGGACCCGAACCCCACCGCCGACCGGACGATCCGGCCGGCGTCGCGCGGCTGGCGGCTCGTGCTCGCAACGGGCCTCGTTGGCGTCGTCCTCGTCTCGCTCCTCGGCGGCCGCGCCCACGACCTCGGGTACGTCGCGACCACGCTCGGCGCCGCCGGCGCGGCCGCCGTCCCCTGGCTGCAGCTCCGACGGCGGGTCCCGGCCTCGGTCCTCGGCCTTGCCGCGGGTCTGGCGGCCATCGGGCTCGGCGACGCGACGTACACCGCCATCGCCTGGTCCGGCGGCGTGCCGTTCCCCTCCCCGGCCGACGTCGCGTACCTGACCGGGTACGGGATCCTCGTCATCGCCATCGCCCGTCTGTACGGTCGACGGCCGACGCCGGCCGGCTTCGTCGACGCGGCGATCCTGACCCTCGCCGGTGCCCTCGTCCTCTGGGTCGTCGCCGTCGAGCCGGCCGTCGGTCAGGGCGACGACCCCCTCGCGACGGGCCTCGCGATCGCGTACCCGGCCGTCGACGTCCTCTACGTCGGGCTCCTCGCCGGACTCCTCATCGAGGCCCGGGCCCGCTCGGTGAGCCTCGGCCTCGCCCTCGGCGCCATCGGCTCCTTCCTCGTCGCCGACACGATCTACGCCGCCCAGGTGCTGACCGACACGTACCGGGGTGGGATCCTTGACGCCCTCTGGCTGACCGGCTACGTCCTCCTCGCCGCGGCGGCGAACCACCCCTCGCTCCTCGTCGAGCATCGGGTGCCGCCGCTCGGCGTCGCCATCGGCCGGCGGCGCTTCTACGGGCTCCTCGTCGCCGCCCTCACCGCCCCGGCCCTCGCCGCCGTCCGGTGGGCGGCGGGCGGGACCGTCGACCCGCTCGTGGCGAGCCTCGGGGCGGGGGCTCTCACCGTCCTCGTCTTCGCCCGGCTCGGGATCTCCGGGCGGGCGTTGGCCGCCACGATCGCCTCGCTCGCCGCCGCGAACGCCCGGATCCACCACCTCGAGGGGATCCTCCCGATCTGCGCCAACTGCAAGCGGATCCGCGACGAGGAGGGGCGGTGGACCACGGTCGAGCGGTTCCTCGAGGAGCGCTCGCCGGCGCGCTTCAGCCACGGCCTCTGCGACGACTGCCTCCGCGACCAGCTCCGGGCGCTCGAGTGATCCGCGAATGGCCGGGTCGGCTCGAACCGGGGTACGGATTGGGGTACGACGCCCGTGACGTGGTCGCCGGGGATTGGGGTTCAGCCTCGCGCGGTGGTCGGGGCGGAGCGATTTGAACGCTCGACCTCCTGAACCCCATTCAGGTGCGCTACCAGGCTGCGCCACGCCCCGACGGCCGCGAGTCTACCACGGCCGTCGCTTGCGACCGCGGACGGAAGGCGAGAGACCGCCGGGCCGCGAGGGCGCCACGCCTCCGAGGGCCCGCGCCTCGCCCGACCAGGCTCCCCGGGTGGGCTCCCCGGGTGGAGCGCACGCCCCGGCCGGCTCCGCTCGCGTGGCCAACTTCGCTCCCCGGGTGGAGTCCGCTCCCGCGGCGGGGCTCGCTCCGCTCCCGCGCCCACCCGAAGGCTCACCCGAACCTGGTCATGTTCTCGCGCCGTCCGTCTGCCGTCCCTCGCGAGCGCCCGACGGCCCGAAGGCTCACCCGAACCTGGTCATGTTCTCGCGAGGCGCGCGCTATCCGCGGTCGTCGGGCGCGGGAGCGTCCTCGGCGACGGGCCGACGGCCCGGTGCACGCTCAGGCGGGGCGACGAGGGGCCGTCCCGACGGCGGTCGGGGGCGGGTTCGGGGACGTGTTCCGGACTGACGCTCGCACCATGAGCGTCTGTCCGGCTCGGAGGCCCGAGGCGGATCGACGCCATCGGTCGAGCCGGGTCGGCCACGCTCGGCCACGCTCGCTGCCACCCCGTTCCGGCCCCTCGCCCCCGTCTCCGGCCCGGTTCGAGCCCGATACCGTGCACCCCGTGAGAAGATGTCCAAAGTGGCCGGAGGACGGACCCGGCCGACGAGCAGTACGAGACAGAGCGCCTTGGCGAGATGAGAAGGTGCCGAAGGTGGCGCGAGGGCGGACCGGGTCCACGCTGGGGTCGCGGCGAGCTACCGAGCGTGGACCGGCCGCCCGCCACCGGTCGATGCCTCCCTAGCGGGCGTCCGCCGGACAGGTTCGGATCCCGACGAGGGCATAGAGCGGGCAGAACCGGACGACCGCGGTCAGGGCGAGGACGCCCGCGACGGCGAGGGCCGCCCGGCCGCCCAGCCGGCGAGGGCTCCGCCGGCGACGGCCGGAGCGAGACCGGCGGCGACGAGGAGTCGGACGACCCGGTCGACGGTTCCGACGCTGCACGAGATCGACATGATCCATCTCCGTGGCGTGTCCTGGGGCGGTCCCTCGACCGCTCTCCACGACGGAGACGGACGTGAACAAATCGGAGGATACAAATCCCTCCCGGAGCGCCTCAAGCGCCGGCACGAGTTGACGGATCGGGGCGGCTGCCGTTGGTTAGCTGGGTGTATCTTGTCGGTCAAGAGAACGCGCGGGAGGGATGACCAGATGAGCTTTCTTCGCAGACTGCTGGGCGGGAGGCCCTCGGAATCCTGGCCACCGCCCGGCCCCATCACGACATGGCCCCCCGAACCCCTCCGCGGTGGCCTCGACGCTTCGGGCTACCTGTTCCCACCGGTGGGCAGCGCCCGGGTCGATGTCGTGGGCGAGGCTGCCTACCAGGGAACGTTGGTACGGATGGCCGGAGGCCGGACCATTGACGGGCCCAGGAACCGCCACCACACGGCCGTGCTCCTCCCCGAACCCACGAACCCCTACGACGAGAACGCCGTTCGTGTCGTCCTCGTCCCGTCCACGCCAGGAGCGGCCACCGCAACGGTCGGGTACCTTTCGCGCGAGGACGCGGCGCGATATCGTCCGGTGATCGACCGCCTGGCCGCGGCCGGCAAAGTCATGGCGTGCAAGGCCAGCATGACTGGCGGGTGGGATCGCGGGCCGGATGACCGGGGAAGCATCGGGGTGATCCTTCATCTGGGCACCGTGGCCGACTGCCAGGCGGAACTGGCCAAGGAGCCCCCGGAAGACTGATCTCCCCCACTCCTCGATGCGTGAGCCGGCACGCTCGGGCGTGAGCGTCCGACCACGAGGTGCATGGCCGGGCAGCCGCAGCCCCCGTTAGCGCCGGCCGGCGAGGCGTCGGGCGCCGCCCCGGGTCGGCCGCTCGGCGCGGTCCCGAAAGACGAGCCGGATCGGCGTCCCGACAAAGCCGTACGCCTCGCGGAGCCGGTTTTCCAGGTAGCGGCGGTAGCTGAAGTGGAGGTCGGCGACGTCGACCCCGAAGAAGACGAACGTCGGCGGAGCGACCCCGACCTGGGTCGCATACCGGAGCTTCGGGCGGCGCCCGTGAACGAGCGGCGGCGGCTGGCGCTCGACGGCCGCCGCGACGAGCCGATTGAGCTCGCCGGTCGAAATCCGGGCCCGCCGGGCGCCCCAGACGTCGAGGGCCAGCTCGAGGACCCGCCCGACCCGGAGCCGATCCTTGGCGCTGATCGAGACGACCGGCGCGAACTCGAGGAACGGCGCCTCGCGGCGGATCGCGGCGACCGCCTCGTCGAAGGTCCGGTGGGTTTTGGCGACGAGGTCCCACTTGTTCAGGGCGACGACGAGCCCCCGACCGGCCTCGACGACGTACCCGGCGATGTGGGCGTCCTGGGCGGTCAGGCCCTCGGTCGCATCGACGACGAGGACCGCGACGTCGGCACGGTCGATGGCCCGCAGGGCACGGAGGGCCGAGTACCGCTCCGCCGGGGCGGCCGCGGCGACCTTGCCCCGCCGCCGGATCCCGGCCGTGTCGATGAGGACGACCTCGCTCCGACCCCAGCGGAGCCGGGTGTCGATGGCGTCCCGGGTCGTCCCCGGGACCTCCGAGACGATCGCCCGTTCCTCGCCGAGGAGGGCGTTGAGGAGGCTCGACTTGCCGACGTTCGGGCGGCCGACGATGGCGATGGCGGCCGGCCCGGCCTCGGGTTCGACGGGGAACGCCCCGGCGGCCTCCGCCTCGGGCGCCGCGGTCGGGCCGGCAGGCGGACGCTCGTCCGGCCAGGACCCCGCAGCGATGGCCTCCTCGCGGGCCTGCTCGGCGAGCTCGGCGGCCGTGGGCGGCGGCAGCGCCGCGACGACGGCGTCGAGGAGGTCGGCGACGGAGCGGCCGTGGAGGGCCGAGATCGGGTGGACCTCGGTCCAGCCGAAGGCGTGGAACTCGGCCGCCTCGAGCTCGCGCCGCGCGTTGTCGGCCTTGTTCGCGGCGACGAGGACGGGGGCCGTCGCCCGCCGGAGGAGGTCAGCCGCCTCGAGGTCGCCCGGCGTCGGGCCGCTCGCCGCATCGACGACGAAGACGATGACGTCAGCCTCGGCGATGGCGAGCCGCGCCTGCTCCTGGACCTTCGCTTCGATGACATCACCGGGCTCGATCTCGAGACCGCCGGTGTCGACGACGAGGAACCGTCGGCCGTTCCACTCGGCCGTGCCGTAGAGGCGGTCGCGGGTCGTCCGGGCCCGATCCTCGACGATGGCGAGGCGATCGCCGACGATCCGGTTGAAGAGCGTGCTCTTGCCGACGTTCGGCCGGCCGACGATGGCGACGACCGGCAGCCCGGCGCCGGCGGCGCTCACCCGGACGCGGAAGCGGTGCCGGAACCGGCCGCGGCGAGGCTCGGCAGGTGCGGGAGCGAGGTCGTCCGGCCGGCGGGGGTCGCCGCCTCGGCGAGGGCGGCGGCGGCGAGCTCGGCGGCCCGGGCCGCGACCTCGGGCGTCCCGGCGATCTCGCAGATCCGGCGGGCCACGGCGCCGAGGTCTTCGATCGGGGTCGACGTCCCGCCGCTGACGCCGACGACCCGGGCCCCGTCGAAGATCCGCGGATCGGCGAGATCGGCGACCGATTCGATCTGGACGACCGGCGTCCCGGCGATCTCGCAGAGTCGGGTCAGCTCCCGGGTGTTGGCGCTCCGGCGGCCGCCGACGACGACCATGACGTCGACCTCCCGGGCGGTCTCGAGGGTGTCCTCCTGGCGCCGGATCGTCACCGGACAGACGGTGTTCACGACCTTCAGCTCGTGGGCCCGCGACACGAGGAAGGCGGCGAGCTTCTCGAACTTCCAGGGCGGCTGGGTGCTCTGGGAGATGAGCGCCATCCGTTTCTTCCGGGGGATCTTCGCCTCCCACTCGTCTTCGTCGTCGACGACGATCGCCTCGGGGGCGAAGCCGAGGAGACCGACGACCTCCGGATGCGAGGGCGTTCCGAGGATGACGATCGTGTACCCCTCGGCGACGAGCTCGGCGAGGGCCCGCTGTTCTTGGATGACCCAGGTGCACGTCCCGTCGATGACCTCGAGGCCCCGGTTCTCGGCCCGGGCGATGACCTCCGGCCGGACGCCGTGGGCCCGGATCACGACGGTCGTCCCCTCCTCGACCTCGTCGAGGTCCTCGACCTTTCGGATCCCGAGGGCCGCGAGGCCGGCGATGACGCCCTCGTTGTGCACGACATGGCCGAGGGTGTGGGTCCGCTTGCCCGCCGCCTGGGCCTGCTTCGCCTTGTCGATCGCCTCGCGGACCCCGTAGCAGAAGCCGGTCCGCCGGGCGATCCGGATCGCCGTCACCGTACCCATGGAGCCGATTATCGCACGGGCGGCGTCGAAACCCCGGCCGGCGGCCTCCCCGCGCGGTCCCCGTCGCCGGGGGGCTCGGCGGCGCCCGCCGTCCCGCCGCCCGCCCTCCCCTCCCCCGCCTCCAGGGCGGCCGCGGCCTCGGCGTAGACACCCCGATACGGCGGCGGGAGGAGCCGGGCGATCCGGGCCATGATCGCCGTCGTCGCGGCGGCCTTCGCCGCCCGCCGATCAGCGGCCGGGATCTCGAGCTCGCTCAAGCGGAACGGCGTCCCGATCCGGAGGACGACCCGACCGCCCGGCCGCGGCACCCTGCCCCGCGGCCAGACCCGCTCCGTGCCCCAGATCCCGAGCGGCACGATCGGGGCGTCGGTCCGGAGGGCGAGGGCGGCGAGGCCGTCCTGGGCCCGGGCCAGGGCCCCGGTCCGGCTCCGGGTCCCCTCGGGGAAGACGAAGAGGACGTTGCCCGCCTCGAGGATCCGCTGGGCGGTCCGGAACGCCTCGACGTCGCCGCTCCCCCGATCCACCGGGTGGAACGAGCTCATCGCCAGGAGCCGGCCGGCGATCGGCCAGGCGAGCATCTCCTTCTTCGCCAGCCAGTGGATCCGGCGTCCGAGGGCGGGAGTCAGCCAGCCCCCGATGACGACCCCGTCGAGGTTCGAGAGGTGGTTCGCGGCGAGGACGAGCGGCCCCTGCCGCGGAAGCGAGCGCGGGTCGCCCTCGATCGTCACCCGGGCGAGGAGGCGGGCGAGGAGGCGGGCCCCGGCGGCGCCGGCGCGGATGAGCAGGGTCAGGTGACTCGCCGTCGCGGCCTCGACGGGCGACCCGGTCCGCCGCTCACTCACCGCCGCTCCCCCACGTCTGGGTGCCTCGGACCCCGGATCCGGGGCCACCCGGCCGGCTCCGCCGCGCCTCGGCCGCCCGGATCGCCTCGACGACGGCCGCGACCGTCTCCTCGAACCGCCGTCCGTCGGTCGCCAGGAGCGTGGCGTCGGGCGGAACTCGGAGCGGGGCGACGGCGCGCCCCCGGTCGATCTCGTCGCGACGGCGCAGATCGGCGAGGATCGCCGCGGCCTCCGCCGTGTCCGGGGCGATCCCCCGCTCGGCGGCCCGACGGCGGGCCCGCTCCTCGACCGAGGCGTCGAGGAAGAGCTTGACGTCGGCGTCGGGCAGGACGACGGTCCCGATGTCCCGGCCGGCGACGATGATCCGCCCCCCGGCGGCGATCGCCCGCTGGCGCTCCAGGAGCGCCGCTCGAACCCCGGGCTGGCGGGCGACCTCGCTGACGACCCGATCGACCCGTTCGGCCCGAACGAGCGCCGTGACGTCCCGTCCGCCGACGCGGACCCGGGCGTAGCGGCCGGCGCCGTCGTCGGCGATCTCGATCTCGGGGACGAGGGCGACGAGGGCCGCCTCGTCGTCCGGGGCGATCCCGCGCTCCAGGGCGAGCCAGGCGAGGGCCCGATAGAGGAGGCCCGTATCCAGGAACCGATACCCGAGCGTCCGGGCGGCTGCCGCCCCGACCGTGCTCTTGCCCGACGAGGCCGGACCGTCGAGGGCGACGACGAGCTCGCGGCGGTCGAGGGCGTCGGCGGCGGGCGTGCTCGTCCGGCGGGCTTCGGTGGTCATGGACGGCAGGATACCCGCCGTCCTCGACCTCGGGCGATCCGCCGGTCGGCCGATCCGATCGATCCGCCTTCGGCCTCAGGCGATCTCGCGGCGGATCGTCCGGGCGGCGAGGACGACGAAGAGGAGGGCGACCCCGACGAGGACGAGGAGGTCGCGGGCGACCGTCGGGTCCTCGAGCCCGGCGCCCCGGATCATCACCGCCCGGAGCCCCTCGACGGCGTACGTGAGCGGCATGAGTTGGGCGATCGGGCGGAGGACATCCGGGAGTCGGTCGATCGGCCAGAAGATCCCCCCGAGCAGACCCTGGGGAACGATGACGACCGGGATGAACTGGAGGATCTGGAACTCCGTCCGGGCGAAGGTCGAGAGGAAGATCCCGAGGCTCACCGCCCCGACGGCGAGGGCGAGGGCGAAGCCGAAGGCGAGGAGCGGGCTTCCGGCGCTCGGGACGTCGAGCCCGACGACGAAGGACGGCAGGGGTCCGAGGGCCGGCACCTCCCAGTGGAGGAGGACGAAGGCGGTCAGGAGGACGACCTGGAGCGTGGCGAAGATCCCGAAGCCGAGGCTGTAGCCGAGGACGATCTCGCCGCGCGTCACCGGCGTTGCGAGGAGGCGCTCGAGGGTCCCGCCGAGGCGTTCGCGGAGGAAGCTGATCCCGGTCAGGATGAAGACGAAGAAGTACGCGAAGTACCCGAGAAAGACCGGGGCGATGGCGTCGAGGACGTCGGCATCGACGGGCAGATAGACGCTCGAGCGCTCGATGTTCGGCAGGCGATCGCCGAGGCCGGCCGGCAGGAGGTCGCGGACCGTGCGGCCGAGGAGCTCGACGACCGCCCCGGCCGCCCCGCCCTCGCCGGCCGGGTCGACGCCGGGGGTGACGAGGCGGAGGGTCGGTGGCGCGCCGCCCGCGCCGCCCCCGCTTCCACGGCCGAGGAGCGCCGCGGTGAAGCCCGCGGGCACGACGAGCGCGACGTCGACGTCGCCGTCCCGGAGCCGCTCGGCGACGACGGCCGGATCGCTGCCGCCATCGACGACCTCGACCGGCCCGCCGGCCGCGGCGTCCCGGAGCGCCGAGACGAGCCGCGCCGCCGCGGCTCCGCCGTCAGCGTCGACGACGAGGAGCCGCACCTGCCCTTCCGCCGAGCCACGGACGACCCAGCCGAGGAGGGCGGTCAGGACGAGCGGGGCGACGACGACGAGGGCGAGGCTCCGGTGGTCGTGGCGGAAGAGGTCCACGATCCGGCGGGTGACCGCCCGAACCCGGCGCGGACTCATCGCTCGCTCCCTGCCCCGTCGGCGGGACGCCCGTCGGCGTCGAGGCCGGGGAACCGCAGGAACGCAGCTTCCAGATCCGGCGTCCCGGCGGCGGCGCGGAGCTCCGCCCCCGAGCCCCGGGCGATGATCCGACCCGCCCGCATGAAGACGAGCTCGTCGCAGCGGTCGGCCTCGTCCATGACGTGGCTCGAGACGAGGATCGTCGTCCCGGCGGCGGCGAGCGAGCGGAAGTGGGACCAGAAGGCGACCCGGAGGGCCGGGTCCACGCCGACCGTCGGCTCGTCGAGGACGAGCAGGCGCGGGCGATGGACGAGGGCACAGGCGAGGGAGAGCCGCCGCCGCATCCCCCCGGACAGGTCGGCGACGAGGCTCCTGCGGCGGTCGGCCAGCTCGACGAGCTCGAGGACCTCCTCGGCCCGGGCCCGGGCCAGGCAGCCGTAGAGGTCGCCGAAGAAGCGGACGTTTTCCCAGACGGTCAGCTCGTGATAGAGGCCGTCGCTCTGGGGCATGTACCCGATCTCGGCGAGGAGCGAGCGATCCGGGACCCGGCGTCCCAGGACCTCGACGCGGCCGGCCTCCGGTCGGAGGAGTCCGAGGAGGAGGCGGATCAGCGTCGTCTTGCCCGAACCGTTCGGACCGAGGAGGCCGACGATCCGTCCGCCCTCGACCGTGAGATCGACGTCGTCGACGGCGACGAGCGGGCCGAAGCGCTTCGTCAGAGCGGCGGCGGCGACGACCGCCCGCTCGGTCGCGGCCTCGCTCGGCGCGTTCGGCTGTGCCACGCCGGCGATCGTACCCCCGACGTCGTGCCTCGGTGTGGCGACGGCGCACCGGCGGCCAGGGCATCGACCTCCTCGGCGGTGAGCGGCCGGACGGCCCCGGGCGCCAGGCCGTCGAGGTCGAGCGGTCCGATCCGGACCCGGACGAGGCGCCGGACGCGGCGGCCCACGGCCGCGAACATCCGCCGGAGCTGCCGCTTCCGGCCGGCCTCCAGGACGACCCGGTACCAGACCGCCTCGCCGCCGGGTCCGGGGCCGACGAGTCGCAGGAGGCGGCGGGTCTCGGCCGGCGTCGCGGGCCGGACCCGGACGGCCCGGGCGAGCCCGTCGGCGAGGACGACGCCGGCGAGGAGCCGTTCGACCTCCGCCCGGTCGAGCCGGCGATCGACGGCGACGGCGTACTCCCGCTCGACCCCGAACCGGGGATGGAGGACCCGCTCGGCCCAGGCGCCGTCGTTCGTGAGGAGGATGAGCCCCTCGGATTCCCGATCGAGCCGCCCGACCGGGAAGACGCGGCGCCCGGCGAGGACGGTCGGCGGAACGAGATCGAGGACGGTCCGGGCGGCGAACCGATCGCGGACGGTCGAGGTGACGCCGGGCGGCTTGTGGAGGGCGAGGTAGATCGGGGCTGCCGGGACGAGCTCGACCGGTCGGCCGTCGACGGTCACTCGGACGCGGGCCGGGTCGACCCGCTCCCCGAGGACCGCCGGTCGGCCGTCGACCTCGACGCGACCGGCGGCGATGAGGGCGTCGACGGCCCGCCGTGACCCGATCCCCGCCGCGGCGAGGAGCTTCGAGAGACGGGTCTCCGAACTCACGCCGGTTCGGCGTCGCCCGCGATCGGGTCCTCGGCGTCCCCCCCGCCCGCGAGGGGCTCGACCCGCAGCGGCGCGATCCCCTCCTCGGCGAGGCGGGCCGCGACGTCTGGGTCGAGGGGCGGCAGGTCGGCGAGGCTCGTCAGCCCGAACCGCTCGAGGAACTCGAAGCCGGTCCCGTAGAGGAACGGCCGGCCGGGCAGGTCGGCTCGACCGAGCTCGACGACGAGGCGGCGGTGGAGGAGCGATCGGAGCGCCGACGACGAGTCGACGCCCCGGATCCGCTCGATGGCGGCTCGGGTGATCGGCTGGCGGTAGGCGACGATGGCGAGCGTCTCGAGGGCGGCCGGCGAGAGGCGGAGCGCGTCGACCCCGAGGTACCGGGCGACGAGGGGGCCGGTCTCGGGGGCCGTCGCCAGCTCGACCCGGTCGCCGTCGAGGACGAGGCGGATCCCCCGGCCGGCGAGCTCGACCTCGAGGTCGCCGAGCCGGGCGTCGACGGTCGCCCGGTCGACCCCGGCGAGCTCGGCGATCTCGCGTCGATGGAGGGGGCGCTCGGCGACGAAGAGGAGCGCCTCGAGGAGGGTCGCGGTCAGCTCGATCGGCGGGGTCTCCGCCGCCTCGCCGGGCGTCCCGCCGAGGGCCCCCGTCGCCGCCTCGGTCGCCTCGAGGCCCTCGGGCTCGAACGGCTCGTCGATCACGGCCCGACCCGACCCGCTGCGGCCCCGCCCCGGCCGTCCGCGCCGTCCCGGAGCGGCCGGATCCGGATCGGCCCCCAGGGCTCGGCCTGCTCGACGGCGACCTCGCGGCGCTTCACGAGCTCGAGGAGGGCGAGGAACGTCACGGCCACGACGACCCGATCCCGCGTCCCGGCGAGCAGCTCCTGGAGGACGACCTCGTCCGCCGCCCGGAGGGCCGCCCGGATGATCCGGGCGCGCTCGGCCAGGGTGACCGTCCGCGGGACGACCTCCGGCGGGATCGGGGGCGGCGGCGCCACCCGGGCGAGGCCGGCGAGGGCGGCCGCGAGGGCCCGCGGGTCCTCGGTCCGCTCGGGTCGGACATGGGCGGCGAGGCGCGACAGCGACCCGCCCGCCGCCTCACGTCGGAAGCTCCGGTCGCCGAGGGCGGCCCGGGCGGCGAGCCAGGCCGCCGCATCTCGGAAGGCCCGGTAGAGGAGGAGGCGCGCCCGGAGGATCGCTTCGGGATCACCCTCCTCGGCCTCGGTCTCCGGACCGGACGGCGGCTCCGGCGGCCGCGGCAGGAGGGCGCGGCTCTTGATGAGGATGAGCTGCCCGGCGACGGCGACGAAGGCCGAGACGTTCCCGAGCCGGTCGCCGGGCAGCGTGGCGAGGGCCTCGAGATACGCCTCGGCGAGGGCGCCGAGGGGGACCGTGAGGACGTCGAGGCGCCGGGCCTCGATGAGGGCGAGGAGGAGGCCGAGCGGACCCTCGAACCCCCCGAGCTCGACGTGGATCGCCGCCTCCGGGCGGGGAGCCTCTGCGATCCGGATCGCCGGCCGCCCGACCGCCGGCGGTGCGCTCGGCGGGACGTCGACCCTCGGGTCCTCGGCCGGCGGGCCGCCGATTGTCTCGGTCGCCATCGTCAGCTCGCCTCGTCGGCGGCGTGGAGGAGTCGACCCGCCGGGTCGTCGGTCGGGCCATCCTGGAATCGGATCAAGGCTACGGTTCGGGGGCTGCAGCCGGCCGCCGCGGCGAGCCGGGCCGACGCCTCGGGATGCTCGCGGAGCCGATCGAGGTCGGCTCCCAGCCCCGGCCAGCGACGGGCGAGCCGGAGGACCCAGGGGCCGATCCCCTCGCCGAGGCTGTAGACGATCCGCGGCAGGAGCCCCACGTCGCCCTTCCCGGCGTCGTGGAGGAGGCCGGCGACGAGGACGTCGCGGTCGGTGACGCCGGCCCGCCGGAGGTGGGCGACCACGTCGAGCCCGTGGCGCCGGTCGGCGACCGACATCGCCTCGAAGCAGCGGAGCTCGGCCGGCGTGCACCACCGGGCGAGCTCGGCCATCTCCGCCGGGTCGACCCGGGCCGAGAGGTACCGGCGGGTCTGCGCGGCCTTAGAAACCCACCAGGAGGCGCGTGACATCGAAGATGAGGTTGGCGATCGGGCGACCGGCGGTGAAGACGAAGACGAGGATGATGAGGAACCCGTACTGGGTGAGGAACGGCCGGACCTGCCAAGCCGTTCGCGGATCGAGGACCCGGAAGAGGAGGGTCGAGCCGTCGAGGGGCGGGACCGGGATGAGATTGAAGACCATGAGCGCGACGTTGTAGAAGACGAAGAGGATGAGGATCGTCCCGATCGGCCCCGGGACGGCGACGTCGAGCCCGACGAGGAACCGGACGACGAGGGCCCCGAGGGCGGCCATGACGAGGTTCGAGGCCGGCCCCGCCAGGGCGACGACGACCTCCCCGTTCCGCCGGTCCCGGAGGTTCGCGGGGTTCACCGGGGTCGGCTTCGCCCAGCCGATGACGAAGCCGCCGAGGAGGACCGAGAGGACGAGCATGAGCCCGCCCAGGGGGTCGAAGTGGGCCGCCGGGTTGAGGGTCAGGCGGCCGAAGTGCTTCGCCGTCGCGTCGCCGAGGAGATAAGCGCTCGCGGCGTGGGCGAACTCGTGGACCGGGAAGCCGACGAGGAGGAAGATGCCGATGAGGACGATCCGCTCGGGGTCGATGATGGCGTCGAACACGCTGCTCCTTCCGGGTCGTTCGCCCGCCGGCCGGGGGTGGAGCGGCGACGGGGACGTCCTATCCTAGCCGGCCCCCGAGGTCGCCGGGTCAGAGCCGGTCGAGGAGCTCCTGTTTCTTGCGCTCGTAATCCTCGGCGCTGATCGCCCCGCGGTCGCGGAGGTCGGCGAGCTGGGCAAGGATCCGGATGACGTCCTCGGGACTCGCGGCCGCCGGCGGCGTGCCCGCGGGGACCGACCGCCCGCCGGGGGACGCAGCACGCTCCGAGGGCGGCATCGCCACCCCGAGGCTCGGCCGGAGCGGCGGTCCGGCCACGCCGCCGCGGGCCAGCTCGAGCTCGTACTCGTGCTTCGCATTCAGCATCGCCCGCTTGAAGCCCCGCGGGTCGGGCAGCGTCCGCATCCGCTCGATTCCGGCCTCCGAGGCGGTCATGACGTCGAGGTCGCCGAAGTTGAGGAGGCGCCCGATCCAGCTCTGGGTCATCTCCGCGTCGTTGATCTTCTCGAGGGACGTGTCGGCGACCTGCTTGTTGACGACGCCGCGAACCTGGATGACCCGTCGGTTCGTCAGGACGTCCTCGTCGGCGGCCCACTGGAGGTACGCCCAGCCGCCGGCGGCGATCCCGACGACGACGAGGACGAGGGCGGCCGAGCCGAGGACCGTGCGGACGGCTCCTGCCGCGCCGTCGGCCGAGACGCCGCCCGCGAGGTAGATGAAGACGAGGGAGGCGCCGACGGCGGCGAGACCCCACCGCGCCCGGTACAGAAGGGCGACCGGGTGCTGGCGGACCTCGAGGAGGATCCGCTCTCCGTCGGCGAGGAGCGTTTCTGCGTAGCGAGCCATCCGCCTCGTCCCTCCGTCCCGGCTCAGGCCCGAGGATGGGCCCGGGCGTACACCTCCCGGATCCGCGATCCGGAGAGGTGGGTGTAGAGCTGCGTCGTCGAGATGCTCGCATGCCCGAGGAGCTCCTGCACGACCCGCAGGTCGGCCCCGCCCTCGAGGAGGTGGGTCGCGAAGGAGTGGCGGAGCGTGTGCGGGCCGACCCGCTCCCCGAGCCCGGCCCGCCGAGCCGCGCTCCGGACGACCGCCCAGGCGGGGCGGCGCCCGCGCCGCCGTCGGCGGGCGCCGAGGAAGACGGCGCCCCTCGCCGCGACGGCCGCCGAGCCGG
>JBHOQO010000030.1:0-19236 GCA_042408925.1 Chloroflexota bacterium | reverse complement strand
GGTCGGCAAGGTCTTCCGGGAGTCGCAGGTCTATCGGATCGACCACTACCTCGGCAAGGAGACGGTTCGGAACCTCCTCGTCTTCCGTTTCGGCAACGGGATCTTCGAACCGATCTGGAATCGCCGCTACGTCGACCACGTTCAGATCACCGTCGCCGAATCGATCGGGATCGAGAGCCGCGGCCGCTTCTACGAGGAGACCGGCGCCTCGCGGGACATCCTCCAGAACCACCTCATGCAGCTCCTCGCCCTCGTGGCCATGGAGCCGCCCGCCTCCTTCGAGGCCGACGCCCTGCGCGACGAGAAGGTTAAGGTCGTCCGGGCCGTCAACCCCTTCACCGCCGAGCGGGTCGCCCGGGACGTCGTCCGCGGCCAGTACGGGCCGGGCTGGGTCGCCGGGACGGCCGTTCCCGGCTACCGGGAGGAGCCGGGCGTGGACCCGGAGTCCGAGACCGAGACGTTCGTGGCCGTCCGCCTCGAGGTCGACACCTGGCGCTGGTCGGGCGTCCCCTTCTACCTTCGGAGCGGCAAGCGCCTCCCGAAGCGAGCGACGGAGATCGCGATCCAGTTCCGGGAGGTCCCCCACCGCCTCTTCCACGAGGGGAACGTCGACCCCGAGCCGAACCTCCTGGCGATGCGGATCCAGCCCGACGAGGGGATCCTCCTCCGCTTCGGGGCGAAGGTCCCGGGGCTCGGCCTCGACATCCGGGCCGTGACGATGGATTTCTCGTACGGCGCCTCCTTCAGCGTCGACGCCCCCGACGCCTACGAGACCCTCATCCTCGACGCCCTCCTGGGTGACGCCTCGCTCTTCACCCGGGCCGACGAGGTGGAGGCGGCCTGGCAGATCGTGACCCCGATCATCGAGGCCTGGATCGACGGCCCGGCGCCGTCCTTCCCGAACTACGCTGCCGGGACGTGGGGTCCGCCCGAGGCCGAGGCGCTCATCGCTCGGGACGGGCGGCGCTGGCGGAGGCTCTAAGGATGGACGACGCCCGGCACCCGAGCGGTCCATCGACCAGCGTCGGCTCGTCGACGACCACGACCGCCGAGCGGGTGCCCGGCCAGCCGGTCCTTCGGTGGCAGACCCGCGCGAAGACCATCGAGGAGATCGAGCGCGAGCTCCGCCGGATCTGGGCGGAACCGGTCCTGACGACGACCGTCGACGGCGTCGAGGAGCGCCACGTCGCCGCCCGGACGAGCGTCATGAACCTCGTCGTCGTCGCCCGGCGACCGGAGCTCGGCGAACGGGCCGCGGCGACCATCGCCGCCCTGACCGGCCGGCATCCCTCGCGGACCATCGTCCTGAGCGCCCTCGACCCCGACGGTCCGGCCTGGCTCGACGCCCGGATCGAGGCCGTCTGCGTCCTGCCCAGAGAGGACGTGCCCGAGATGTGCAGCGAGTTCATCTACCTCCGGGCCGGCGGCGAGGCCGGTCGCCGGCTCGGCGCCATCGTGACCCCGCTCCTCATCCACGACCTCCCGGTGACCCTCTGGTGGCCGGGCAACCCACCGTTCGAAACACCGCCCTTCGCGGAGGCGCTCGCGCTCGCCGACCGGCTCATCGTCGACGGCTCGGGCTGGAGCGGCGACGGCCTCGACCGCCTCGCCGCCCTTGCCCGGCTCGGCGAGCGGGATGGACCGGCGATCTTCGACTTTGCCTTCGTCCGCCAGTCGCGGTGGCGGGAGGCGCTCGCCGCCGCCTTCGACCTGCCGGTCCTGCGGCCTTTCGTCCGGAGCCTTCGGCGGATCGCCGTGTCCTACGCCTCCCGCGATCGCCTCGGGCGGCCGGGGACGACGAACGTCGTGAAGCCCGTCTACCATGTCGCCTGGCTCGCCTCGCGCCTCGAGACCGGGATCGAACGGCCGCTCCGGCCGCTCGAGGGCGGTCCGGCGAGCCGGCCGGATCGCGCGACCCGAGAGCCGGAGCCCGGCGCCCCGGTCGGACCGGGGTACGCCGCCCGCCTCCGGGCCGACGGCCACCCGGTCGAGGTCGTCGTCCGTCCGATCTGGTCGGACGCCCCGGACGGGACGACGCTCCGCCTCGAGCTCCTCGCCGAACGGCGAGGCTCGGAGCTGCGGGTCGAGGTCACGGGCGAGGCCGAGGCGGTCCACGTTCGGGCCTGGCAGGACGGGATCCCGGTCCTCGATCGCCTCTTCCGCGGTCCGCGGCGAACCGACGTCGACCTCCTCGCCGAGTCGATCGAGACCCCCGGCCGGGATCGGATCGCCGTCGAGGCGCTCCGGGCGGCGGGCCGGCTGGTCGAAGGCTAGGTCGTCGCGCCGCCGTCGCCACGACGGCGAACGGATCGAAGCGAACAGAGGAGACGCGAGCACGATGACGTCCGAGTCCAGCGTCGTGACCCGGCGCCCCGCCGCCGCGAACGAGCCGGAGATCCTCGTCCTGCTCGACCCCGGCGCGGCGGCCCGGACGGCGGCTGAGCGGATCGCCGCCGCCCTCCGGGAAGCGGTCGCCCGCCGCGGCCGCGCCGACTTCGCGACGACCGGCGGCTCGACGCCGGCGGGGATCTACCGCGCCTTCGCCGAGCTGCCACCCGAGGCGGTCCCGCCGTGGGCCGCCGTCCACGTCTGGTGGGGCGACGACCGCTTCGTCCGCCGGAGCGACCCGCTCAGCAACGTCCGACCGCTCGACGAGGTCCTCCTCCCCGCCATCCCGCTCCCGCCCGAGAACGTCCATCCGGTCCCGACCGACCGCGCCCTCGACGAGGGGCACGACCCGTCGTGGGCCGCGGCCCGCTACGCCGCCGAGGTCTGGCGCGAGCTACCCCGGCGGGCCGGCTGGCCGGTCTTCGACGTCGTCCTCCTCGGGGTCGGGCCGGACGGCCACATCCTCTCGGTCTTTCCGGGGGCGCCGGTCGCGCCGGTCGCGGTGGCGTACGCGGTCCCCGCTCCGACTCACGTCGAACCGCAGGTCCCCCGGGTCACCCTCAACCCTGCCGTCCTCGACGTGACCGACGAGCTGATCGTCGTCGCCCACGGAGCAGCGAAGGCGCCGATCCTCGCCGAGATCTTCGGTCCGGTCCGCGACGAACGCCGCTGGCCCGCCCAACGGGCCCGCCGCCGCGGTGCGACCTGGATCCTCGACCAGGCCGCCGCTGCCCAGCTTCCGGGCCTCCGGTGACGCGACCACGGCCCGAGACCGGCGGCGCGCCGGGAGGATCTGCCAGAATGGCGGCATGACCTCGCTCCTGCCCCTCGATCCCGTCGGCTGGATCGTCGTCGGCTTCCTCGCCGGCGCCCTCTCCGGGATGGTCGTCCAGGACCGCTCGGCCCGCGGCTGCCTCCCGAACATCCTCGTCGGCATTCTCGGCGGGATCGTCGGCGGCTGGCTGGCGCGGGAGACCCGGCTCGGCGATCCCTCCGGCTTCCTCGGCGCCCTCCTCGTGGCGTTCGTCGGGGCCGTCATCGTCCGCCTCGTGATCGCCGCCGCCACGGGTCGTCGCTGACCCCACCGAACCCATCCGAACGGGTTACCATCGTGCCATGACGAACGCTGTCCCGAGCGCCGGCGACGCTTCGACCACCCCCGCCCCGATCCCGAGCGACGACCGTCCCTACTCGCCCGGCCTCGAGGGCATCATCGCCGCCGAGACCGCCCTCGGCTACGTCGACGGGCAGAATGGTCGCCTCCTCTACCGCGGCTACCGGATCGGCGACCTCGTCGAGCGAGGCACGTACGGGGCCGTCGCCCACCTCCTCTGGACCGGCGAGTGGGACCCGACGGCCCGCCTCACGACGGGCCCGATCCCGCCGGCCGTCATGGCGACGCTCCGGAGCCTCCCCACCGACGCGAAACCGATGGACGCCCTCCGGACCGCCGTCTCCGCCTGGGGGGCGACCCAGCGGCTCGACTGGCCGCCGACCGTGGAGCAGGCCCGCGCCCTGACGGAGTTCTCACCGTCGGCCCTCGCCGCCTTCGCCCGCCTCCGGCGGGGGCTCGAGCCGATCGACCCGAACCCCGAGCTCGACCTCGTCACCGGCTTCCTCTACCAGCTGAACGGCGAGGTCCCCGACCCCGGGACCGCCCGGGCCCTCGACGCCTACTTCATCGTCGGGGCCGAGCACGGCCTGAACGCCTCGACCTTCGCCGCCCGGGTCATCACCTCGACCCGCTCGGACATCGCCTCGGCCGTCGCCGGGGCCATCGGGGCGATGAAGGGCCCGCTCCACGGCGGGGCGCCCTCGGAAGTCGTCGACCAGCTCAGCCAGGTCGGCTCGCCGGAGCACGCCGAGGCCTGGATCCGGGCGGCCCTCGACCGGGGCGAGCGGCTCATGGGCTTCGGTCATCGCGTCTACCGGGCCTACGACCCGCGGGCGGCCGCCCTCCGCAAGGTCGCCGAGACGATGCCCCACAAGCCGGACTGGCTCGATCTGGCGATCAAGGTGGAGGACGTCGCCCTCCGGATCCTCGCCGAGCGTCACCCGGAGCGGCCGCTCAAGACGAACGTCGAGTACTACGCCGCGCCGGTCCTCCAGGGGGTCGGCCTCACCCCCGACCTCTTCCCGGCGACCTTCGCCCTCTCGCGGCACGCCGGTTGGACGGCCCACGTCCTCGAGCAGGCCGCCTCGAACCGGCTCATCCGCCCCGACGCCCGCTACGTCGGCCCCGCCGAACGCGACCTGCCCGGCTGAGCGCCGGTCCACCACCCAGAGGGGGGTACACGATGGCGAACCCGTGGCGATCCCATCGCGGCGTCCCACGGCCGGCCTTGGCCGGCCGATCGGCCGCAGCCGGATCCGTCGCTTTCCGGATCCGCGACCTGGCGATCGCCCGATGGCGGAGGTGCGGCTCATCGGGGGATGATGCGCGTCGATGACCGACCGACCGACTGACCGCCTGGACGCGCCCCTCGACGGCCGGAACCTCGTCGCCGCCGTCGCCCTCTGGGTTGTCGTCGTCGCCCTCGCCCGGCCCGTGTCGGGCGGCTGGGGGACGGCCCAGGAGGCGCTCTGCTACTGGCTCCCGAGCCTCGCCGACCCCTACGCCCGCTCCACCTGGACCGAGCCGATCGCCTACGTCTACTCGCCCGCCTTCCTCCAGCTCCTCGGCCCCATCCGCTGGCTCCCCTGGCCGAGCTTCGTCGGGGTCTGGACGGCGATCCTCATCGCTGCGGTCTGGCTCCTCGTCGGGCCGCGCTGGTTCCTCGTCGGGCTCGCCGTCTCGGCGATGGAGATTGCCGGGGGCAACATCTCGCTCTTGCTCGCGGTCGCCATCGTCGTCGGCTTCCGGTGGCCGGCGACGTGGGCCTTCGTCCTCCTGACGAAGGTGACCCCGGGCGTCGGCCTCCTCTGGTTCGTCGTCCGCCGCGAGTGGCGTCCGCTCGGCCTCGCCCTCCTCGCCACCGCCTTCGTCGTCGCCACCTCGGCCGTCGCGATGCCGGCGGCCTGGCTCGAGTGGATCGAGGTCCTCGTCCGGAACGCCGGGCGGCCGGTCACCTGGGCGGCAGTCCCGATCCCGCTCGCCGTTCGGCTCCCGGCGGCCGTCCTCCTCGTCGTCTGGGGCGCCCGGACCGACCGGCGCTGGACGGTCCCGGTCGCCTCGCTCCTGGCCCTGCCGGCCCTCTGGTATGGGTCGCTAGCGATGCTCCTCGCCGTCCTGCCGCTCGTCGACCGTGAGGCGGCCGCGACGGCGCCGGTCGGTCGTTGGATCGCCGACGGAGCGGCCCGTCTCGGCGGCCTCGGGCTCCGGGTCCGGACGCTCTTCGGGGACGGGGCGCCGACGCGGCCGGCCTGAGCGCCCCGCCCACACCCCGCCCCACCGGCCGGCGGCGGTCGGGCATGATCTCCCCGGATGCGCCGCCTCGAGCTGCCCGATCCGGCCCTCGTCCTCCTCGTCGGCCCGGCCGGCGCGGGGAAGTCGACCTTCGCCGCCCGCCACTTCGCTCAAGACGAGGTCGTCTCGTCCGATGAGCTCCGCGGCCTCATCGGCCGCGACGAGGCCGACCAGACCGTCAGCCGAGCCGCCTTCGCCGTCCTCCACCGGATCGTCGAGCGGCGACTCGCCGCCGGGCGGCTCACCGTCGTCGATGCGACGAACGTGACCCGGGCCGCCCGCCGGGCCCTCCTCCGTCGGGCCGCGGCCGCCGGCATCCCGGCCGTGGCGATCGTCTTCGACCTGCCCTTGGACGTCGTTCTGGCTCAGAACGCCCGGCGGGCGGGGCGGGTCGTCGAGCCGAGGGTCGTCGAGCGCCAGTGGCGGACCCTCGCCGCCGCCCTCGCCCGGGACGCCCTCGCCGAGGAGGGCTTCGTCGCCGTCCATCGGCTCTCGACGCCGGGAGCGGCGACGGCCGTTCGGATCGACCGCCGACGCTGACGGATGGGGCCCGGGTCGCCGGTCGGCTCGGGGTCGGCTATTCGACCGGGATGTGCTCCCGCCGGCGGAGCCGCTCCTCGGGCTCGCGCTCGAGGCGGGTGATCCAGCGGTCGAGGATCGCCCGCGCCGCCAGGAGCTGCTCGCGGCGCGCCGCCCGCAAGTGCCGCCGGGCCTCGGGCGGCACGAGCCGGGTCAGGAGACCGCCGGCGACCGATTCGGCTTCGTGCGCCTCCAGCGCCGCCAGCCGTTCTTCGAGCTCGGCCAGGCGTTCCCGGAGCTCGGTCGTTTCGTCAACGCTCATCGCTGACACCTCCGTGTGGGACGCGTCCTTCATGATCGGTCACGCCGTCGCCTCTGTCGCCCAGCGCTTTGGTCCGGGCCGGCGGCTCGGTCCCCGTGGGCGCCGCCGCCCTCGAGCCACCCGAGCCGTCGTCGGGCTCCGTCCCGGGATCGCCGAACCGGATCTGGAGCGTGTGATCACGGAACGACGCCCCGATCGTCGGCCGCTCGACGAGGATCCGCGGCAAGATGAGGTTCCGACGCCAGCTTCCGACGCCGACGACGAGCTCGTCGCCGAAGCGCGTCAGGCGGACCGAGTCCTTCGAGGCGAACGGCAGTTGCAGCTCGAGGAGGAAGCCGCCCTCGTCGCGCCGGACGACGTAGGGCCGGCCGCGGAAGAAGAAGTCGGTCGGGTCGGCGTCCCCGAAGACCGCCCGGCCGAGCTCCCGGAGCATCGCCTCCCCGACGACCTCCCGGTCGAAGAAGGGCGCCGGTCGGACGGGGACCGGGGCGAACATCGCCTCGACGTCCGGCCAGGCGCGCCGCTCGGCCTCCCGCCAGGCCGCGAAGTAGGGTCCGGCGTCGTCGGGGAGGATCCGGTTGCAGATCACGAGATCGGTGGGATAGCCGTAGAGGTGGAAGTAGGTGAAGGAGCGCTGGGCCTCCTTCATCACCATCTTCTCGAGGGTCAGGACGACCCGGACCGAGGCGCGCTCGGGGTCGGTGAGGAGCTCGTGGATGTGCTCGAGTCGATGGAAGAGCTCCTCGCCCGCCTCGTAGACCTGGCGGCCCGGCATCGGCATCCCCGTCAGGCGGCCGACGAACGGGCTCGCCAGCTCCGCCACGCGCCGCTGGATCGGGTAGATCTTCTCGATCCACCAGCGGCCGGCCTCGGGGAGCGAGAGGAGGCGGAGGGTTTCGCCGGTCGGTGCCGCGTCGACGACGATGAGGTCGTAGCGCCCTCGGTCGTGGTGCTCGGCGATCCAGAGGAGGCTCGCCAGCTCGTCCATCCCCGGCAGGATGCTCATCTCCTCGGCCATGACCGCGTCGAGCCCCCGCCACTGGAAGAGGGTCGACACGTAGGCCTGGATCGTGCCCCAGTACTTGGCGACGTTGTGGAAGATGTCGGATTCCTGGCCCCAGAGGTTCGGGCGAACCGGCGTCGGTTCGGGGCCGAGGGGTTGGTCGAAGGCGTCGGCCAGGCTGTGGGCGGCGTCGGTCGAGACGACGATCGTCCGATAGCCCCGCTCGGCGGCGAGGAGCCCGGTGGCGGCCGCCAAACTCGTCTTGCCGACCCCGCCCTTCCCGGTGTAGATGATGATCCGCGGCATCGTGTCTCCGGACGGTCGCGCCGGCCGCCGCGAAGGGCGCCGGCAGGCGACCACCCAGAATTGTGCCCCGGCCCGGGAATTCGTGTCGACCCGGGCGGGCTCGAGCGGGAGATGACGGAGGCTCGGCGCCCGATCGGCCGCGCGGCGAACCCGAACGGCCGAGACCCGTTCAACCCCTTCCGGGATGTTCCGGACGCCGATGCCGGTGGTCCTCTGGTACCGTCGGATCGTGGAGCGGTTCGAGCCCACCTTCGAGAACGGCGCCTCGTCCGCCGAGCGCCGCGATTCGGCAGACCCGACGACCGCGACGCCGGCCACGGGCGTCCCTGTGCCGGCCACGAGCGTCCCCGCACCGGCCACGAGCGTCCCCGCCCGGTGGACGGCCGCCGGCCCGGCTGAGCGGCTTCGTGGCCTTGCCGACCGACTCCGCCCCCTCGCCGCCGAGCCCATCGAGGAGCGCCTCCGGGACGGCCTCGCCTGGGGCGTCCTCGCCCTGGCCGCCGGCCTCGGCACGATCGCCGTCTTCGGCGGTCGCGTCGATTCGGGGGTCGAGCTCTCGACCGCGGAGGCGGGACCAGGCGGCCGACCGGCCGTCCTCGTCGCCTCGGTCGCGCCCTGGCGCGAGGCCGCCGCCGAGGGGCTCGAGCCGGGGATGGTCGTCGTCGAGCTGAACGGGCAGGCGCTCTTCCCGATCCCGAGCCCCGGCGACAGCGGATCCGACGGCCCCCTCCCCTACCCCGTCTCCCTCCCCGCCCAGATCTGGAGCATCCAGGCGACCTGGCCGTGGGCGATCGAGAGCCTCACGGCCGGCCGCGGCGGACCGATCGTCGGGGCGGCCTTCTGGGAGGCCACGGCACGCCTCGCGGGGAGCTGGTTCGTCCTCTTCCTCGGCGTCGCCCTCGCCGTCGCCGTCTGGGGCTGGCTTACCGGCGGTCGAGCCGGCGACCGGCTGCGGCGCTTCGCCTGGCCGGCCGCCGCCGCGGTCGCCGGCCCCCTCGTCCTCTTCCCGCTCCAGGCGACGGCCTCCGGCCTCGGCTACGCCTTGACCGCCGTCCTCCTCCCCGCGACGGCGCTGCCGCTCGCCGATGGCCTGAGCGGGCTCGTCGAGGATGCCGGTCGGCGCCGGACCGCCAGGATCGCGAGCGGCGTTGCCGCGACCGCCGCCCTCGCCGCCGGGCTCCTCGTCCTCGGCGGCGGTTCCCGCTCCGCCGTCGTCGCCCAGTGGCTGGCGGCCGCCCTCGTGGCGGCCGTCCCCGGGATCACGGCCGCCCGAGCGGCCATCGGGGGCCCGCTCGCCGACGGCAGCCCCGCGTCCGGACGGGTCGTCGAGGCGATCGAGGCGCCCGCCCTCGGGCTCAGCCCGGCCTTCGCCGCCCTGCCCCTTGCCGTCCCCGGGAGCGGTGCGTTCGTCGCCCCGCTCTTCGTCTGGCTCGCGGGACTCCTCGCCGCCCAGCGCTTCACGGTCCGGCCCCTCGCCCGCCTGGCGACCCGGACCGCCCTCCAGCGCGACCTCATCGTCGCCGCCACCGAGGCCGAGCGGGCCCGGATCGCTGCCGACATCCACGACGAGGTCCTCCAGGAGCTGACGATCCTCGTCCGCCAGCTCGACGCGGCCGGCGCCTCGGACGCCGCGGCGACCGCCCGCCGGGCGGCCGAGCGGCTCCGGGCGATCACCGGCGAGCTCCGCCTCCCGATCCTCGACGATCTCGGTGTCGGCCCGGCCCTCGAGTGGCTCGTCGCCCGGGTCGAACGCCTCGCCGGCGGCGAGGTCCGCCTCGAGCGCGACGACGGGACCCGGCTCCCGCCGGAGGTCGAGCTGGCATTCTTCCGGGTCGCCCAGGAGGCGCTGGCGAACGCCGTCAAGCACGGCCGGCCGCCGATCGTCGTCCGCTACCGGACGAGCCCGACCGGGGCAACGCTCAGCGTCGACGACTCGGGGCCGGGGATCGATCCGGGCGCGGCCGAGGCGGCCCGGCTCGGCGGCCACTTCGGCCTCCTCGGGATGGAGCAGCGGGCCGAGCAGATCGGGGCGATCCTCGACGTCCGCCGCTGGCCGGGCGGCGGGACCCACGTCGCCCTGGAATGGCGGATGCGGTCACGCGAGCCGAGCCGATGACGGGACGGCGGACCCTCCGGACGCCCGCCGTCGAGCCGGCCGCCGCCGCGACCGGGGAGCCGGCTCGGCCGATCCGGGTCGCGATCGTCGAGGACCACCCGGTCGTTCGCGAGGGGACGGCCGCGCTCCTCGAGCGCGAGCCGGGCCTCGTCGTCGTCGGGACCGCGGGACGGCTCGACGACGCCGGCGACCTCCTCGACCCCGACCGCGTCGACGTCCTCCTCCTCGACATTCGCCTCGGCGCCGAGAGCGGGCTCGAGCTCCTCGGGGGCGGGCGGTTCGGGCGGGGGGAGGCGCTCCCGGCCATCGTCGTCGTCACCGCCTACGACTACCCCCAGTACGTCGACGCCGCGCTCCGCCTCGGGGCCGCGGGGCTCGTCCTCAAGACCGCGCCGCTCCCCGAGCTCGTCGAGGCGATCCGACGGGCGGCCGCCGGCGGCCTCGCCTTCGAGCGGCGACCGGACGGGGGATCGGTCGTTCGGCTGACGGCCCGCGAGCGCGACGTCGTCCGCCTCCTCGTCGACGGCCGGACGAACGACGAGATCGGCGCGGCCCTCGGGATCGGGGCCCGGACCGTCGAGACGCACCTGCGGCGCCTCTTCGAGCGCCTCGACTGCGCGTCGCGGACCGAGCTCGTCGCCCGGGCCCTTCGCGAAGGCTGGCTCGAGGTCCCCGACTGAGCGCCCCGCTCAGGGCAGGGGCGGCGGGACGAAGGGCCGCTCCGATGGAATGACCTTCGTGGCCTCGGGCGCGGGGTTGACGTCGAGGTTCGATTCGAGGGCCGGGTCAGGGATGAAGTCGACCGGGTGGTTCGTGTAGTTCGTGACCATCCAGCGATCGCCGATCCGCTCGAGCTGGAACGTGAAGGCCTGGATGTAGAGGCCGCCGAGGGTGGCGATCCGGCCGTCGGGAAGCCCCGAGGCACCCTGCGCGCGGATCGTGTACGTCCCGCTCACGACCGCCGCCGGCCCGACCATGACCGGCTCGTCCATGTCGAGGCGCACGAGCTCGTCGAAGATCCCCCAGCTCTCGGCGGGATCGAGGCGATCCGGTCGATCCACTCGAGGTGGTTCGTGAGGGCGTTCGTCAGCGCCTGGTCGGCGAAGTGCTCGGCGAGGTTCGCACGGCTCGCGGCCCGGAGCCGCGCGCGGTCGGCCGCGGTGAAGTGCCCGGGCCGGACGTCCGGCGGGAGGTCGACGTCGCGGTTCAGGCCGAGGATCGCGTCCGCCACGGCCGCCCGGATGTCACCGACGTCGGACGGGCTGAGGCTCCCCGTGCAGCCGGCGACGAGCGCGACCGTCGGGACGAGGATCCCGAGGACGACGGTTGTGACGACGAGACACCTGACGGGCACCGAAGGGCTCGCCATCGGTTCCCCACCGGCTCGACTGCGGGCGCGACCGCCGCGTCCGCGACCCACGCCAGACCGTAGCGCGCCGCCGGGGCGCCGTCAATGAGCGGGCCGGGTGGCCGGCCTCGAGCGCCCGTGCGGTCCGCGCCGCGGATGAACACGGATGAACGTCGAGCGGCGGGTCGGTTGGCCCGCCGCTCGTTTGGTGCGCTTCGATTTCCGGGGGATCAGCCGCCGATCGGCGTCCCCCGCCAGTAGGCCTTTCCGGATACGACCGAGCAGAGGAACTCGATCCCGGAGTCCACCTCAACGATGTCACCCGCGGCGATGGCGGCGTCGAGCTGCGCCTCGGTCGTGATGTGGGCCACCGCCTCGCGGCTCGTGAAGAGCTCGAGGTACACGCGCCAGGGGACGTTGAACTCGCTGCCGCCCGGCCCGTCGACGAGGTGGTCGTGGCCGGGGACGGCCGTCGGGTCGGTCCCGTAGACCGAGGACATGATCGCCGTCGCAGCGGCGGCGATGTCACCGTCGTGGTCCGGGCAGTTCCCGGGAACGCCCATACAGTTGAACGTGCCGTCGGTCCCGGGCGGGTAGACGACAAGGTAGAGCGGGGCGACCGCATGCGCGTTCGTGTGCGAGGGGAACGGCGCCTTGACGGGCGTCGCCAGGTAGATGAGCTGGCCGGTGGCGTCGTCGTACGCCGGCTCGATGGCGAGCTGACCGACGAGGCGCTCGCCGGACGGCGGAGCGGCGCCGACCGGGACGGCCGCCAGCAGGAGCGCGACAGCAGCGGCCGCGGCCGACAGGAAGAACCCACGGGGACGCAAGCCCAGACCTCCTTCCCCCGGACTGCGAGCGTCCGAAGCCCAGGTCGTGAGGTCGGCAAGGGGAGGGGACGCAGGTAGCCGAACGGTACAGTTGGCGGCCCACGGCGTCAACCCCAAAAGACGCGGTCGTACGCATCCCAACGTCCGTGCCGGCGGCGGCCGGCCCGCTCCCGCGCCCGGTCGCGGGCGCGTGCACCCGGTGCACATTCTGGAGGCCCGGTCGGCCCCCGAGGCGGCCGGCCTGTCGGTTCTGTGCATGGGGGGCACGCGGTCGGCAGGCCGGCAGCGGACGAGCGGCCGGGATGTCGGATTCGTGTCGGGGGTGCACGCCGACGAGAGCGCCGGGGCCCGGGGACGCGACGATGTGCACCCCGTGCACGCCGCCGCCGGAACCGTGCACCGGGGGCACAGGATCGGCAGGTAGGCCCGGTCGCCGAGGCGGCACCGGACGCCCCCGGATCGAGAACGACCGGCTCGTCCCCCTTGCCTCCTCCGGCCCGATCGAGACGGCGATCGACCTCGCCATCGCCCGTCGCTTCACGGCGCCCGGCATGCGCTGGTTCCGGCGCGGAGCCAGCCCACGCCTCGACGTGCGTCCCCTGCGGCTCGACGGAACCTGGAACCACTCCTGGTCCCGACGCGTCGCCATAGCCCGTCGACCCCGGCCCGTGGCGGCCGAAGCCAGCACAGAAGAAGGGATGCTTCCGCGGTGCTCGACGCGGGATGCACCACGACGGACCGCGACCCGGACGCTTTCTCGGATGCCACCGGCACGGACAGCGGGATGCGCGACGACGGGCGGTCCCCGACCGGCGGTGCGCTGGGACCAGCGAACCGGGTGCCGAGCCCGTCCCCGGGGGCGATCCCGCCGGCGATGAGCGGGTGTGGGCCGGGAACACCAAATCCAGGGTGCGGGGGCCGCGGGTCGTCCCGTTCGGCCGCTTCGGTGCGGAGTGAACACCGACAGGCCTGAACGAGGGCTGTCGGCTCGGGGCGTGCGCTCGGGTTGGTGTTCAGAGCACACGCCTGCTAGTGGGCCGGTCGGAGTGCGGCACAGCAGACCGGGTGCGGCCGCGGCCCGCGGTGGGGACCTACCGTTCGTCCGCGGCGGCCGGCTGCCGGTGACGGCGTAGCTGGACATCTCGCGACGCTCGGCCCCGCGCCGGCTGCCGGTGACGGCGTAGCTGGACATCTCACGGCGCTCGGCCTGGCGAGGCCCGCACTTGTCAAGTTACGCCGTCACGGTCGACCGACCCGAGGCCCCGAACCCGCAGATGTCCAGCCAGGACGTCACGGCGGGCATCGGGCGGGGTTGGTGTGTCGAGATGTCCAGCCAGGACGTCACGGCCGACCGGTCGGGGCTGGCCGACCCGCAGATGTCCAGCCAGGACGTCATGGCCGACAGGACGGCTCGAGTACGACGACAGGCCGGCGCCGCCACGGTACTTCTGACCCGAGCGGCCGGTACCTCGGGTGGGGCGCCGACGCACCGGGCCGGTGCGAGGATGGGGCCGCACGCCACGAAGCCGCCGATGACCACCGATCCGCCCCCGAGTCCCCAGCGACCGCGCCCCGTCGAACCGGCCGGGGATGCCGCCCTGTCGGCCCCGGACTCGGGCGATCGTATCGCGCCCCCGGCCGTGCCGTCCCCCGGCCACCCTCGGGCCCGGCGCCGGCCCGTCGACCCCTGGCTCGTCCTCGGCACCCTCTGCTTTCTCGCCGGAGCCGGGATCTGGACGTGGGTCGGGGCTCCCGCCGCCGCCCCGGCTTGGCCGGTCACGATCCCGCTCGCCCTCGCCGGCGCGGCGATCGTCGGCGCCCGTCTGGCAAGGCTCGTCGGGAGCGAGCGCGCCGCGGCCGACCGCCTCGCCCGCGAGCACGCCGACCGCCTCGCCGCCGTCCTCCGGATTGCGGCCCGGATGGCCACGAACCTCGACCGCGAGGCGATCCTCCGGACCATCGTGACCGAGACGCAGCGCGTCTTGGGCGCCGACGCGACCTCGATCCGGACCGTGAGCGGCGACGAGCTCCAGCTCGTGGCCTGGAGCGGGATGAGCGACGAGGTCGCCCGCCGACTGCCGCGGATCCGGATCGACGAGGGCCGGTTCGGCGTCGTCGTTCGGACCGGGCGACCCTGGGTTCGCGAGCGGATCGATCCGTCGGAGCGCGGGACCGGCTACGAGGCGTACCAGGGCATCCTCGCCTTCGAGGCCGACGTCGTCGTCCCACTCACCCTCCACGAGCGCGTCGTCGGGGTCCTCACGGCGGTCAGCCGCCGCCCTCGACGCTGGACGCCGAGCGACCTCGAGTTCCTGACCGCCCTCGCCGGCCAGGCCGCCATCGCGCTGGAGAACGCCGATCTCTTCGCTCGGACCCGCCAGCGGGCGGCGGAGCTCGAGGTCCTCCGGGCGGCGTCGGCCCGGCTGTCGCGGGAGAACACCCTCGAATCGGTCGGTCGGGCCATCGTCGAGGAGACGCGCCGGATCATCGACTACCACAACGCCCGGGTCTATCTCGTCGAGCCGCCCGACGACGTCGTCCCCATCGCCTTCGAAGGGCGCGTCGGCGCCTATGAGAACATTGACTTCGCGCTTCTCCGGACGAAGCTCGGGGTGGGGCTGACGGGCTGGGTCGCCTTGACCGGGACGCCGCTCGTCGTCCCCGATGCGAACGCCGACCCGCGCGGGGCGACGATCCCGGGGACGGACGACATCGACGAATCGATGCTCGTCGTCCCGATGCGGTACGACGACCGGACGATCGGGGTCATCACCCTCTCGAAGCTCGGCCTCGGCCAGTTCGACGAGGAGGACCTGCGGCTCCTCTCGATCCTCGCCGACCACGCGGCGACGGCCGTCGAGACGGTCCGCCTCCTGGAGCGGACGGGCCGGCTCGCCCGGAACCTCCAGCGGATCGTCGACATGTCGCGGGAGCTCGCCCGGACCCTCGAGCCGCGGGCGGTCGCCGAGGTCATGGCCCGCCA
Organism: Chloroflexota bacterium; assembly: GCA_042408925.1. Classification (GTDB taxonomy): domain Bacteria; phylum Chloroflexota; class Limnocylindria; order Limnocylindrales; family CSP1-4; genus BPIH01. The sequence goes on along the minus strand of JBHOQO010000030.1, from coordinate 4,015 downwards.
CCTCGCCGAGGCGGCGGGGGTGGATGCCTGCACGATCAGTTCCTGGGATCGGCAGGGCAATCGGCTCCTCACCTGCGGGATGTACCCGTCGAGCCGCCAGGTCGGAGCCGAGTTCTCCCTCGCCGGCTATCCCGAAACGCGTCGGGTCCTTCGGGAGCGGTCGATCAGCCGGATCCGGGTCGACGACCCCGAGGCCGATCCCGCCGAGGTGGCGCTCCTTCGGGCGGAGGGGTTCGAGACGCTCGTCATGCTCCCCCTCGTCGCCAAGGGCGAGGCGATCGGCCTCGTCGAGCTCGAGGCCCGCCGGCCCGTCGTCCTCGACGAACCGACCCTGGAGCTCGTCACGACGATGGCGAACGAGGCGGCGATGGCCCTCGAGAATGCGAACCTCTACGCCGACGCCCGCCGCCTCGCCGACCGCGACCCGCTGACCGACGCCTACAACCACCGCGCCTTCCACCAACGGCTTGGCGAGGAGATCCTGCGGGCCGGCCGGTCGCGGCGACCGCTCGGCCTCCTCATGCTCGACCTCGACGGCTTCAAGCTCGTGAACGACACGCTCGGCCATCCCTTCGGCGACCGGGTCCTGGCCTGGGTCGCGGGGGTCGTCCGGGGGACGCTCCGGGCCTCGGACATCCTCGCCCGCTACGGCGGCGACGAGTTCGCGGTCATCCTCCCCGACGCCGATCGGGCGGCGGCCGAGCGGACGGCGGCGCGGATCGTCGCCGCCCTCGCCGAGCGACCGTTCGAATCCGAGGGACGGCCGGTCCCGGTCGGGGTCTCGATCGGGATCGCGACGTATCCGGTCGACGGGCGGACCGGCGCCGAGCTCATCGCCGCGGCCGACGCGGCGCTCTACGCTCGAAAGCGCGCTGGTCGCCTCGGTCGGCGGGCGGGAACGAGGGCGGGAACGAGGGCGCGGTCGGGGCTGCGGGCCGCTGCGGGATAGGGGGTCCGGCCGGGGCGGTCGCCGCACGCCGCCCGACGGTACCCTTTCGGCGTGCCGCGCCGATCTCCGAGCCTTCCGTCGAACCGCCAGCGGTCTGCGCCCGCCCCGGGTGCCGAGGGCGTGCTTGCCGAGCCGTCATCGGCGCGGCCGCCGGCGGCGAACGCCGAGCCGCCGCTCCCCTCGAACGCCGAAATCGCCCGGATCCTCCACGAGATCGGCGACATCCTGGAGGTCAAGGGCGAGGTCGTCTACAAGACCGTCGCCTACCATCGCGCCGCCGACGAGATCGCCCGCCAGCCGATCGAGGTTGCTCGGGCCTACCGCGAGGGCCGGCCGCCGCAGATCCCGGGCGTCGGCAAGGCGATCGCCGAGAAGCTCGAGGAGCTCGCCCGGACCGGACGTCTCGCGTACTACGAGCGCCTCCGAAGCGAGTTCCCGCCCTCCCTCCTCGCCCTCCTCGAGATCCCCGGCGTCGGGCCGAAGACCGTGAAGCTCGTCTACGAGCAGCTCGGAATCGATTCGATCGAAGACCTCCGCCGCGCCGCCGAACAGGGCCGCCTCCGAACGCTCCGTGGCTTCTCGGCGAAGGCCGAGCAGTCGATCCTCGCCGGGATCGCCGCCCTCGAGCGGCGTCCGGGCCGGATGCTCCTCGATCGGGCCGCCGCGTATGTCGAGCGCCTCGAGACGGCCCTCGGCGACGCCCCCGGCCTCCGTCGGCTCGTCGCCGCCGGGTCGTTCCGGCGCCGGGTCGAGACGATCGGCGACCTCGACCTCCTCGCCGAGACGCCGGCGCCCGAGGCGGTCGTCGAGCGGCTGACCGGGCTGCCGGAGGTGGAGCGCGTCCTTGGCGCCGGACCACACAAGGCGTCGGTCGTCCTCCGCGACGGTCCGCAGGTCGACTGCATGATCATGCCGCCCGGGGCCGCCGGCACGTACCTCGTCCACTTCACCGGCAGCAAGGCCCACAACGTCCGTCTTCGGGCCATGGCCCGCGACCGGGGTTGGAGCCTCTCGGAGCACGGCTTCCTGCGGCTGGGGCCGGACGGCGAGCCGGCGACGGGGCCGACGGCCGAACTCCGGACCTTCGCGGACGAAGCGGAGGTCTATGCCTTCCTCGGCCTGCCGTACATCGAGCCCGAGCTGCGGGAGGACCGCGGCGAGATCGAGGCGGCCCTCGCCGGCCGACTGCCCGTGCTCATCCGGCGGGCCGACCTGCGCGGCGATCTTCATGCCCACTCGGACTGGTCCGACGGCGTCCATGGCATCGCCGAGATGGCCGAGGCGGCCCGGCGGGCGGGGCTCGAGTACCTCGTCCTCACCGATCACACCGTCAGCCTCGCCATCGCCCGGGGGCTCGACCCGGACCGCTTCGCCGCCCAGCGGGCGATCCTGGCCGAGCTGAACGAGCGCTTCGCCGCCGAGGAGCGGGAGGGCCGGCTGCCGCCGGGGGCGTCACCGGAGGGCTTTCGTCTCCTCCACGGCTGCGAGCTCGAGATCCGGGCCGACGGGTCGTTGGACCTCCCGGACGCCGTCCTCGCCGGCTTCGACGTCGTCGTCGCCTCGCTTCACGTCGGCCGCCGTCAGCCGCGGGAACGGCTGACGGCTCGGGTCCTCGCCGCGATCCGGAGCCCCCACGTCGACGTCATCGCCCATCCGGCCGGGCGGATCATCGGCGAGCGCGAGGATCTCGATCTCGACTGGGACGCGATCTTCGAGGCGGCCGCGTCGACGGGGACGGCCCTCGAGCTGAACGGCTCCCCGCAGCGCCTCGATCTGTCGGCGGAGCGCGCCCGCCGGGCGGTCGAGGCCGGTTGCCTCCTGGCGATCGACTCGGACGCCCATCGCACGACGGAGTTCCGCCACCTCGACTGGGGCGTCTCGCAGGCGCGGCGGGGCTGGGTCGAGGCGAGGTCGGTCGTGAACACGCGGTCGCGGGCGGAGCTCCTCGCCTGGGCGGCAGGGAAAGGGGGTCGGGTTGGCTGAGCTGGGTCTCGGCGCCGGCGGACCGACGGGCGAGCGCCCCCTCGTCTCGGCGCCGGCGGCCGGTCGGCGGCAGCTCGCCCTCGCCCTCGCCGTCGTCGGGGGTCTGTCAGCCCTCGTCGAGCCGCCGGCGGTCTGGCTCGTCGGCGGCCTGCTCGCGGCGGGGGTCGCGCTGGGGACGCTCCAGATCCTCGGCGAGCGGCACGAGCGGGGGGTCGCCGTCGAAGCCCTCGTCCTGCCGGCCGTCCTGGCGGCGGCGACGGTCGGGGTCGTCCGGCTCGTGCCGCTCGGGCTCGGGCTCGTACCGGTCCTCGCGATCGCCGCCGTGGCGGTCGATCGGCTCGTCGTCCTCGAGGCTCGGATCGACGCCTCGGAACGGGGTCCAACGCGGGACGACCGGACGGCTGTTCTGACCGTGGGGCTCGTCCTCGGCTTCGCCGCCTTCGGGGGGATCGCGGCGAGCGTCCCGGGCGGCCTCGTCGAGGGCCCGGGGGCGGCCCGCCCGATCGGCAGCCTCGACCTGGCGATCCTGGTCGGGCTCGACGCCTTCGTCGGGGCGGCGCTCGGCTATCGGTTCGCGGCGCTCCGCGAGCCCTCGATCCGGGGCGCGCTCGGCGCGGCGGCCACGTACGGGGCGGTCGTCGCCATCGGGGCGGGGGTCCTGCGCCTCCTGGCGCTGCCGCGGCTCGTGGGGCCGGCGGTCCTCACGCTCGTTGTGTTCCTGTGGGACGCGATCCACTGGGACACGCTCCATGCCCGGCGGCCGTGGCGGTTCTGGGACGTGCGGCGCCTCGTCGAGCTCGTCGTCCTGGCGGTCCTCGGGATCGTCGTCGTGGTTCTGAACAGCCGGCTCGGGGGATAGGGCGAACGGGGTCTGCCGGGTGACGTCCGTGACGTCCTGGCTGGACATCTCGACACACCAACCCCACCCGATGCCCGCCGTGACGTCCTGGCTGGACATCTGCGGGTCGGCCAGCCCCGACCGGTCAGCCGTGACGTCCTGGCTGGACATCTGCGGGTTCGGGGCCTCGGGTCGGTCGACCGTGACGGCGTGACTTGACAAGTGCGGGCCTCGCCAGGCCGAGC
>JBHOQO010000009.1:0-6175 GCA_042408925.1 Chloroflexota bacterium | reverse complement strand
CGGCTAGACCGCGGCGGCGAGCCAGGTCGGGAGCTCCCGGGCGAGCGTCGCCAGCGGGAGCGAGCCGTGGCCGAGCAGCTCATCGTGGAAGGCCCGCAGGTCGAACCGGGAGCCGTCCCGGGCGGCGAGCTCCCGGCGGAGCCGCTCGATCTCCCGCTGCCCGATCTTGTAGGCGAGGGCCTGACCCGGCCAGACGATGTAGCGGTCGGTCTCGATGACCGCGTCGGTGTCGGTCAGGCCCGCCTCGCGGAGGAAGGCGATCGCCTGCTCGCGTGACCATCGCAGCGCATGGAGCCCCGTATCGACGACGAGGCGGGCCGCCCGCCAGGCCTGCGCAGCGAGCATCCCGAAGCGCTCGGCGTCGTTCCGGTAGAGCCCGAGCTCATCGGCGAGGCGCTCGGAGTAGAGGCCCCAGCCCTCGGCGAAGGCCGCCCCGACGAGCCGCGAACCGAGCCGCCGGAAGCGGTTGAGGCGCGGGTGTTCGATCTCGAGGGCGATCTGGAAGTGGTGGCCCGGGACCGCCTCGTGGTACGTCGTCGGGGCGAGGTTGGAGAAGTAGCGCGACCCGAGGTCGTACGTGTTCGCGTAGTAGATCCCGGGTCGCGAGCCGTCGGCCGCCGGCGGCAGGTAGTAGGCGAAGGGTGCGTCCTGCTCCTTGAACTCCTCGACGGGCCGGACCTCGACCGGCGTCCGCGGGAGGCGGCCGAAGGCCCGCGGCGCGGCCGCCAGCGCCCGTTCGACGTCCGCTCGGGCCCGCTCCAGGAGCTCGTCGCGGGTCGCCGGGCGGTTTGTCGGATCCTGTGCCAAGCGCTCCCGGTAGGCGGCGATGTCGTCGCCGAGGCCGGCCGCCCGGGCGATCGCCCGCTGCTCGGTCCGGATCGCCTCGAGCTCGGCGAGGCCGAGCTCGTGAACCTCGGCCGGATCGAGGTCGAGGGTCGTCCAGGCCCGGATCTGGGTCCGGTAGAGGCCGTCGCCGTTCGGCGCCGACCAGAGGCCGGGCTCGGGTCGGGTGTGCGGGAGGTACTCGGTCCGGAGGACCTCGAGGAAGCGGGCATCGGCCGGATAGACGACGTCCCGGACGACCTCGCGGATCTGCTCGCGGGCCGCCTCGTCGGCGACCTGGGCGAGACTCGGCACGACGGCCTCGGCGATGGGGACGGCGAGGAGCCGCTCGAGCTGCTCGATGGTCCGCTCGGCGACGATCCGGGGCGCTGTCCGGCCGCTCCGGATCCCGTCCCGGAGCACGCCGATGTTGGCGTCCATGTAGGTGCCGTAGGCACGGAGTCGGGCGAGGAGCCGCTCGAGGCGCTCGGGCGTGTCGGCCTTCTGGAACTGGACGAGCTGCGGGAGCAGGGTCTGGGGGCCTTCGATCTGGTCGACGACCCGGAGCTCGTGGAAACCCTGGTCGTCCTGCTCGATCTGGAGCCGGCAGACGACGCCGAGGATGTCGAGGGTGATCCGGTCCTCGACCGCGAGGCCGTCGCGGGGGAACGCCTCGACCTCGGCCAGGGTCGTTTCGTGGAGGCGGCGGAGCTTCGCCCGGCCCTCGGGTCCGGGATCCTCGAGCCGGTCGTCGTAGCGGTCGTCGCCGTAGAGGGTCGCCGTCGTCGGCCAGAGCTCGAGGAGCCCCTCCCAGTAGCGCTCGGCGAGGGCGTCGACGGGCGAGGTCGTCGTAGGGTCGGTCACGGTACGAGCCTCCTCGGGGCGGAGCCGGTGCCCTCGGCGCCGCGTGCATTCGTCGCCCCGGAGCCCCCCGACCGGCCGGCACCGGTCGTTCGTCCCGGCGGCACAGTGTGTCGTCCGCCGATGGTAGCGCCTCGGCGGCTCCGCGGTCGGGTCGGCGGGCGCGGGTCAGCCCGACTCGCCGGGCGCGGGTCAGCCCGACTCGGCGGGCGCGGGTCAGCCCGACTCGGGCGACGACGGCCCGGGCTCGAAGAAGGCGAGCTGGTCGCCGGCCCGCCGCTCGACGGGAGGATCGAGGCCGAGGAACGGCTCGAGGGCGGCGAGGCTCGGCGCCTCGAGGGCCGCGAACCGCTCGAGCTGGTTCCAGAGGAGGACGTGCCAGTTGTCGGCCTCGACGGTCGCCCGGAGGACGGCCGAGCGGTCGAGCCTCCGGCGGGCGAGCTCGCGTCGCTCCGGGGCGAGGACGAGGAACCGGACGGTCCGCTCATCGGTCGGGAGGCGCGGACCCCGACGGAGGATCGGCGTCCCGAGCATCGCGGTCCACTCGACCTCGACGTAGAACGTTGCCCGGCCGCGGACGTACCAGACCGCGTCGAGTCCGTCGAGGGCGTCGGCCGGAACCCCGAGGAGCCCGGCGAGGTCGACCCGTCGCTCGCGGTCCGAAAGGTAGGCGTCGAGGCGGACGCCGCCGAGCCGCCGCGACCGCTCGCGGGGCGGGAGCCAGACCGAGAAGCCGAGCTGCCGCCCGAGTTCGGCGATCCGAGCCAGGATCCGCGTGTGCTCGTGGGTCCGGGCGACGATCGCCTCGCGGGCAACGAGGCGGCCGTCGGATGTCGGGACGGCGTAGTTATCGAGGCAGGCCCGGACGAGGGCCCGATCGTTCGGATGGTCGAGGCCGAGCCGCGCCTCCACGGCGGCGACGACCCGATCCGGCTCGATGGGCCCGGCCGTCGCGAGGAGCGTGAGGACGGCCCATTCGATCCGGTCGGCCAGGGGCTCGGCCGCGGCGGCTCGATCCTCGCGGTCGGCGAGCCAGAGCTCGTCGCCGACCGAAACCAGGCGCCGGCGCTCGGCCCCGGCGAGGACGGCGTCGAGGACCTCGACGACGGCGTCGACCGCGCGGCGCCCTGGTGCGCCCGGGCGGAGCCGGACGGTTCGAGCGGCCGGGATCGGGGAGCCGGACCGCGCCGGCGATCCCGCGCCCGATGACGGGGTCGGCTCGGGGCCGGGCACGGGGTCGGAGGCGACCGGGGAAGGGCGATGGTCCGGACGGGCGGCGGGCGCTCCCGCTTCGCCGGCAGGATCCGGCTCGGGAGCCGGGTCGGCGGCGCGGCCCGCGCGGCGAAGATGACCAGCCCGATCGAGCGCGACGAGGAGCGGCCCGACGAGGCGGCCCGCATCCGCCGGCTCCCCGAGGGCCTTGAGGGTGGTGATCGCAGCGTCGACGACGGTCCGGCGGACGTCCTCGATCGAGAGGGGTCGGCCCTCGGGATCGGGGTTCGGCGCCGCCGCAGCCGATCCGCCACCGACCGCCCCGCCGAGATACGGGCCGCCGTCGGCGCCGGACCGCGGCGGGTCCAGCTCGACGATCCAGGCTCGATCCGGCTCCGGCGCGGGCCGGGCGGCCATGAGCCGGTAGCCGGCACGGCTCGCCGCGACGGCGACGCTTGCGAGCGCCTCCCGGTCGAGGCCGGGGACGAGGACGACGGCCCGGCCTCCGGGGCTCAAGATCGCCGCAGCGCCCTCGAGGCTCCGGCGGAGGGCGACGAGCCCCCAGTCCGGCGACCCGGCGACGGCGGCACCGGCGGTGCCGGCGGCGAGCGCCGCGATGGGGATCCGCGCGCTGTCCTCGGTCCCGAGCACCCACCCGCTCGCCTGGTAGGCCGCGAGGAGCCGCTCAGGCGAGGGGGACGGTGGCGCCTGGAGGACCGCGAGCCGGATCGGCGCGGCGCGACCGGACCTCCCGTCCGCGGCCGCCTCGTCGGCGAGGGTCGCCAGCGCGTCCGGGGTCGCGAGCCGCACGACCACGGTCGCCGGCCCGTCGAGGAGCGCCCGGAGATCTTCGCCGAACCGCGCCGGCCCGAGCCCGGGATCCTCAGCCTCGAGCTGCTGGACGAGGCCCCGCACGAGGCGGACGCCGGCCTCGAAGGCGAGCCACGGGTTCCGCTCGCGCCAACTGTCCGCCGGGACGCGGAGGCGACCGCCGGCGACTCGGAGTGGGGCGACCCGACCGCCCGGGCCGAGGAGGCGGCTCGCCTGGCCGACCGCGGCGAGGAGCGCGAACCGGAGGGCGGCGTCGATGGACGGGGCCCGGAGACCGCCGTCGATGGCGTCGAGGATCGCGGCGAGGGTCGCGAGCTGGCGCGGCGAGTGGAGATCGAGGAGCTCGGCCGGGAGTCCATCCGCCGGAAGTTTGACCGATCCGACCGCTTCGTCCGGGAGACTGCCCGACGGCTCGACCGACGGAACGGGCCGGTTCGCCCCGACCCCGAAGCGGGCGAGGAGCCGCCGGCGCGCGGCTGCCGCTTCTTGGAGGGCGGCGCCCCGAGCCAACGCCGCGTCGTCGTCGTCGACCGGCGCCGCCGTCTCGCGCCCGGCGACCCCGGACCCGCAGGCGGGACAGCGGTAGCGCACCTCGATGGGTCTGGCCCGCTGCCAGGGGTGGGCAGCCGCCGGCTCGTCGGGGGCGGGAGGCTCGGCACCCGCGGCCTCGGGGGTCTCGCCGGTCGACTGCCAGACGACCTCCTCGGCGACGACCCGGCGCCCGCAGCGCCGGCAGCGGGTTCGGAAGTAGTCGGCGACGGCGAGGCGGAGGCTCGTCCCGCCGACGGGCTGGGCGGCGATGGCCGCGACGGTGGCGTCGAGGTGTCGGAGGTCGGGCGGGCGGAGGACGACCTCGGCGGCGAGTCGGGTCAGCGGGGACGTTTCGAGGCTGATCGCCTTCCGGCGCCGCGCGTGGGCGGCTCGGCCGATCCAGCCGCCGCGCCCCGTGCAGTCGACGACGACGTCGCCCGGAGCGGTCGCCGCCTCGATGATCGCGGCGACGCTCGATGCCGGTGGCGGAGGGGCGAGGCGATCGACGACCGGCAGACCGGGTCGCGGATCGCTCCGGTTCCCGGACGCGGGGCGAGGCACGAGGCGATTGTGCCACGCCCGGCGGGGCCGGCAGCGGCGCGGAGCGCCCCGGGCGCCGGGCGCCCCTGACGTCCGGCGGCAACCCCAGGCCGACGGTCCGCGGGCTCAGCCCTCCTCGAGGTCGATCTCTTCTTCCTCGAAGGCCTCGTCGGAGGTCGATTCGGGCGGCAGGACCCGGTCGAGGTCCTCGATCTCCTCGTCCTCCATGTCCTCTTCGAGGTCCTCCTCGAGCTGCTCGTCCTCGCGGAGGAGCGTCCCCTTTGTGTAGGGGCGGAGGTCGGTCGACTTCGCCGCCGTCGGGAAGCTGACCTTCCCGTAGTTCCGGGGGTCCTGGTAGACCTCGCGGATGATGAGCCGGACGTCGCGGTCGCCGATCGAGGTGATCCCGGCGAGGTACTTGTTCCCGTCGGCGATGAGCTTGAGGAGCCGGGCCGCGACCCGCGGCTCGACGACGCCGATGCGCTGGCCGTTGCAGTACGCGAGGAGGCGGCCGCCGTCGGGTCGCAGGTCGACGAGGTCGCCGGGGTTCGCCTGGGCGAGGACGGACGGCGGCGCGAGATCGATGAGGTAGGCGAAGCCGGTCTTGCCGGTCTCCTCGACGAAGAGGGAGGCGGGGGCCTTCGCGCCGGGCGGGGCGGGCATCGTCTGCTCGCCCACCTCCGAGAGGAGGAGCCGCAGCCGGCTGATGTTCCGTTCGGCGATCTGGTTCGTCGGGTCGAGGGCGAGGGCGTTCTGGTAGTGCTCCCGCGCCTCGGCGAGGCGGCCGAGTTCCCAGAGAGCCTTGGCGAGGCGGTTCTCGGCCTCGACGTCGGGGCCGTATTCGAGGATCTTCCGGTTCGTTTCGGCGGCGGCGGCCCAGTCGGCCTTCGTCGCCTGGGCGATCGCGTGCTCGGCGAGCTGGCGCTTGATCCGGGTCGTGTTCGGCTGGGGTGCCGTCGTCGTGAGGTCGAGGTCGGAGAAGGTCACCCGCGCTTCGTCCTTTCGTGCTCGTCGTGTTGTGCTGCCGCTCGTTCGGCATCGGGGCGCGCTCGGCGGAGGCCGGGCCGGGAGGGGCCGGTTCGCGGCGCGCCGGGTGCGAAGGTCGCACCCGAAGCCGAGGGTTTGTAGCACTCTGCGTCGTGGCTGTCAACGACCGGGTCGGTGCTCGTACGCACCCGACATCCGTGCCGGCGGCGGCCGACCCGCTCCCGCGCCCGGTCGCGGGCGCGTGCACCCGGTGCACATTCTGGGGGCCCGGTCGGCCCCCGAGGCGGCCGGCCTGTCGGTTCTGTGCATGGGGTGCACGCGGTCGGCAGGCCGGCGGCGGGCGAGCGGCCGGGATGTCGGATTCGTGTCGGGGGTGCACGCCGACGAGGGG
>JBHOQO010000004.1:0-1766 GCA_042408925.1 Chloroflexota bacterium | reverse complement strand
CGGCTCGGATTGGGGCCGGTCCTCGGCCTCGCGGGCCCCGGCAACAACGGCGGCGACGGCTTCGTCGCCGCGCGCCGGCTGGCGGCCCATGGGGTCCCCGCCGTCGTCGCCCTCGTCGCGGCCGAGTCGCGGCCGCGGACGCCCGACGCGGCCCGGAACTGGGACCGCCTCGACCCGGTCGCGGGGGTGACCCGTCTCCACGCCGCGGTCCCCCGCGACGTCTCGATCCTCGGTCACGGGGTCGAGCGGGCGGCGGTGATCGTCGACGCCCTCCTGGGGACCGGCGTTCGGGGGCCGCTCCGCGAACCGGTCCGCTCGGCCGTCGAGCTCGCCCGGGCCGCCCGTGCCCGAGGAGTGCCGGTCGTCGCCGTCGACACCCCGACTGCCGTGGACCTGACCTCAGGCGAGCCGTCGGACCCGGTCGTCGAGGCCGACGTCACGGTCACCTTCCACCGCCCGAAGCTCGGGCTCCTGACCCGACGCGGCGGCGCCCTCGCCGGTCGGGTCCTCGTCGCCCCGATCGGGATCCCGCCCGAGGCGGACCGTGGCTGACGATCGGCGGCCGGGCGTCGCCACCGATCCGGAGGCCCGCGACCCGGCGGCCCGGCAGCCCGGGCTCCGGGAGGTCCTCCTCGTTGCCTTGGCGGTCGTGGTGACCGTCCTCGCCGCCGCCGCGGTCACGGCGATCCTGCCGCCCGACCTTCGTTGGCTCGTCACCGACACCCCGCTCGCCATCCTCGTCCTCGTCGCGGTGACCGTCGCCGTCCTCGTCCGGGTCGCCCGCGGCGGGTCCGACTGAGGGGCGACCGGGCCTGAGCGGTCCTCCGGGCCGCCTCCTCCGGCAGCGGCCCGCGCGGGTCGCCCTGTCGGCGCCGTCGCGGCTGCCGGGCGGTGCGGGCCCCATCGCCGGTGCCCCGAGTCCCAGACGCTCTCCTCGTCGACGGGCGGGGTCGGATCGTCGCGCACGCCGATTCCGGGGCGGTCCGCGGCCCCGGAGGCGGGTCCACCCGCTCTCGCCCACGAACTTTGGTCTTCTTCTCATGAGGCGCGCGTCATGCCAACCGAACCGGCTTCCGAGGCCGCGTTCGGGCGGCCCGGCGGCACCGGCCCGAGCGGCGTCGAGGGTGCCGAGGCGGAACCCGAAGGCGTCCCGCCCCGGTCCGGATCCTGGTGACGGACATACGCTCGTGCCAGGAGCGTAGGGGCGGCGAACGGCTCCGAGACCCTTCCGGATCCCCCGCGGATACCGCCCGCGCCCGCTCCGCCGAGCGTGGGACGCGGCTCGCCGACCCGGCGGTCCGTCCTCCCGCCCGTCTCCGACCCGGATAACGCGCGCCCCAGGAGAACAAGGCCAAGGTCGGGGCAGCGCGATGGTCGCAATGATCTACGCCGTCCCCACGTGCCTCCTCGAGATCGGCCCCGGAGAACAAGGCCAAGGTCGGGGCAGGGCGATGCCCGACCATGGCTCGCGTCGATCCCGATCCGTCGGCTCGCCGGGAGCCAACCCCCGGCCGCCCGCGACCGGCGATCGCCCATTCGGTGCCGGAGCCTCGACGCAGACGCCGGCATGGGGGCGGGAGCCAAAATGGCCCTTGCAACATCGCGGCGTTGGCGTACACTTCCCAGGCACGTCGCGGCGGGGCCGCGGCGGAACAGGTTTCAGACGCTCGGCCACAGACCTCGGACTCCTCTCACGGTTGCCGCGAGAACGGTCGGGATCGCGGCGAGCTGAGAGGAGTTTTGGTTTCGTGTACGCCGACAAGATG
>JBHOQO010000148.1:0-15913 GCA_042408925.1 Chloroflexota bacterium | reverse complement strand
CCGTCGCCGCCGTTGTTGCCGGGGCCCGCGAGGACGAGGACCGGCCCCAATCCGAGACGACCGCGCTCGGCCGCGAGGGCCCGTGATGCCGCCGCGACCGCCGTCCCCGCGTGCTCCATGAGCCGGATACCGGGCATGCCGAGCGCCTGGGCGCGGCGATCCGCGCCGGCCATCGCCTCGGCGCCGATCGGCGATCGCGCGGCGGCCGTCGCCCAGCGGGCAGCCAGCCCGTCGAGGTCGAGGTCGAAGAGGCTCGGATCGTCGGCCGGGAGCGGCGGCTCGGCGGCCGTCCCGGGACCGGCGGCAGAACGCGGAGCGGAGCGGTCGGTCATCGCCGCCAAGCCTAGCGCGTCCGACGCTCGGTCACGTCAGCGGCAAGCGGGCGAGGGTCGGGTCCGCCGGATGTCGCTCGACGAGCCCCTCGAGCTCGAGGGCACCGAGCGCCGCCTCGACGGCTTCGCCCGGGTGGGCACCGATCGGGCCCGCGATCCGGACCCAGGCGTCGCCGGGCTCCGCCCGGAGCTGGGCGAGGATCCGACCCCGAAGCCAGCGCGCCGTCCCCGGAAACGGCGCCCGCCAACGACCGGTGCCGAGCCCGGTCGTGGCCCCGCCGGCGGCAACGGCCGCGCCGCTCGCCTCCCCGCTCCCACCGACGCCGCGGGCGCCCCGGAACGCGCAGGCCGCGGCCACCGGACAGTGATCGCAGCGCGGGACGGGGCGGCAGACGGTCGCACCGAGATCCATGAGAGCGTACGTCCAGGCACCGGGATCGGGCGCACCCGCCGCGAGAGCGTCGGCCAGGCCCTGGATCGTCCGAAGGGGCGGCCGCCCCTCCGGGTCGAGGAGGCGGCCGAGGACCCGCCGGACGTTCGTGTCGACCGGCCCGACCGGCCGACCGTAGGCGATGGCGGCGACGGCTCGAGCCGTGTACGGCCCGACGCCGGGCAGCCGGATCAGCACCGCCGGGTCGGCGGGGACGACTCCCCGGTGCTCGGCGACGATGGCTCGGGCGGCCCGGAGGAGGGCGATCGCCCGCCGGTTGTAGCCGAGACCGCCCCAGGCCCGGAGGACGTCGGCCGGCCGGGCGGCGGCGAGGGCCTCGACCGACGGGAACACCGCGAGGAAGGCCCGCCACGCCTCCCCAACCCGCCCGATCTGGGTCTGGTGGGCCATGCACTCGGCGACGAGGACGGCGTACGGGTCGCGCCGGGAGCGGACGACGACCGCCCGCGGACGCTCGGCCACCCAGGCCAGGACCGCCGCCCGGACGGCATCGAGGTCGATGACCGGGTCGATCGTCCCTCCACGGCGCCTCGTGCCCACGGATCGAGCGTAGCAACAGGCGGTGCGCTCCGGCGGCCGGCGCCGCCGCAGCCCTACCCTCTCGACCATGGACGCCATCCCCGCCTCCCACCCACCGGCCCAGCCGCCGATCCGGGTCGGCGCCGCCTTCTGGCTCCAGCGAACCGACTGGCCGAGCCTCCGGGCGGCGGCCGAGGCGGTCGAGGCAGCCGGCTTCGACGACCTCTGGGTCGACGACCACCTCCTCTCCGACGAGGGCGAGCCGCGCGATCCCAAGCTCGAGAGCTTCACGACCCTGGCCGCCCTCGCCGCGGTGACGCGTCGGGTGCGCCTCGGCCACCTCGTCGCCGCGAACACGTTCCGCCACCCGGTCCTCACCGCGAAGATGATCGCGACGATCGACGAGATCAGCGGCGGCCGGGCGATCCTCGGCCTCGGCGCCGGCTGGTTCGAGCTCGAGCACACGATGTACGGCTTCGACTTCGGGCGGAGCCCGGGCGAGCGGATCGAGCGCCTCGCCGAGGCGGTCTCGATCGTCCGCCGGCTCCTCGACGGGGAGCGGTTCGACCATCGGGGCCGCTTCTACGAGCTCCGCGACGCCTCCCTCGCCCCCCGTCCGGTCCAGCCCCGGCTCCCGATCCTCATCGGCGGCAGCGGCCCGCGGCGGACCCTCCCCCTCGTCGCTCGATCGGCCGACCTCTGGAACGCCTACGGGACGCCCGAGGAGATCACGGCGGCCGGCGCCCGGCTCGTCGAGGCCTGCCGGGAGGTCGGCCGCGACCCGGCCACCATCGAGTGGACGGCGACCCTGAACGTCGTCATCCGCTCGACCACCGCGGCGGCGGAGACGGCCCACGCGGCCGTCGTGGCCCGCCACCGGCCGCAGCCCGACGAGGAGGCGCTCGATCTCGGCGGGCCGCCGGACCTCGTCGCCGAGGGGCTCCGCCGCTACGCCGCCGTCGGCGTCCGCCACACGATCTGGGTTCTGCGCTCCCCCTGGGACCGCGAGACCATCGAGCGGCTGCCCGAGGTCCGCGCGGCCCTGACCGCGTAGCTCGCGTCCGGGCGCACGGGAGCCCTCGACGCGCTAGAACCACCCGTCCCGGACGTAGGCCCGGCTCCAGAGGACGAGGTTGAGCAGGACGGCCTTCAGCCAGGCCTGATGCATCCGCTCCAGATGCGCGGCGTCGCGGGCGCCCGCCTCGAGGAAGGGGCGGACCGTCGCGTAGATCGGGTAGACGAGCGCGGCGACGTACCGGAAGTGGACGACCTCCGGCGCTCCGACGACGCCGTCCGTCGCGTTCTTCCCGGCAGCGTGACGCCGCCCGACCTCCTCGGCGTAGGCGATCCAGGCCGGCCCGAAGTCCGCCTCGCAGGTGTCGAGAACCCACTGACCGAAGCGGGCCCGAACGCGACCGAGGTAGTCGCCGTCGGGGCCAGCTGGTGTCGAGAAGTAGCCGAGGAGGAAGTCGTGGCTCCCGACGAACCCGTACCAGACGTCGAGGAGCTCCTCCACGCGCGGCGCCAGGATCGCCTTTGCCTCCCGGAGCGCCGCCTTGTCGTCGTAGGTCAACAGGAGCGCCGCCTCGATCTTCGCCAGCTCCTCCTGGCTCGTCGCCGGTCCGGGGAGGCCGGGGTCCCCCATCCGGTAGCCGGGGATCGCGACCGTCGCCATGTTCCACCTCCATGACTGGCTTGCCCGGGGGCGGGGCAAGTAGATAGGAGCCCTATATATCTGCGCATGATAGGGATCCGATGTATCCTCGTCAAGCCAGAAGGGAGGCCGAACCCATGCCGCGAGCCGACGGCGCCAGCCGAGGCCGACGAACGATCCCACGGACCCCGCGCCCGATCCAGATCGACCCCCTCGCCGACCGACGGGCAGGGATCGTCGCCGCCCTCCTCCGTCTCTCCCGCCTCGTGGCCGGCGAACTCCGATCCGCCTCCGGCGAACTGGGGCTCACGCCCGCCCAGGCCGAGGCGCTCCGCTTCGCCGCCCGCACCCGCCCGGACATGGCCACCCCGGGCCAGCTCGCCCGGGTCCTCGGCGTTCGCTCACCGACGGCGATCGGCATCGTGGCGCCGCTCATCGAGCGCGGCCTCCTCGTCCGGCAGCCCCACCCCTTCGATGGGCGCCGCTCGGTCCTCGCCCTCACCGACGCCGGCCGCGACGTCTACGCGCGTCTCGAAGGCCTGACGGCGGAGCTCGAGGCGACCCTCGCGGCCCTCGAGCCTGCCGCTCTGGAGCGCCTCGAGGCGGGTCTCGCCGAGCTCGTCGGCGTCTTCGTCCGGAGCGGCCGCCTCGTCGTGGCCGCCCCCTGCGCCGGCTGCGTCCACTTCCGGCCGGACGCCGCCCCGGGTAGCGCCCGGCCGCATCGCTGCGCCCTCCTCCAGCGGGACCTGACGGTCGCCGAGGCGGCGATGGACTGCCCCGAGCACACGGCGGCCGCCGGCTGACGACGCCGGCGACGGATCGGCGGCGTGCCCCGAGTCCCTCGGGTCGGGAGGTCGGCGCTCAGCGGGTCCCGGACCACCCCGGCGAACCGCCGCGCAACGGGACGGCGGTGACGCCCCGGAAGCGCCGGAAGTCCCGGTCCTCGGTGAGGATCGTCGTCGCACCGTGCTCCCGGCAGACGGCGACGATCTCGGCGTCGACGACGAGGTTGCCGACGGCTCGGGCGTCGCGGATCGCCTCGTCGAGAAGAGGCCAGTAGCGCTCGCCCGGCCTCAACAGCCGGAGGCTCGGGCTTTCGAAGAGCCCCCGGACAGCATCGAGGGCTGCTTCCATCGGACTCGGCGGGCGCAGGATCCGGGGATGGGTGACGACCCGGAGGAATTCGCCGACGACGAAGATCGGGAGCCCCCACGCCTCGTCACCCTCGGCCAGCGCGCGGAGGCGCTCGAGGGCGAGCGGATGCTCCGCGAACTCCTCTCGGTGGGCGTAGACGAGGACGTTCGTGTCGACCGCGATCAGTGGTCGTCCCCCAGCTCCTCGTAGAGCGCTCGGCGATCGGCAACGTCCACCGTCGGCGGCCCCTCACCCCGGACGGTCGTCCAGCGGAGCGGTCGCCGGGGCGCTGCCGGGGTTTCCAGGGCGGCCCGGAGGGCGTCTTCGATGACCCGCGTCAGGGTGACCCTGCGCTCGGCAGCCCGCTTCTTCGCCGCCACGAGGAGGGCGTCGTCGAGATCGAGGGTCGTCCGCATGCAGAAAAGCATATCGGACGCCCAGGGGTCTGTCGACCCTCCGGCGCTCCCGCTCGAGCCCTCCTTCGGAGCCGCCGCTCCCCTCAGAGCTTGATCATGACGTGCTTGACGACGGTGTAGTCCTCGATGGCGTACATCGACTGGTCCTTGCCGTAGCCCGATTCCTTGAACCCCCCGTGGGGCATCTCCGAGACGAGGGTGAAGTGCTCGTTGATCCAGACCGTCCCGAACTGGATCGCCTTGGCGACCCGCATCGCCCGCCCGATGTCGGAGGTGAACACCGAGGCCGCCAAGCCGTAGCGGGTGTCGTTCGCCCAGCGGATCGCGGTCTCCTCGTCGCTGAAGCGCTGGACGGTGACGACCGGCCCGAAGACCTCGTCCTGAACGATCTCGCTCTTCTGGTCGGGGCCGGCAAGGATCGTGGGGGCGTAGAAGAAGCCCGGTCGGTCCGGAATCTCGCCGCCGAGGACGAGCTCCGCCCCCGCCTTCGCCCGTTCGACCATCCCGGCGACCTTCTCGACCTGCGACTTCGCGATGAGCGAGCCCATCTCGATGTCGTCGCCTTCGGCCGGGTCGCCCCACTTGATCGTCCGGACCTGGTCGGCCAGGGTCGCCACGAAGCGGTCGTAGATCTTCGGTCCGGCGAGGACGCGGCAGGCGGCCGTGCAGTCCTGGCCGCTGTTCCAGTAGCCGGCCATCCGGATCGTCTCGGCGGCCGCCTCCAGATCCGCGTCGTCGAAGACGATGACCGGCGCCTTGCCCCCGAGCTCGAGGTGGAGCCGCTTCACCCGGTCCGCGGCGATCTTCGCAATCCGCTTGCCGGTCGCGGTGTCGCCGGTGAGGGAGATCATGGCGACCTTCGGGTGGGCAACGAGCGGCTCGCCGATGGCGTCGCCGGTCCCGGTCACGACGTTGAGGACGCCGGGCGGGAAGATCTCGGCGGCGAGCTCGGCGAGGCGGAGGCTGGTCAGGGGCGTTCGAGCGGACGGCTTCAAGACGACGGTGTTCCCGGCGGCAAGAGCCGGCCCGATCTTCCAGCCGGCCATGTAGAGCGGGTAGTTCCAGGGCGCGATCGAGGCGACAACCCCGACCGGCTCGCGGCGGATCAGCGAGGTGTGGCCGGCCAGGTACTCGTTGACGGCCTTGCCCTCCATGACCCGGGCCGCGCCGGCGAAGAAGCGGATGTTGTCGGCCGAGGTCGTCATCTCGTCGATGGCCGCCCCGACCGGCTTGCCGGCGTTCGCCGCCTCCAGGCGCCCGAGCTCCTCGGCGTGGGCCTCGATGGCGTCGGCGAGCTTCAAGAGCATGAGGCTCCGGTCCTGGGGGGTCGAGTGCTGCCAGGTCTCGAAGGCCCGGGCGGCGGCCTCGACGGCCCGATCGACGTCCTCGGGACCGCTCGCCGGGACGCGGGCGATAACCTGGCCGGTGGCGGGGTTCAGGACATCGAGGAGCTCCCCGCTCGCGGCGTCGACGAACTCGCCGCCGATGAACTGTCGATGGGTGGTGATCGTCTCCTTGACGTCGGTCATCGGTTCGTCCTCCAGTCGTCGTCGAGGGCTCGGTCGTGGGCGGATCAGCCGCCCGAGGCGGCGCCCCGCTCGACGTCAGATCCGCCACCGCTCGGTGGTGCCGCCGTCCGCGCGCGGTCGCATCGCCGCCGGTCGGCCCCCATTCTGCGCCACCACCGCCGGGGGCGCGGCGCCGCGATCCGGTAGGCGCGACGCCGGGCCCATAGACGGGCGTCCGGGATGGGCGTCGGGGCTAGCCGGAAAGGACGAGGGCGACGACGAGGGCGGCGAGACCGACCCCGCCGACGACGAGGTCGAGGCCCGACCAGCGGACCTCCCGGTACCGGGACCGGGGGCCGGCCCCGAAGGCCCGGGCGTCCATGGCCAGGGCGAGCCGGTCCCCGTGGCGGACGGCGAGAACGAGGAGGCCGACGAGGATCGAGGGGTGCCAGCTGGTTCGGAGACCGCGGATCCGGCGGGCTTGCTGGAGCGTCGTGAGCGCCTCGGCGAGCCGCGGGATCGCCTGGTAGGCCGCGAGGGCGCCGTAGCCGAAGCGCTCCGGGAGGCGGCCCTGCTGGACGAGGGCGTCGACGAGGCGGGTCGAATCGGTCGTCAGCGCGAAGACGACCCCGACGGCGGCGATGGTGACGACCCGGAGGGCGATGGCGACCCCGTTGACGACCGCCTGCTCGGTGACCCGGAACGGGCCGAGGCGGGCGAGCTCGGGGAGCGTCGGGTCGACGTTCGTGCCGGAGAAGAGGGCGTTGAAGACGCCGATCGAGAGGGCGACGCTCCAGAGCGGGAGGAGCCCGGCGGCGAGCCGCCGGGCCGGGATGCGACCGAGGCCGAGCCCGGCGGCGACGGCGAGGATCGTGAGGACGACGGGCGGCCGCGGGTCGAGGGTGAGGACGAGGCCGAGGAGCCAGACGACGGCGAGTCCAAGCTTGAGGAGCGGGCTCGTCCGCCCGAGCGGGCTCCGGAGCTGCTCGTCCCCGGGGGCGGCGAAGGCGATCACGGCCGGTCCCCCGCGGCGGCGGCCGGCGTCGCAGTCGCGGGCTCGGACCGCCCCGTCCCGCCCGGCCCGCCGCCGGCGGCCGGCCGGTCCTCGACGATCCGCCCCCCCTCGAGCCGCACGACCCGGCGGGCGAAGTCGGCCACGAAGCGCTCGTCGTGGGTCGCCGCGAGCACGGCACAGCCGGCTTCGACCCGCTCGGCGAGGATCGCCAGGAGGCCCTCGTAGCCGCGGCGATCCTGACCGAAGGTCGGCTCATCGAGGACGAGGAGGGCCGGCCGCCGAACGAGGGCACAGGCGAGGGAGAGGCGCCGCTGCTCCCCTCCCGAGAGCGTGTACGGACTCCGGTCCCCGAAGGCCGCGAGCGGCAGCCCGATCCGTTCCATGAGCGCGGCGGCCGCCGCCCGCTCCTCGGCCCGAAGTCCGACCATGACCTCGTCGACGACGCGGGTCGTGAGGAACTGCTGTTCGGGGTCCTGAAAGACGTAGCCGGCCCGGCGGGCGAGCTCGGCCGCCGGGAGACGGGCCGGGTCGGCGGGTGGCTGCCGCGTCCGGCCCGGCCCGGCGATGCGGACCCGACCGCCGCCCGGACGGAGGAGCCCGACGAGGAGCCGGCCGAGGGTCGACTTCCCGCTCCCGTTCGGCCCGACGAGGGCGACCCGCTCGCCGCGCCCGAGCCCGATCGAGAGCGGGCCGAGGGTCGGGGTCCGACGGTCGTACGAGAAGACGAGTTCCGTCGCCTCGACGACCGACCGCTCCGGGATCCGGCCGTCGGGTCCGGGGAGCGCGACGGCCGGGGCGGTGGCACCGTCCTCGGGCAGCCAGATTCCGGCCCGGGCGAGCCGCTCCCGCGATCGTGCGAGGACCTCGTCCGGTCGACCGAGCTCGATCGGGCGGCCGTCCTCGCCGAGGGCGAGGACGAGGTCGGCGAGGGGCCAGGCGAGCTCGACCCGGTGCTCGACGAGGACGATCGTCGCAGCCCGCCGGCGGCGAAGCTCGGCGAGCCGCTCGGCGAAGGCACGGGCCCCGGGGGGATCGAGGTTCGCCGTCGGTTCGTCGAGGACGAGGACGCCGGGCCGGGGGGCGAGGACGCCGGCGAGGGCGAGCCGCTGCTGCTCGCCGCCCGAGAGGGTCGTCGAGCGCCGTCGTTCGAAGCCGGCGAGACCGACGAGGGCGAGCGCCTCCGGAACCCGGGCCCGCATCGCCGCCGGGTCCCAGCCGAGGTTTTCGAGGCCGAAGGCGACGTCGTCCTCGACCCGGTCCATGACGAGCTGGCTCGCCGGGTCCTGGAAGACGATCCCGACCCGGGCGGCGACGACGGCCCGCGGCGCGGTCGTCGGGTCGAGGCCGGCGACGGTCAGGCGCCCCGACCAGTCGCCGGGGAACTCCTGGGGGACGAGACCGGCGAGGGCGAGGGCGAGGCTGCTCTTGCCCGACCCGGACGGCCCGACGACGAGGAGACACTCGCCGGGTTCCAGGCGGAACGAGACGTCGGCGAAGGCCGGCCGCGGCCGCCCAGCGTACCGGAACGAGATCCCGTCGGCGACGATCGCCCCGGGGCCGCCGAGGGAGTCGGGGCTCATCGCTCCGGGGCGGCCGGTCCCGGGTCCGGATCCGGCCGTCGCGGTGTCGATGGTGGCGGCGTCGGCCGCCCGATCACGCCTCCCGCCCGGCCGGGAACCCCTCGAGGACGCCGGCCCGTCGGAGCGCCCGGACGAGGAGGATCGAGCCGTAGGCAGTGATGACGATGGCCGAGATCGCCATCATCAGCCCCCGGACGAGCTGGACGTCGAGGGCGACGTCGGCATACCAGATCGCCCAGTCGTGGATCCAGGCCGCGGCCGCCGAGGCGATGGCGGCGACGGCGAGGACCGGGAAGCCCCAGAACCGATAGAGCGTGAAGGCGAAGACCAGCTCGGCGCCGGCGCCCTGGACGAAGCCCGAGAGGAGCGTGTCGGGGCCCCACTGGCTGCCGAGGATCGTGGAGAGGCCGGCGGCGACCATCTCGGCGAAGAGGGCCGCGCCGGGCTTGCGGACGACGAGGGGGGCGAGGACGGCCGGGACGAGCCAGACCGCATAGAAGAGGTCCCTGGCCCACGGGGCGACGGCGAAGAGCGGCTTGATCGCCTCCCAGAGCCCATTCCAAACCCAGAAGACGACCCCGAAGGCGACGCCGATGACGGCGGTGACGACGATGTCCCGGGTCCGCCAGCGGACGTCGGGCAGGGCGGCGGCACCCGGCTGGGTGACGGTGGTAGCCATCAGGTTCGAACCTCCTTCCGTTGTGGTGGATCACGAAGACAACGAAACGCCGTCCTCCGGAGAGGACGGCGTCGATCAGGGCCTGCTCCCTTCGCTGGTACGAACCAGATCAGGTTCCGCGGGTCTGTGGTCGAACCACACTCTCAGCGCGACGTGCGCTCCCCGGAGGCGGTCTTCGGTTGTCGCGCCCTAGTGTAGCGCCGAGTCGCCGGGAGATGCGGGTGCGGTCGCTCGATCGCCCAGCCGGGACGGTGACACGCACGTCACGGGCGCATCGATCATCGGATCCCGGCCAGCACGGCATCCCACTCCGACTGCGTCAGACCGACCCCGATGACCGTGTACTGGTGACACAGCTCAGCCGGGTCCCGTTCCAGCCAGACCGCGAACCGCGTGTCCGTCTCGCGAACGAGGAGCTCGCGCGCCTCGTGGCCCCGGATGCGGATCCGCCTTCCGGTGTCGACGCCGGCCGTCTCTCCTCCTACACCAGACAACAGGGACAGCGCGCGTTCGCCGGTGGCATTCTCGTAGGTTTCGACCACGCCATGGCCGACCACCTCTCGGGAGCGCAGGGCAAGCCCCTCGGGCAGGACGGTCGGCTCCATGACGCTGCACAGGCCCGTGTCGGCCGGTTGGGAACCGCCGGCGGGGGTCTCCGGCGCCGGTGCGCTGCACGCGGCGACGAGAAGACTCGCCGCGACTGCGAGGCCGAGCCCTGATCGGCGGGTCAATCCTGATAGGCGCCCGGATCCGGGAGCGGTCCGAGCAGCGGACCCGACCCGTCGGGGTGCGCCTCCTGCCCGAGGCCGACGTACGGGCCCCCGAGCTTGATCACGCGCAGCGCGACGAGCTCCGTGGCCCCGGCGCTTCTGGCGAGCTCCACGGCGCCGGACGAAATGCGCCAAGGCAGCCCAGGCTCGATCGAGGTCTTCATCGGACGCCCGCCAGGATCTGGAGGAAGGTTGCCAGGTCGAACCCGGTCCCGATGACGGCGTACGCGCTGCAGGGCGCGCCGGGCGGGCCCTCCAGCCACGAGGCAACGAAGGTATCGCCGGACGGCGTCGCCTTGATCATCGCTCCGTGGCCACGGACGCTTAGCCGCTCCCCGGTGTCGGTTCCGGCGACCTCGCCCGCGTCGATGCCCGAGAGGATGGAGATCTCGCGCCCGGCCGGATCGCGGTAGGTTCGGCGGACTCCAAACGGCGAGCTCTCACCGGCGAGGAACGGCGGGTCGGCAACGAAGCCGGGCGGGAGGGTCGACAGTGCCGCCTCGGGGCAGGTCTCTGGCGAGACGGCGACGGGTGGCGGGGAGGGGCTCGGCAGCGGCCCGCAGCCGACGACGAGGAGGATGCCCGCGGCCGCCGCAAGGCCCCGGCCGATCGCCGTCACTCCTGGTACGCCTCCTGGTTCGGCAGCGGCGCGAGCAACGGACCGGAGACTCCGTCGGGATTCGCCTCCTGGCCGAGCCCGACGTAGGGGCCTCCGAGCTTCCGGACTCGAATCACGGCGACCGGATAGCCGGCGCTCCGCGAGAGCTCGACGAACTCCTCCGCCCCGCGCATCGTTCGGAAGGCCGTGAGGACGAGCCATCCATCCCTCGGCAGCCCGAGATTTGGGCCAGTGAGGAGCTGCCTCAGTCGGTCGATCATGCATGGCGGTAGGCCCATGCTTCCGCACGCAGCCGCTTCGTGATCCGCCACGTAGGCCATCACCTTCTCGCGCGCCACATAGCGGAGCTCGACCGGCTGGTACGCCCGGGTGGACGCGGTGCCCGGCGGGCACTCGGGGCCAGGCGGGCGGTCGCCACACGGTTCGAGCCTCAGATCCGGACTCGACTGATCGTAGATGCCGAGAAGCTCGTAGTTGTCGGCCGAGTCGACATAAAAGCCCTGCATGTCGCCGAAGCCAAGTTCCTCGGCCCGCGCCTCAGCCTCAGCTCGGTCCGGGAATGTGCCGGCGACGACCGCCAGGATCGATTCTCCCTGGCCGGTAACCGAACTGAGGTCGACCACGGCCGGGCCATCGACGCCGCCCGACCGCGCCCAGGTAAGACCGACCAGTCCGCCAGCGAGACTGGCACCGACGATCGCCACCACGAACCGCCGCATTCGGCCGCGCATGTCTTCGTTCCTCCCGTGCTCGTCCTGTGGTCAGTAATTCGTGGCGTACTGGAAGTGCATCGCGTCGCAGAAGGCAAGCCCCCAGTACCAGCCGTGGTTCTGGAAGATCGCAGCGACCCCGGCATCGACTGTGTGGTTGTGACAGTGCCGGAAGTGTTCGTGTGCGGCGTTGATGTCGATGGCAATCCCCCAGGCGTGCGTGCTCCATTCGGTGGTCGAGCCGCTCTTCAGGCGACAGCTGTAGCCCCAGATCCCACCAAGGACCCGGCTGTCCCAGTGGTTGTTGGCGATGTGACCTCGGATGTCGTAGAAGAGGTTGGTGGAAAGCCCACCGTTTCCGCCGTACCACCCTGGGGTCGGGGCGCCACCGAGCTTCTTGTGGAAGTTCACGTTGTACGTGACACCCTCGGCGCCCCAGGTAAACCGGTTGAAGTTCGCATCGCTCGAGCAGGGCTGCCCGAAGACATTGTTGATCGCCGAGAGACCACTTGGCACCGGCGGGTAGTTGTAGTGCCGGTCGTACCAGCCGTTGGCAGCCCAATGCGACGCCAACGTGGCCGAGGTAACGCCGGACACCAGGAAAGCAAGACCGATCGCGACCGGCGACAGAACCCGCCGCCCAAGGATCCTAACCGCCCAAGCGGCACCCGTCCCGCGGATCGTCGGCATCCCCATCTGCCGATCCTCCTGCTCCCCCCGGGGCATCTCCCCGGACCGCGCCGACCATTCTCTCTCTCTCTGGGTGGTTGTCAACTACTGAACGGTCCGACAAGGACATCAGCGCCTGCGCTGTGGGACCTCGACATGACGACGCGCCACCCGACACCGGTGCAACGAACCCATCTCAACGTACGGAGCCATGGCGTCGGGGCTCCGCCGTCAATTGGCCGCCGGCCAGGCCGCGCCTCCTGTCGAGCACCCGCCTCGCCGGCGGTCGGGTTGGAGCGGGGCTGAAGGGCCGTCACCCGAGCCGGACGATCCAGCGGCCCCGGGCGGCGCCGGCGACGATGGCATCGAGGACGCCGGCCAGGTCGTCCAGGCCGATCTCCGTGACCGCTTCGTCGAGCCGCGGCGGCCGCAGGTCCGTCGCCAGCCGCGCCCAGAGCGCCCGCCGCTCCGCGATCGGGACATTCGCCGAATCCATGCCGAGGAGGGCGACGCCCCGGAGGATGAACGGGAAGACCGTCGTCGCAAAGGCCGCCCCGCCGGCGTTCCCGCAGGCGGCGACGGCCGCCTTCGGCCGGAGCGTCCGGAGCACGTAGGGGAGCGTCGGGCCGCCGACGGCATCGACCGCCCCGGCCCACCGGCCCGACTCGAGGGGCCGCTCGCTCGGGGCCGTCACCTCCTCGCGGGATAGGATCCCGGCCGCCCCGAGGGCCCGGAGGCGCTCGGCCTCCTCGGGCTTGCCGGTCGCCGCCCAGACCTCGTAGCCCCGCGAGGCAAGGATCCCGACGGCGTGCCGACCCAGGCCCCCCGAGGCGCCGATGACGAGGACCGGCCCGTCGCCGGGCCGCAAGCCCCGTTCCTCGAGGGCGACGACGGACATCGCCGCGGTGTAGCCGGCCGTCCCGATCGCCATCGCCTCGCGGGCGGTCAGTCCGGCCGGGAGCGGGACGACCCACTCGGCCGGGACCCGAGCGAGTTCGGCGTAGCCGCCGTGGCGGGAGACGCCGAGCTCGTAGCCGTGGGCGAGGACGGCGCTCCCGGGCGGGATGCTCGGATCGCGGCTCTCGACGACGGTCCCGGCGAGGTCGATCCCTGGCACGAGGGGGCTGACCCGGGCAACCCGACCTTCGGGTTGGGCAGCGAGGCCATCCTTGTAGTTCACGCTCGACCACTCGACCCGGACGAGGACCTCGCCCGGGGGCAGGTCGGCGAGGCCGAGCTCCCGAACGGCGCGCTCGAGGCCGCCCTCGGTTCGCTCGACGACGAAGGCGCGAAATCGATCGGGGACCGCCATGGTTTCCTCCTTCGGCTCGGTTTCGGCGGGCGCCTGGCCCGGTGACCGATTGCCCGCGACAGCGTGCCACACGCCGCGCAGCGCCGACACCAACCCGGACGACGACCGGAAGATACGTCGGGGCGCCGAGGGGCGAGCCCCCCAAGGGTCATGGTCGCACCAGGACGCAGGCGCCATCCCGGTCATGGCCGGCCGCCGATAGCCTTGTCGACGATGCCTCCGGCTCCGACCTCCGCCCGGTCCCGCCCGTCGGCGGCCGCCCCGGTCTGTCTCCGGTGCGGCATCCCGGCCGCCCGACTTGACGCCACCGTCTGCCGGCGCTGCGGCCTCCTGCTCGGAACGCCGCCGCCCTCGGACGCGTCGCTGCCCAGCTGCCCGGTCTGCTACCAGACGAGCGACGACGACGGGCGCTTCGAGTCGCGGGCCCACCCGGGACGTCGCCTCGCCCTCCCCGAGCACGTCGCCGAGCACGAGCGGTTCCCGGTCGGCGACGACGAGTACCTCGAGACCCTCCGACGCGGCGACCGGATCGTCATCGGCCGCTGGACGGCCCCCTTCGAGCTCGTTCGGCGCTACCTCGTGACCGGACTCGTCGAGGGCGGCCGCGCGCGGGCGGCGGCCCACAACGCCGTCGTCACGGCGATGGCCCAGCTCGCCCGCTGGGGTCGGGACGCCAAGCTCGTCCCCGACGAGCCCGAGTGGGCGGAGGCCCGGGCGGCCGTCGCCGAACTCATGGAGCGCTACCACCGCGGCCGTCGCTGATCCGGCCGCTCCCGAGCCGGCGGCCGGTCAGTCGGCGTGCCAGGCCCGGCGGCCGTATCGGGTGGCAAGGAGCTCCGCGGCTCGGGCGAGTTCCTCCTCGCTCGGACGACTCGCCCCGAGCTCGAACCCGTACGCCGCCGCGAAGGCGTCGGCGACGAACCTCGCCAGCTCCTCGCTCGCGGGCACCCGGCCGAGGACCCGGCCAAGCGACGTGACCGGCATCCGGCGGCTTCGGGTCCGCGCCCAGCGCGGATCGCCGGGGGCGCCGGGACCCGCCAGGAGTCGTCCAAGCAGCTCGAGGTCGGCCGCCACGAGGAGCGTTCCGTGGACGAGGACCCGGTCGCGACCGAGCCAGGCGGCGACGCCGCTGATCTTCCGGCCGTCGACGAGGAGGTCGCGCGCCGTCCGCTCGACCGGGAGCCCGAGCCTCCGGACGGCCGTCGCGAGGGGTTCGAGCAGGAGTCGATAGAGGGTCGGCAGGACCGTGAGATCGGGGCGGCCGGCGAGCGGCGGTCGGTCGCGGAGCAGCACGAGCGAGACGTTGAGGTTGCCCGGGTCGTGGTAGACGGCGCCGCCGCCGGTGAAGCGACGCAAGACCGGGGTCGCGGTTTCGCGGGCGACGGCGAGATCGACCTCGGCCGCCGCGAGCTGGAAGCGGCCGACGACGACGGCCCGCTCATTCCGCCACAGTCGGAGGGTGGGATGCGGACCGGACGAGCGGGCGATCGCCTCCTCGAGGGCCAGGTTGAGGCGCGGGTCGCGGGTTCCGTCGTCGTCGAGGAGCCGGGCTCGGGTCGGGTCGTCGGGCCGATATTCGGTCGTCGGATCGGTCACGGTCCGGGAGCATAGCCGGCGGATCGGATTCCGCCCCTGCGAACCCGCGGATCGGCCGGTCGCCCGGCGCTCGTCAGTCGCCCGAGGGTTCCCGCCCCAACGACAGCGGCTCCAGGCCGAGCTCGGCCCCGACCCGGCCGAGGAACCAACGGGCCGTCCGGCGGGCGACGACGTGGAGCGCCGCCTTGTCGATGAGCTTGCCGGCCTCGCCGAAGGGCGGCGCGTACGCGCCCTCGAGGACGAGGCCCGCGGGCGTCACGAGGAGGAGACCGGCGAAGACCGGGAAGAGCGGTGCCAGCGTCGCCGACCGCCAGCCGATCTCGACCTCGAGGCTCCGGCCCCGGTCGACGACGGGTCCGAGGTCGACGAGGGCGGCCTTCCGGAACTCGAGGGGTCGGCTCCCGGCGGAGAGCTGGAGGACCAGGTCGGTCAGGTAGCGGCGCATGTGGGGCGCGTCGGCGGGCGGCTCGGCCGGGACGCCGAGCCAGTCGGGCTCGGCGAGGGCCCGGCGGGCCTCGGCAAGGTCGATCCGGCCGGGAAAGTCGACGGCGAGTCTCGTCACGCCCACGGCTCGCGCCGCGCCGACGGCGTCCACCCCGCTCATCGGGCCACCCCGCGATGCCACGGACCCGGACGGCGACCGGCGCCGGGGGGCCGCGGTACCCGCCGGGCGTCGGGAGCCGCGAACCTGGGGCATGGTGCGGGCGGCGGCTGAAGCTTCATGGATCGCCGAGGGTACGGCCGGGGCGGCGGCGGCGGCGAGGGCCGTTTGTCCCGTTTCGAGGCCGAAGCGGCCTGCCCGATCGGGTCGAACCGCCCCGGCGCCCCTGGTCGGTCATCGTCGGCGGAGGCTTCGCTAGAATGGAGGTCGCGCTGGCGGGTGGCCAAGCGGTAAGGCAGCTGACTCTGGATCAGCAGATCGAAGGTTCGAATCCTTCCCCGCCAGCCA
>JBHOQO010000142.1:0-3832 GCA_042408925.1 Chloroflexota bacterium | reverse complement strand
CGAGACCCGCGCCGTCGCCGTCGCCCTCGCCTCGGATCCCCGCTTCCGCGGCTTCGGTCCCTTCGACCCGAACCTCATCGGGCAGGATCGCTGGTACGAGGTCCTGCCCCTCGGCGACGGGGTCCGGGTCCGCCTCCACGTAGGCTGGGGCGACTGCCCCGCGGGGTGCATCAACGAGCACGTCGTCGACGTGGACGTCGACCACTCCCTCGCCGTCGTCGCCGTGACCGAGCACGGCGACCCGCTCCCGGCAGGGGTCCTCCCGGGCGACGTCGAAGGCGAGCCGGCGACCCTGTCGGTGGCCGCCCTCGCCGGCCCCACCTGCCCCGCCGAGCGGCCGGGCGATCCGGCCTGCGCCCCGCGCCCGGTGGCGGCGACGATCGAGCTCATCGCCCCGGACGGGACCGGCGTCGCTGCGGTCCACACCGCAGCCGACGGCTCGGCCGAGTTCCGGGTCCCGGCCGGCGTCTACCTCGTCCTCGGGCGGGCCGACGAGCCGTTCATGACCGGCGACCCGGCGCCCGTCGTCGTTGCCCTCGCCGGCGGCCGGCCACTCGCCGTCAGCCTCCTCTGGGATACCGGGATCCGTTGACCGCCGCCTGACCGCCCGAGCGACGGTCGCCTAGGGGCTGTCGGGTCGAGATGGCCCGGGAGCGGTGACCGGCTCCGGCTCCCGACGCCGCCTGCCGACGTACTGCCAGCTCCCGGCGAGGCCGAGACCGAAGAGCACGAGGAGCACGAGCGACGGCCACGAGGACGACCGCTCCACCGCTGGATCGGCGGTCGAGGTCGCTGGCCCCCCGGCCGGGGTCGTGTAGGAGAGGTGATACGTGACCTCGTACGGGACGCTTGCACACCCGAGCCGGGCGAGGAGGAGGTAGTCGGGCAGCCGGTACTGATTGACGATGACGTCGTCGAGGAACGGGACCGGCGCCGCGAAGAGGAGCCGTCCGTCGGCGTCGAGGAGGCGAACGACGAGGCGGTCGCCCCGATCGGCGATGCCGGCGGAACGGTCCTCGACGAGGATCGGCTGGGAGGCGCTCCACGTGGCCGCCTGGCGATGCTGGACGACCCCCTTCGTCTCGTTCACGACCTCGTACGTGCCCGAGCCCTGGCAGCCCGGCTCGAAGGCGAGGGTGATGGCAGCCGAGATCCCGGCGGGGGGTCTCGCTGCCCGCCCGCGGGGCTCCTCCGGCTCCAGGGGTCGAGCGGGGTTGTAGGAAAGGTGGCGGCTGATCTCGTAGGGAACCCGTGAGCAGTCGAGCCGGGCGAGGAGGAGGTAGTCGGGAAGGCGACGCTGGTCCACGATGACGTCGTCCAAAAACGTCACCAGGGCGGTGAACAGAAGCCGGCCGTCGGACGAGCGAAGGCGGACGCTCAGCTGTTCACCGAGGCTGACACCGAACGCCTCACCCATCCAGATTACGATCGACTCGTCCGCCGACCAGGAAACCCGTTCCCGGTACTCGAGCCTACCAAGCGTCTCGTTGACGGCCTCGACCGTTCCGATCCCGTGGCAGCCCTCTTCGAACGCTAGGACGATGAGACCTTCCGTCTCGATCGCCGCCGACGCGCCTCGCTCGGGGAGCGCTCCCGAGGAGAGGGCGAGCCCGACGGCGGCGAGGGCCGCCACGGCCGCGCGGACGAATGGCCGGCTCACGGCACGCCCCAGGCGACCCAGGCCCAGCCGATCTTCTCCTGCGCCAGGTCGCAGCTCCAGCTGTACGGCCGGATCTCGACCCGGTACGGGCCGCGGGTCGCGTCGTACGTCCACTCGACCCACTCGGTCGTCCAGTTCACCGAGGCCGAGGCGTCGATCCAGGTGCCGTTCCGGTCATAGACGCGGAGGTCGATGTCCGAGCGCCGACGGTCGAGATAGGCGTCGTCGGTCCCGAAGCCGTTCGACCCCTCGTCGTAGAAGCCGTGGCTCTGCCAGGTGATGACGAAGCGAACCTTCCGGCTACCGCCGGTCGAGACGCTCAGGCTGACAGCGGACGGGGTCCGGTAGCAGTCGCCGGTCCAGACGCCGTTCGCCGTCCAGGCTCCGAAGTCCCCGAGGGGGTAGCCGTTGCTCAGGCGCCGGTCGGCGACGAGGTTCGCCCATTTCGTCGTCAGCGAGCCGAGACCTTCGCGGTCGTGGAGGGGAGCATCCACCTGGCCCGGGTAGGCGGTTCGGTGGACCATCGAGGCGGCGAGGAGGATCGCCTTCGTCTTCACCGGCTCGTCCCGGAGCTCGGTCGGCTTCTGACCGATGAGCTGGCCGAGGGCGCCGGCCACCTGGGGGTTCGCGAAGCTGACACCGTTGAGCGCCGGTTGGCCGGCCGCGCTGATCGAGACCGCCGGGGCGCTCATCTCAGGCTTGAAGGTCCCGCCGGGCGGGTCCTTGTAGCAGTGGTCCCAGACCGTGTCGTCGGACCAGCCGCTCGTGTTCTTGTCGTCGATCCCGCCGGTCGTGATCGAGTTCCAGGCGTCGCCGGGCGGTCGGATCTGGTCGAGGACCTCGATCCCGGACGTCGTGTCGCAGTCCCACCGATTGCCGCCCGCCGTCGTGAGGTGGACGCCGATCCTGGCCAGCTCGTCGACGTAGGCCGTCAGGGCCGAGGCGCCCGCGGCGGTGTCCTGGACGATCGAGAGGTTGACGACGTCGGCATTTCCGCGGGCCGGGTCGACGGCGGTGTCGATCGCCTGGAGGATCTTGAAGTCGCGGGTCACCCCGCTCGACCCACCGCCGGTCGAGGAGCTGATGAAGAAGGCGTCGGGTGCGACACCGCGCCGTCCGGCGGTCTGGCCCGCGATCGTGCCCATGACGCGGGTCGGATGCGACTGTGGCGTAATGGAACCGGTGCTGTAGGACACCCGTCGGCTGCTCGGGATCGAGCTCAGGTCGGTTGCCGACCAGTCGACGTTGTCGTACTCGACGACCGCGATCCGAGCTCCGGCGCCGCGGTAGCCGTTGGCGTCCGACCAATTGGCCTGATCGGTCGGTCCGGCCGAGGCCATCGTCGTCGCCGAGGAGATCATGATCCGGAAGACCGCCGGTTCCTCCGCCAGCTGCCGGATCGCCTCGGGCGTGCCGGTCACGTAGACGAGCGGGGCGAAGGCGGCCGCGTACTCGACCGTCATCCCCAAGGCCTCGGCACGGGCGACGATCGGGTCGACGGCGCGTCTGGCGGCCTCGCGGTAGGCCGTCCGGAGGGCGGACCGGATCTCCAGGTTCAGGGCATCGTTGCCGGTGTCCGGGACGTCCCCGCTGAAGTTCGCCCACCAGTACTTGGCTCGGACTGAGGCGATGGCAGCGGCCCGGGACCCTCCCCGCACGAGGACGGCGACGGTGAGTCGGTCGGTGGGCGAGGCGGCCTGAAGCTGGTCCTCGACGGCCGGGTCGATCTTGCCCTGGCGGGCGTAGCCGGCCTCGATCCGGGCCTCGAGGGTCGAGCCATCGACGACCTCGCCGGTGGCGACCCGCACGGCGACGACGACCGCCTCACCGCTGGCGTCATGGAGCACCTTGCCGCCGACCCAACGGCTCGAATCGCCCGGAACGACGAAAGACTCGAGGGCGAAGAGGCGGACCTCCTCGACCGGGACGCCGAGGCGCTCGGCGCCGAGGCGAAGGAGCCGTGCCTCGATCTCCGCCTCGTCGAGCGGCACGAGAGCCTCGGCCGCCAAGGCCGGGCGCGACGGCCGGCGTTCGGATCGCCGAGGTAGCCAGGCTCGCGCGAGCTGCCGCCCGGCGTTCGACGGCATCGACCGAGACGGACTCCGGCGGTTCCGGCGAGCGACCCGCAGGAGGGACTCCCCCGCCGCCGGCCACTGCGGTGAGCGCAAGAAC
>JBHOQO010000126.1:0-15160 GCA_042408925.1 Chloroflexota bacterium | reverse complement strand
GCTCGCCGACGCGGTCGTGGAGCGGCCGGCGCCGACGGCCGTCGACGACGGTCGGCTCGACGTCCCGCCGCCCTGGGGAGCCGGCGAGGCCGAGGCGGCGGCCGGCACGGCCCGAGGAGGGGCCGCGGCCGCGCCCGTTCGGGCCGCGGCCCCTCCTCGGGCCGTGCCGGCCGCCGCCTCGGCCTCGCCGGCTCCCCAGGGCGGCGGGACGTCGAGCCGACCGTCGTCGACGGCCGTCGGCGCCGGCAGCTCCACGACCGCGTCGGCGAGCCCGTCATAGCGGTCCGAGCAGGTGAGGTAGATGATCTGGAAATCCCCCGCCAGGTCGCGGAGGACCTCGAGGGCCCGCCTCGCCCGTGCCTCGTCGAAGGTGACGAACGGGTCGTCGAGGACGAGGGGCGGCCGCCGGTCGCTCGTGACGAGGCGGACGAGGCCGAGCCGGGCGGCGAGGAAGACGAGGTCGATCGTCCCCTGGCTGAGCTGCTGGACGTCGACCCAGCCGCCCTTCTCGGGGGCGAAGAGGGCGATGTCGAGGTTCCGATCGTCGACGGCGACCCGCCGATAGCGGCCGTCGGTCACCCGCGCCAGGTCGGCGACCATCCGCTTTTCCAGGTACCGGGTCGCCGTCTGCATCGTGGCCCGCTCGGCCGTCTCGATGGCCGCGAGGCAGGCCCCATAGACCCGGGCCCGCCGCTCGACGGCGGCGAGCCGCTCCCGGGCGATGGCGAGCTGCTCGGCTGCCGCCGCCACCTGCTCGGCGTCGACGGCGTTCGCCTCGACCCGGGCCGCCGCCCGTGCCTCGTCGTCCCGCGCCCGCTCGAGGGCGTCCTCGGCGTCCTTGACCTCGACCTCGAGTCGCTCCCGGGCCCGCGGCTCGCGGGCGATCGGGCCGAGGGCCTCGAGGGCGTGGCGCTTCTGCTCGATCTCGAGGGCAGCCTCGTCGCGCTTCCCCGCCAACCCGTCGAGCGGCTCGTCGCCGACGAGGCCCCGCAGCTCCGCCTCCAGTCGTTCGATCCGGGCGACGTGGGCCTCTTCCCTCGCGAGGAGGTCCTCGGCCGCGGCGAGGTCGGCCAACCCGAGGGCCGCGAGCTGTCCGGCAAGCTCCTGCTCGGTCCGCTTCAGCTCCTCCTCCATCTCCGAGCGGCCCCGGAGCCGGCGGGCGACCTCCTCGTCCCGGAGGTGGCGGGCGAGCCGGTCCCGGCGGCGAAGCCAGAAGCCGACGAGGGCGAGGACGAAGCCGACCACGACGAGGACCGCCCCGCCGTAGACGGGCAGGTCGCCGAGCTCGGCGATCCCGACGAGATCGAGGCCGAGTCCGCCGACGGCGGCGACGACCCCGAGGACGACGAGGAGGACGGCGACCCGCGACAGCGGCCGCCACGTCGGCTCGGGCGGGACCTCGAAGCGGACGTCGATCTCGCTCCCGAGCGCCGCCCGCAGCTCGCGGACTCGTCCGTCCAGGCTCCGGAGTCGCTCGACGAGGGAGCGGAGGACGGGGAGCGGGTTCGGGGACGGGTGGCTGTCCCGGAGGGCGCCGAGCTGGGTCGCGACGTCGACGGCGGCCCGGTACCGCTCGAAGCGCTCCTCGGCGGCCGCCCGCTCGGCGGTGAGGCGCTCGGCGAGGCGGGCCTTCTCGAGCATCCCCCGGCGCTCGCGGAGGAGGTCCTCGGCGGCGGCCCGTCGCTCGCGGGCGACGGTGAGGGCGTCGCGGTCGCGCTCGAGGGCGGCGAGGGCCGCTTCCCCCTCGGCGACGGTCCGTTCGAGGCGGGCGACCTCGTCCTGGGCAGCCTTGATCCGGCCCGGATTCTTCTCGCCCTTCGCCTGGAGGTCCCGGAGCGCCTTCTCGAGGAGCTTCTTCGCCCGGGACGTCCCCCGGTCGGCGCCGCTGATCGAGGCCTGGAGCCGGTCCCGAAGGGCGGCCTCGTCCCGATCGAGGTCGGCGACCTCGTGGTGGCGGACCGAGGCCGTCGAGCGGAAGAAGGCCTCGCTCGGGATCCCGGTCAGCTCGGCGAGGGCCTGGTCGGCGCGGGCCGGGTCGGTGATCGTCTCGCCGTCGATCTCGAGGCGGACCGTGCCCTTCGCGCCTCGGAAGACCTTCTCGAGGCGCCCGGTGCGGGCTCCGTCCTCGTCCTCCTGGACGAACTCGAGGGTGACCGCCGGGCGGGCGTCGTCGCTCGTCGCGTCCCACGGCCGCAGGGCCTCGAGGTCGCCGCCGGTGCTCGTCGCCTTGCGGGTCAGGGCGAGCTCGATCGCCCGCTGGATCGTCGTCTTGCCGGCTTCGTTCGGCCCCCGGACGACGGTCAGCCCCGGGGCGAGGTCGACGTCGAGGTCGTGGTAGCGGCGGAAGTTCCGGATCTGGAGGCGGGTGATCCTCACAGCGTCACCTCGGTCCCGGTCAGGAGGAGGCGACCGATCCGGAGGGCGTCGCGGAGCTCGGCCGCCTCGGCCTCGTGGTCGGCGGCTTCGAGCTCGGCGATCCGGCCTTCGAGGTCGCGGACGAAGGCGCCGAGGATCGTGTCGGCTGGCGGGAGGGCGCCCTCGGTGAGGGGCGGGATCGAGGCGTCGCGGACCCGGAGTCGGAAGAAGCGGCCGGCGAGGGCCGTCTCGACCTCACCGGGTTCGAGGTCCAGGGTGTCCGGACGGAGCCCGACGAGGCGGACGTCGAGGACGAGGTCCGGATCGGCGAGGGCGGCGAGACGTTCGACGAGGGCCGGCTGGGAGGCGACCTCGGCGACGTCGATCTCGAGCCGCTCGAAGCGGGTTCGCCCGACCGTCCGCTGCTCGAGGGCGACCCGCTTCTCGCCACCCGACGCGTCGAAGGTGACGAGGAGGACGGAGCCGGCCCGGTCCTGGTCGACGGCGACCGGTTCGGGGGCGCCCGGGTAGGCCCATCGGACCCGGCCGGCCGTCCCGTCGAGGAAGGAGTGCCAGTGGCCGAGGGCGAGGTAGTCGAGGCCGCTCGCCGCGATCTCGGCGGGATCGACGATGACGTCGTCGTCCTCGACCTTGCCGGGGAGGCGAACCGAGCCGTGGAGGAGGCCGATCTTCCAGGTCGCCCGATCGTCGTGGGCTGCGTCGATCCCCTGGAGCGGCGGGTGGGGCGCCCGCTTCGTCTCGAAGACGGGGCCGTAGACGACGGCATCGAGGGCGGCGAGGTGGACGCTCGGCCGCTCGGGGGTCAGGACGGTGACGAGGTCGGAGTCGGGCGGCTGGCCAGCGAGGGCGGTGAGGTCGTAGGCGCGATAGATCGAGGCCCGGTCGTAGACGTCGTGGGTGCCGGGGACGATGACGGTCCGGATCTTCGCCGCCGCGAGGCGGGCGAGCTCGGCGGCGACGCTCTCGACGCTCCGGCGGGGCTGGGTGTTCGAGTCGAAGAGGTCGCCGGCGATGAGGACGAGGTCGACCCGCTCGGCGATGGCGAGGTCGACGGCCGCCCGGAAGGCGGCGAACTGGCGCTCCCGCTGGGCGGCGGCCTGGGATCCGAGGTCGGCATGGCGGGCGCCGAGGTGGACGTCGGCGGTATGGAGGGCTCGCAGCACCCTGGGTCGTCGTTCCTCCCCGGTTCTCCGATGGGGGTTGGCTGGGGTGATTGTTGCAGGTTCGGGGCGGTCCGTGCCAGCCGACCGGGCCCCGGGTCACGGCCGGCGGCCGGGCGTCGGCATGCAGATATTCGGCTGGAGCATGGTGCGAGGACACCCGACCCGCGCCCGGGATCCGGCATTCGTCCCGTGCATCCATGGCGGCCGCCGCCGGGGTGCCCGCGTGCGGATATTCGGCTGGAGCATGGTGCGAGGACACCCGACCCGCGACCGGGATCCGGCATTCGTCCCGTGCATTCATGGCGGCCGCCGCCGGGGTGCCCGCGTGCGGATATTCGGCTGGAGCATGGTGCGAGGACACCCGACCCGCGCCCGGGATCCGGCATTCGTCTCGTGCATCGCCGGCAGCGGACGTGATCGGCGAGCGGGCGGATGATCCGGGCCACGAATATTCGGCCCGCCAGCCTGACGGACGGCTGCCCACCATCCCTGGGGTGAATGGATGGCACCTGCCCAGGCGTGAGCGCGGCCGGGGACATCCCCGGCGTCCCGATCGTGCCCTACCGCTGGTGAATAGATGGCGCCTGCCCAGGCGTGAGCGCGGCCGGAAGCCTCTCTCCCCGGTACAGCCTCCCTCCGTCCGTATCCGCTGATGTGCTCAGCGGATGACGTCGTAAATGAGCTTCTGGATGCCGTTCGGGTACGCCTCGGACTCGATGAGCCGCAGCCTCGTCATGTCCTTCGGGGTCTCGCCAAAGAGCCGCTTGCCGGCGCCGAGCAGGACCGGGAAGACGAGCAGGTGGTAGCGATCGACGAGGCCGGCGTCGGCGAGGCCGGCGACGAGGGTGGCGCTCCCGTGGACGAGGATGGGGCCGCCATCGGTCTCCTTGAGCGCCGCGACGTCATCGAGCGTTCGCAGGATCGTGGCGGGCCATCGGGGATCGTCGTGCTCGAGGGTCGTCGAGACGACGTAGCGAGGCATGGCGTTGTAGCGGGCGAACTCGCTCCTCGTCGGCCACACCGGCGCGAAGAGCTCGTAGCTGATCCGACCGAGCAACAGCGCCGTCGCCTCTTCCTGTTCGCGTCCCTTGATCTCGTAGGCGGCCGGGTCGAACTCGACGCTCTTGAAGGTCCAGCCGGCGTTGCGGTAGTCCTCACCGCTGCCGGGCGCCTCCATGACGCCGTCGAGGCTCAGGAACTCGGTCACGATCAGCCGTCGCATCTGCTCACTCCGTCGCGGGTCTGGGGGACGCTGACCCGCGGGATGAGGCGGGAACCCCCAGCCAGGCGTCGCTTCGCACGGTCACCGGCCGCCGTTGTCCGACGGCCTAGCGCCGAGGGGGAATGCTACACGCCGGTCCGCACGTGCCGCGCCTCCGAGGCGACCATTACGCGATCTCACCGGGTCGCAGCAGGTGCGCGCTCACCCGCCGGACCCTGGTCCAGGTTCGACCGGGAGCACTGCGAGGTCCGCGAGTCGGACGGCGACCCGCGGCGCGAGTGCCGGAGCGCTCGACGGCGTCGGATGCTCCGGGTCGTCGAGTCGGACGATGGCACAGGCCCCGGTCGCGTCCGGACACCGGCCCCAGCCCATGGACAGGATCGTCATCCGGGCGGGAGCCAGGGACCCGATGGTCGACGCCTCGGATAGGGCCGCCCGCACCCGGGCCACCTCCCAGTTGGACGGCCCCGTCAGGATACTGGAGGGATACTCGACCTCGATGAGCAGTGCGCTGGCCGGATCGTCGTCGTATCGCGCGAGGATCTGCGAGCCGCTCGAGTAGTCCCCGAGAATCACGATCGAAGCCCCGGGCTCGGCGTTCACGAGGAGCGGGACAGTGATGTGCCCGCTCGGGACCGATGTCCTGCTGTCCTGCCGCGCGCGGTCGACCCAGCGTCGAGCGACGTCGGCGCCGACGTTGGCGTCGGGGACGGCGGTGTCGAGGGCGGCCACGGAGGCCATCGGCTGGATCGACGCGCTCGAACCCGGCAGCGAGCCCGACGGCCCACACGTCGCGACGGCAAGCGCGACGAGGACCGCGATCGTCGTCCGTGCGGCCAGCCGGCTCGCCCGAGACGCCGACCTTGGCATCGGTGCCAGAACCCCGTGCTCGTCTTCCATCGCGCCGTCAACCCTTCGGGTACGTGGCGTCGTGCAGCGTACCCATCGGCGTTGCCCCGCGACGGCGTCCGGGCAGCCCGGCCCCGCGCTCGGTGCTATCCTGCCGCCACATCGCACCGGTGCGCCCCGACCAGGGTTCGACGCACGGCACCCGGGTCGCGCGGCCCCGGCCCCTCGTCCCGAGGTTCGACGTCGGCTCCGGCGGGACGCCCGACCGAGCAGACGCGGCCTTGGGAGGCACAGATGACGACGTACGTCGATCGAACCCTGACCTGCGTCGACTGCGGCGTGGACTTCGTCCACTCGGCAGCCGACCAGGAGTTCTACGCCCAGCGCGGCTTCGCCTCGGACCCGAAGCGCTGCCCGAGCTGCCGGGCGAGCCGGCGGGCGGCCCGGGAGGCGGGCACGGACCTTCGCGACATCGGGGGCCCGCGCGGCTACGGGACCGGCCACGACCGACCGGCCCGCGAGTACTTCGCCGTCATCTGCTCCCGCTGCGGGAACCAGGCCCAGGTCCCGTTCAAGCCGCGGATGGACCGGCCGGTCTACTGCTCCGACTGCTTCCGGACGATCCGGCCGGACTGAGCATCGGCGGCGAGCGTCCGGGCCAGCCGCCCACCGCGTCCGGCCCGAACGCTTCTCGTTTGCTCGCCGGGCGAGCGGAGCGCTGAACGGGCCGGCGCCCCTCTTTCTCGTTTACTCGTCCGGCGAGTAGGCTGCTGAAAGGGCCGGCGATTTTCCACGTCCCGACGGGGTAGGTCGAGCACGGCCGAGCTCGCCCACCGGCCGCGGGGCGGGGTCGGTGTTCCACGGTACTCGCCGGGCGAGTAATTCGGAAAGACCGTCTTCCAGCTCACTCCCCGGGCGAGTATCCGAGAACTTCCGGGCGGTCCGGCGCGGGTGGCACTCGCACGGCGAGTATCGTGGAATTTCGTGGAGGCAGTGGGGGAGATTCCGGCGTGGCCGGCCCGGTCGGCACTCGCGCGACCGCGGTCGCGGCGGACCTGGGGGTACGAATTCTGACCGCAACCGCACCCACCGTGAACCTCCCGGCCGCCGGCGGCGTATGTAGAAGTAGCGAGTCGGGTCGGCCGGCACCGGGCCGACTCGTGGCCGAAGGCCGGTCGAAGCGCGGTTCCCCCAGAACCCGGGTCGACCGGCCGACGCTCATCTGGGGCAGCCCCTACCGCCCCGCGGTCGGCCCCTCGTCGAAGCGGAAGACGTCGCCGGCCCGGTAGCGGACCCGCCGCCGGCCCCGCCAGACCGTCACCCGGGCCCGCCCGAAGACCTGCCAGGCCCCGTTCCGACCGATCATCGCCGTGTCCTCGTCGAGGCCGACGACGAGACAGCCCCGCGGCGCCTGGAGCGCCAGGAGCGCCGCGAGCGGCTCCGGGACCCGGTCGTAATGGGGCAGGACGGCGATCCCGGGCACGAGCCCGAGGGCCCGGTCCCAGGCCACGAGGATCGGGAGGCGGCGTCGGAGGCGCGGCTGCCGCGCGGCGAGGACCATCGCCCCGGCCGACGAGCCGGCGAGGACGGCGCCCCGGGCGTGGGCGGCGAGGGCGGCCCGCCAGACGGCGCTCCCGACGAGGGTCCGCAGGAGATACGCGGGCTTGCCGCCCGAGAAGTAGACGAGGTCGGCCTCGCCGACGGCCTGGGCGTAGGCGGGATCGTCGGCATCGACGGCGTCGCGGACGAGGACCGCCTCGACCTCGGCGCCGAGGGCCCGGAAGTGGGCGACTCCGGCGTCGGCCCAGCGCCGGAAGACGACCGGGCCGTCGGGGTACGAGGCCGTCGGCACGATGGCGACCCGCGGACGGCGGGCGCCGGTCGCTTCGAGGAGCCGCCGGTCCACGTCGGCCATCAGGGGGAGGAATTCGCCGGCCCCGACGAGGGCCACCGCGCCTGCCATCGCAGCCGAAGTCTAGCGAGGGCGCCCTTCGGCAGGAGGGAGCGCCGTCCGGGGTAGCATTCGCGGACCGAGCCGGCGGCACCGGTGCGAGGGAGCGAGGGGATGACGATGCGACCGACCGGGCACCGACACGGACGCGGCCGATGACGGCGCCGACCCCATCGATCGCCCGGGGGGCGGTCCTCCTCGCCGTCGTCCTCGGCTCGGGGATCGTCTTCCTCGACACGACGATCGTGAACGTCGCCCTCGAATCGATCGGGCGCGACCTCCCGAGCCACGTCGTCGCCCGGCTCGAGGGGCTGACGTACGTGACCGGCGGCTATCTCGTCATCCTCGCCGCCCTCCTCGTCCTCGCCGGCGCCCTCTCGGACTTCTACGGCCGGCGGCGAATCTTCGAGCTCGGCCTCGTCGGCTTCGGGGCGACGTCCGTCCTCTGCGGCCTGGCGCCGAGCCTCGAGGTCCTCATCGTCGCCCGCCTCCTCCAGGGCGCCGCCGGCGCCCTCCTCGTCCCGGGCGCCCTGTCGATCATCACCGCCACCTTCGCCGGCCAGGAACGGGACCGCTCGATCGCCGTCTGGGCGGCGGCGACCTCGGCCCTGACCGTCGCCGCGCCGCTCCTCGGCGGGGGCCTCGTCCAGCTCGCCAGCTGGCGGGCGGCGTTCCTCGTCAACGTCCCCCTCGTCGCCGTCGGGCTCCTCGCCGCCCGGGCGATCCCCGAATCACGCGACGAGGAAGCTTCGGGGCGCTTCGACTGGCTCGGGGCCGGGCTCGTCGCGTTCGCCGTCGGCGGCCTCGCCTTCGGCGCGATCCGCGGCCGTGAGCGGGGCTGGGACGACCCGACGGCGGTCGCGGCCCTCGTCGCCGGCCTGACGGCGACCGCCCTGACCCCGATCGCCATGGCGAAGCGGCGCGATCCGCTCGTGCCCCTGGATCTCTTCCGGCGCCGAAACTTCTCGGTCGTGAACCTGGCGACGTTCGTCGTCTACGGGGCCCTCTACGTGACCTTTGCCTTCCAGGGCCTCTTCTTCCAGGGAACCCTCGGCTACACGCCGACCGGGGCCGGCCTCGTCGGCCTGCCGGTCGATGCCTGCCTCGTCCTCCTTTCGACGCCGATCGGCCGTCTCGCCGGGCGCTTCGGCCCTCGGATCTTCATGACCGCGGGCCCCCTCCTCATGGCCGCCGGCCTCGTCTGGCTCGCCCGGATCCCGTCGACGTCGCCGGCCTGGGCGGCCGATCCCACCCTGCCGGCGACGCTCCTGCCGCCGCTCGGGACGCTCGTCGACGTCGGACCCGGGATCCTCCTCTTCGGGCTCGGGCTGGCGACCCTCGTCGCGCCGCTCACCATTGCCCTCATGGCCTCGGTCCCGGTCGCGAAGGCGGGCCTCGCCTCGGCGCTCAACAACGCGGTCTCGCGGGCTGGTGCCCCGCTCGTCAGCGCCCTCCTCTTCGTCGCGATCAGCGCGACGTTCTATCCGTCGCTCGCGGCCCGGCTCCCGGGCGTCGACGTCGAATCGGCGTCCGTCCGGGCCCTCGTTCAGCCGCTCACCCGACCGAAGCCCGACACCCCGCCGGATCTCGCCGCGGCGGCCCGGGACGCCTCGACGGACGCCTACCGGCTGGCGATGCTCGTCTCGGCCGGGCTCCTCGTTCTCGGAGGTCTCGTCGCCGGGTTCGGCCTGGGGGAACGGCGGCGATCATCTCAGCTCGAGGAGGCCGCGCGCCCCGCGGCCGACGGCGCGGACCGCTAACCTCGAGGCCGTGCACCGCTGGGACGCCCCGACCTACGACCGCGTCAGCGACCCGATGGCCCGCTGGGGCGCGGCCGTCCTCGACCGCCTCGTCCTGGACGGACACGAGCGGGTCCTCGACGCCGGCTGCGGGACCGGGCGGGTAACGGAGGAGCTCGCCGAACGGCTCCCGGACGGGCACGTCGTCGCCCTCGACGCCTCGCCGGCGATGATCGCCGAAGCGCGGCGGCGGCTCGCCCGCTTCGGCGAGCGGGTCACCTACCTCGTCGCCGACCTGGGTCGCCCGATCCCCCTCGCCGAACCCGTCGACGCGGTCCTCTCGACGGCCACCTTTCACTGGGTCCCCGACCACGACGCCCTCTTCCGGAACCTCGCCGCCGTGCTCCGGCCCGGCGGCCGGCTCGTCGCCCAGTGCGGCGGGGTCGGCAACATCGCGACGGTCCGGGCGGCCCTCGCCACCGTCGGCGACGGCTGGCTCGGGCCGGCCCACTTCGAGACCCCGGAGGCCACCGAGGCCCGTCTGGCGGCGGCCGGTTTCGAGCGGATCCGCTGCTGGCTGACCCGCGAGACGGTGGCCTTCGACGACCGGGCGGCGCTCGAGACGTACCTCCGAACGGTGATCCTCGGCGCCCACCTCGAGCGCCTCCCGGCGGCGGAGCACGCGGGCTTCGTGCGGGCCGTGGCCGAGCGGCTGCCGGCCCTCGCCATCGACTACGTCCGCCTGAACATCGACGCCGTCCGCCGCCGACCGGGCCGTCCCCGGGCGGATCTAGCGAGCTGAGCGCCGGCCGACGAGCACCGCCTCGAGTCGCGCCAGATCCGCCGGGCGGTCGACGTCGAGGAACGAGTGCGCCTCGGGGTCGAAGGGCCGCCAGTCGGCTTCGGGGAGCTCGACGGTTCGGAGGCTCGCGAACAGGCCGCGGAGGCTCCGTTCCCCGGTGGCGACGACGTGGCGAGCGACCGGGAGCGTCGCCCCGAGGCGAAGGGCGCTCGGCAGCGGGAGCGGCCGGCCGCGCCGGACCGGGACGACGGCATCGGCGTCGGAGCGGAGGAGGACGCGGAAGAGGCAGTGGAGGAGCGGCGGTTCGAGGGCCGGCATGTCGGCGCCGACGACGAGGACGAGCGGCTCGCCGGCGACCTCGAGGCCGGCGAGGAGACCGACGAGGGGCCCCGGGTACGGCGCCGGATCGCGGACGAGCCGGAGGGTCGGGCCCGGGCGGAGGTCGGCGGGTTCGGGTCCGTCGGGAGCGAGGACGACGACGACCTCCCGACAGACGTCGGCGACGGCCGTCACGGTGTGGGCAAGGAGCGAGCGGCCGGCGACGGGGGCGGCCACCTTGTCCCGCCCGAAGCGGGACGACCGACCACCGGCGAGGACGACACCGGTCGCGCTCGGCCGATCGGGCTCGAAGGCGGGGGTCGACGAAGGAGCGGGCATCGGTCACGGGACCTCGGAGGGTCGGGGACGCGCTCGCATCGTACTCCCGCGGCGCCGGTGCCGCGACTGCCCGACTGCCTATGATCGACCGGCGATGCCCTTCGACGAGCCCGTCGTCAGCCGCCTCCGCCTCCCCGTCGAGCCCGGCCGGGCCGGGGCCGGGGTCGAGCTCGACGGCCTCCCCGGCGATCTCCTCGCCGCCCTCGGCCGGGCCGAGGCGCCGCCGGCCCTCCTCGCCGATGCTGGGCGACGCGATGCCGGCGTCTGGCGCACGTCGGAGGAGCTCGGGCTCACGGCGACCGTCGCCGCCTTCCCGCCGCCCCTCCCCGATCCGGCGACGAGCGGGGAGATCACCGCCGTCCACGCGCTCGGGGCCGTCGTCGCCGCCGGCGGCGAGCCGTGCTTCGGGTTCGGCTTCGTCGGCCTCCCGCCGCGGCTCCCCGGGGCGCTCGTTCGGCCGCTCCTCCGGGGTGCGGATCGGGCCCTCGGACGGGCGGGAGCGGTCCTCGCCGGGGCCCGTGCCGTCGCCTCGGCCGAGCCCCTCGTCGGTCTCGCCGTCGTCGGGCGGCTCGACCCAACGGACCGACTCCGACCCGACGGTGCCCGCGCCGGGGATCGGCTCGTCCTCACGAAGCCGCTCGGGACCGGGATCGTCCTCGCCGGACAGGGGCGGCGAGGGATGCGCGAGGCCTGGCTCGAGGCCGCCGTCGAGGTCATGAGCCGGCTCGACACGGCGGCCGTCGAGACCGCCCGCGGCCACCGACTCCTCGGTTGCGTCCACGTCGGGGGGTCGGGCCTCCTCGGCGCGGCCACGAGGATCGCCCGCGCCGCCCGATGCCGGGTCGTCCTCGAAGCCCGGGAGCTGCCGGCCCTGCCGGGTGCCTGGGAGCTCGCCGCGATGGGCGTCGAGGACGAGGGGGCGACGCGGATCCGGGAGGCGGTCACCCCGCTCCTGCGGCTCGACCTCCGGATCGACCCACTCCTCGTCGCCCTCGCCGCCGACCCGCAGACGGCCGGCGGGCTCCTCCTTGCGGTCCCGCCGACGCGCCTCGAACCGGTCCTCCGGGACCTTGCCGGTGCGGGGGCCCGCGGCTGGGTCGTCGGCCGGGTGGAGGCCGCCGCCAACCCCGAGGTCGTCCTCGGCTAGTCGGGGAGAGGGTCCGCAGCGTGTCTGGCCGCGCGCTGCACCGGGTCGAGTAGGCCGCGGCCCAGCTCCGCAGGGATCGGCGGCGTCTCGCTCCGGGTCGCGATGGGGACCGGCGTGGAGTACCGTAGAGGTCGCGATGACCGCGCAGCGGTGCGGCGCCGAACCAGCGGCCGTCCACCAGGCCGACCTCGACGCGTACCACGAGCTCCAGGGCTACACCCTTAGCCACGGCGACCCGGCCTTCATCCACCAGCACGTCGTCGACGCCTGGGCGGCGCAGCGCGCCGACGAGCGGACGAAGCCGATCACCCTCGCCTTCGCCCTCATCGGCCTCTACCTCCACGTCGAGCGAGGCTTCACGGGTCGCCAGGTCCAGCGGGTCCACGCCGCCCTGGCCGCGCGGAGGCGGGAATGGCCGAGGTTCTCGCAGCCGCGGGACCGCGGCGACGTCGGCGTCCGAGACGTCGTCGCGGCGCCGCCGGGCCCGACCCGCGATCGGGCGATCGAGGCCTGGTGCGTCTCGGTGTGGGACGCCTATCGGGGGTGCCGCCCGAAGGTGGTCGCCCTGCTCGCCGAGTACGGTCTCGGGTGATGCGCGCCGATCGGCGAGCCTCGCGGCCGCCCCGCCAGGTCGGCGGCCCGGTCAGCGGGCAGCAAGCGCCTCCAGGAGCCGGGCTGTGCTCGCGGCGACCTCGGCGACGGCCGCCTCGAAGGCCGCTGCCGTCCGGGAGGACGGGGCACGGATGCCGCTCACCTTGCGGACGTACTGACGAGCCGCCGCCTCGACCTCTTCGGGCGTGACGGCCGCGCCGGGCCGCCGGAGCGGCGTGATGTTTCGGCACATGGCGGTACGGTACCCTCCATGCGACCGCACCGCCCGCGCTCCCTCCAGGTCCGCTTCCGATACGTCGCGGCGGTCGCCGGCGCCGTCGTCCTCGGCCTCGTCGTCGGCCTCGGTCTCGACGTCCTCCCCGCCGGGGGCCCCGAGGCCTGGCTCACCATGCGCCGCGGCATCCCACCTTACGAGCCCGTTGGGCGGCGGATCCCCATCGCCGAGGACCGGGCGATCTACCTCGATTGCCGTGGCTCGGGCCGCCCGACCATCGTCTTCGAGAGCGGGATCGGCGCCGGCGCGAACGCCTGGGGGAGCGTCTTCACGACGACGGCCGAGCGGA
The DNA here is from genome assembly GCA_042408925.1 of Chloroflexota bacterium. Taxonomy (GTDB): domain Bacteria; phylum Chloroflexota; class Limnocylindria; order Limnocylindrales; family CSP1-4; genus BPIH01. The sequence continues at coordinate 2,079 of JBHOQO010000126.1, read as the reverse complement.
CCCGGGCCTGCGTCTACGACCGGGCCGGCCTCGGCCGATCGGACCCCCGGGGTCGCCACACCGTCGGCGACGCGGCCGCCGACCTTCGGCTGGCGCTGGCAGGTGCCGGCGAACGGCCGCCGTTCGTCGTCGTGGCCCACTCGCTCGGCGCTGTCTACGCCCGCGTCTTCGCCGCTCGATACCGGGGCGACGTCGTCGGCCTCGTCCTCGTCGACCCCTTCAACCCCGACCTCTACGACCGGACGATCGCACCGCTGGAGCCCGAAGCGCAGGAACGCGGTCGAGCGGGCATGCGAGCGACGTTCGCCCAAGTGGAGGCCGTCGAGGGGCTCGACTGGACCGCGAGCGGCACCGAGCTCGCCCGCTCGTCGATCGCGGGCCTCCCGGTCGAGGTCCTCTCCGTCGACCAGCGGGTCTGGTTCCCGCCGGAGGTCCTCGGGGCGGTCCCCTTCGAGGCGGTCGAGGCAGCCTGGCGGGCGGGGCTCGAGGACCTCTCGCCGGGCCGGGTCCGGATCACGATCGCCGAACGCGCCGGCCACCACATCCAGTTCGACCGGCCGGACCTCGTCCTCGAAGCGATCGGGCGGATCCTCGACGCGGTGGGGTCGAGCTGACCGGTCGGCGCCGACTCCCGCCCGACCCTCGCCCCGCTCGACCCTCGGTTCGCCCGGCGCGCGACCGGCACCGGCCCGCCGGCCGCCGTATCCTTCGCGGCACGATGGACCGCTGGCGGACGATCATCGAGCCGTTCCGGATCCACGCCGTCGAGCCGATCCGCCTGACGAGCCGGGCGGAGCGCCTCCGGGCGATCGAGGCCGCCGACTGGAACCTCTTCTTCCTCCACGCCGACGACGTCGTCATCGACCTCCTCACCGATTCCGGTACCGGGGCGATGAGCCGCGACCAATGGGCCGCGATCCAGCACGGCGACGAGAGCTACGCCGGCTCGCCGTCCTGGTACGTCTTCCTCGAGGCCGTCCGGGACCTCTTCCCCTTCCGCCACGTCATCCCGACCCACCAGGGTCGGGCAGCCGAGAAGATCCTCTTCGCCGTCCTCGCCGGGCCCCGCAAGATCGTCCCGAACAACACCCACTTCGACACGACCCGGGCGAACGTCGAGTTCACCGGCGCCGAAGCCGTCGACCTCGTCATCCCCGAGGGCCGCCAGCCCGCCCTCGAACACCCCTTCAAGGGGAACATGGACGTGGCCGCCCTGGAGCGCCTCCTCGCCGAGCGGGCGGCGGACGTCCCGGTCGTCTTCGTCACCGTCACGAACAACTCGGGCGGCGGTCAGCCGGTCTCGCTCGAGAACCTCCGGGCCGTTCGGGCGCTCTGCAACCGCTTCGGGGTCCCGCTCTTCCTCGACGCCTGCCGGTTTGCGGAGAACGCCTGGTTCATCAAGACTCGAGAGCCGGGCCAGGCCGAGCGGCCGATCCGGGACATCGTCCGGGAGATGGCGAGCCTCGCCGACGGGATGACGATGAGCGCGAAGAAGGACGGCCTGGCGAACATCGGCGGCTGGTTGGCGATGAACGACGACGGGCTCGCCGAACGGTGCCGGAGCCTCCTGATCCTGACCGAGGGCTTTCCGACGTACGGCGGGCTCGCCGGGCGGGATCTCGAGGCGATCGCCCAGGGCCTTCGGGAGGTCGTCGAGGAGGACTACCTCCGCTATCGGATCCGCTCGACCGCGTACCTCGGCGAGGCCCTCGACGCCGCCGGAGTCCCGGTCGTCAAGCCCTTTGGTGGCCACGCCGTCTACATCGATGCCCGGGCGCTCCTGCCCCACATCCCGCCCCTCGAATACCCGGGCCAGGCCCTCGCCGTCGCCCTCTACGTCGAAGGCGGGATCCGGGGCTGCGAGATCGGGACGGTCATGTTCGGTCGGCGTCCCGACGGCTCCGAGGCGCCGGCGCCGATGGACCTCGTCCGGCTCGCGATCCCGCGGCGGACGTACACGCAGAGCCACATCGACTACGTCATCGAGGTCGTCCGCTGGGTCGCCGAACGAGCCTCCGAGCTCCGCGGCTACCGGATCCTCGAGCCGCAGCCGCCGCAGCTCCGCCACTTCACGGCCCG
>JBHOQO010000121.1:0-30709 GCA_042408925.1 Chloroflexota bacterium | reverse complement strand
GGGGCGCGGCGGCCCTTTGTGACGGCGTAGCTTGACATTTGGCTGTTCGGGTGGGTCGGAGGATCGCCGGTGACGGCCTAGCTTGACAGTTCGCGGGTCTGCGAGGCGCAACCCGCGAAGTGTCCACTCAGGCCGTCACGGTGGACGGTCCCGGCCCCGGGAGGCGTGAAGTGTCCAGCTACGGCGTCATGCTGGGCCGTCGCGGTCCCGGGAGGCGTGAAGTGTCCACTCACGCCGTCACGGCGCGCGGTCGCGGCCGCGGGACCCGTGAAGTGTCCGGCCAGGCCGTCACGGCGCGCGGTCGCGGCCGCGGGACCCGTGAAGTGTCCGGCCAGGCCGTCACGGTGGACGGCCGCGACCCCAGGATCCTCGAGGTGTCCAGCCAGGCTGTCACGGCGCGCGGTCGCACCCGGGGTGGTCGCCCGGTACGAGCGTTCGGATCGCCTCGTGCAGGCCGTCCCGACCAGTCGGCAAACCCTGATGGGGGCACAGGCCGCCGTGTCCTGTGCCCCCGGGCGCCGGGTGAGCGTCAGCGCACGATCCAGCCGGCCTGCGGCTGCACCTTCGAGAGCAGGTAGTCGCGCGAGGCCGCCACGAGCTCGCTCGGCCGGCGCAGGTCGGCGACCAGGCGACCGTCCCGCTTCACGACCTTCCCGTCGACGAGGACCGTCTTCACGTTCGAGACGTCCGCCGCGCAGACGACGGCCGCCGCCGGATCGATGATCGGGTGGACGTTCACCGCCTTGCCGTCGATGATGACGAGGTCCGCCTTCTTGCCCGGCGTGAGCGACCCCGTCCGGTCCGCGACGCCGGCGACCTCCGCCCCGCCGAGGGTCGCCCACTCGAGGACCTGGCGGCAGGTGATGAGCTTCGTCGGGTCCTTGTCCTCGTCCCAGGCGATCTGGTTCCGCCGGGCTCGCTCCGAGCCGAAGATCGCCCGCATCTGGGTGAAGAGGTCGGCCGGGGCCGTCGTGCAGACGTCCGTCGAGAGCCCGATCGGTACCCCGTAGTCGAGGGCGGTAACCGCCGGTGCCCAGCCGTGCCCCATCTGGAGCTCGATCTGCGGCGCGAAGGACACATTCGACCCCGAATCGCGGACGTAACCCCACTCCTCGTCGGTGAGGTGCGAAGAGTGGATGTACGTCGTGTGCGGGTAGAGGAGGTCCATGTCGTGGAGCTGCTTCACCATCTGGAACTTCCCGGCGAGGCGGTCCATCCCGACGTGGACGGTGATGTACACACCCAGCTCTCGGGCCAGCTCCCAGTCATGGCGGACGACCTGCGGCTGGCAGAAACCCGGGCCGCGGGTCGCCAAGGCCATCGTGATGAGGCCGTCGTCCGACGAGAAGTACTGCTTGCGAACCCGTCGGGCGTCGTCGGCCGGGGTCGTCAGCTCGCTGTTGAACCACCAGGCGGCAAGGGAGGTGTTCGGGAAGCCGTAGGCGAAGACGGCCCGGATGCCGGACTCCTTGAGCCCCTGGATCGCCGCGTCGGCGTGCTCGGGCGTGTTCATGATGTGGGACCAGTCGACGAGGGTCGTGATCCCGGCGTTCAGGCACTCCAGGGCGCCCCAGAGGTTGCCGGCGTAGACGTCGTCGGGGCGGTATTGCGGGGCGAACTGGTCGAGGATCCCGGCGAAGTAGTCGCTGAGCGTGTAGTCCGGGGCGCACGTCCGGATCGACGTCTCCCAGGTGTGACGGTGGGTGTCGATGAAGCCCGGGATGACGATGTCGCCGGCGGCGTCGATCACCTCGGCCCCCTCGGCCGAAAGGTTCGGCCCGACCGCTGCGATCCGGTCGCCGTCGATGAGGACGTCGGCGTTCGGAAGCTCCCCGAGGTTGCGGTCCTGGGTCAGGACGATCCCGCCGCGGACGAGCGTGCGATCTGCCATCGAATGCTCCTCCCAACTCGTGATCTGCGGACCGGTGCCGGATCCGGCCGGATCCGGCCCGGCGCCGAATGCCTCCGTCGTCGGGGGCTACGCCAAACCTCGCCGCGGCGCGGCGGCGCCGGCGCGGCCACCCGCTCGGGAACGATCGGTCTCGCGTCACGCCATGCGCACCCCTCCCGCGGCTTCGGTCGTGGTTCGTTAGGTGGCCGCTTCGGCGGTTCGGCCCGCCGCCTCGCGGAGGTACGTCGCCACCTCCGAGAAGTCCCGGTCCGGGCCGATCGCCCGCTCCGTCTCCAGGAGCGTCGCCAGCGTCGCCTCCCCGAGCGGCAGCCGTGCTCCGACCTCCGCCGCCAGCCCCAGGGCGAGCCGGATGTCCTTCTCGGCCAACGCGACCGAAAAGGCCGGCGGCACCGAGGCCGGGTCGAGGAAGGCCGCCCGCTTGTAGTGGACGAAGGGCGCCCCGATGGCGCTCGCGGCGAAGACCTCGTAGGCCCGCTCCCGGTCGACCCCGGCCCGCTCGGCGAGGACGAGCGCCTCGGCGAGGGCGCCGTTGAGGGCGAGGATGACGGTGTTCACGGCGAGCTTCGTCGTCGCCCCGGCGCCGTTCGGGCCGAGGTGGAAGATTCGGGCCGAGAAGCGCTCGAGGACCGGCCGGGCCCGCTCGAGGGCCGCCGCGTCGCCGCCGACCATGAGCGTCAGCTGCCCCGCCTCGGCCGTCGCCGTGCTCCCGGAGACGGGGGCGTCGAGGAAGGCGGCACCGGCTCGCTCGGCGACCTCGGCGGCGAGGGAGCGGACCGTCGCCGGCAGGACGGTGCTGAGGTCGACGGCGACGGTCGGGGGGCGAAGACCGGCCAACACGCCGTCCGGGCGTCGGTACAACTCGCCGAGGGCCGCGTCGTCGGCGACGGAGCTCAGGACGACGTCGGCCCCGGCGGCAGCCTCGGCTGGACTGGCGGCGACCCCCACCCGCTCGGCGAGGCCGGGCAGGGCGCGGAGCTCGGCCGCCAACGCCTCGGCCCGGGAGCCCGTCCGGTTGTAGAGGACGAGCCGCCCGCCGTCCTCGGGGAGGCGCCGCGCCATCGCCCGGGCGATGGCCGAGCCCATCCGCCCGAGGCCGAGGAGGGCGATCGTCGGGTCGGCTGGCGGCTGGGCGCCCGGGCGGGTCGCCGTCATCGTCACCGGGCCTCCTCGAGGCGGCGGCGGATCGTCGCCGCGATCCGCTCGACCGACGGCATCGCCGCCTGCTCGAGCGCCGGGGCTGCTGGCAGCGGCACGTACGGGGTCGTGATCCGGACCGGCGGGGCATCGAGGGAGTAGAAGCCCTCGTCGGCGACGATCGAGACGAGTTCCGCGCCCCAGCCGCAGGGCCGGGGGTTCTCCTCGACGGTGAAGAGACGGGCGGTCTTGGCGACCGACGTCAGGACCGTCTGGACGTCGAGGGGGATGAGGGATCGAAGGTCGATGACCTCGGCCGAGATGCCGGCCTCGGTGGCGAGCCGCTCGGCCGCCTCGAGGGCCCGGGGCATCATCGCCGCCAGGGCGACGACCGTGCAGTCCGATCCCTCCCGGACGACCTTGGCCGTCCCGAGGACGTCGACGTGCTCGCCGTCAGGGACCTCGCCCTTCGTCGCCAGGAGCGCCTTGTGCTCGCAGAAGATGACCGGGTCGGGGTCCCGGATCGCCGCCGCCAAGAGGCCGACGACGTCGGCCGGGGTCGACGGGGCGACGACCTTCAACCCGGGGATCATCATCATCCAGTTCTCGACACTCTGGCTGTGCTGGGCCCCGAAGCCGAGGCCGCCGCCGTTCGCCGTCCGGAGGACGAGGGGCAGGCTGACCTGGCCGTTCGTCATGTAGCGGGTCTTCGCGATCTGGTTGGCGACCATGTCCCAGGCGACGGCGAAGAAGTCGCTGAACATGAGCTCGCCGATCGGCCGCAGTCCGGTCATCGCCGCCCCCATGACCGCCCCGACGATCGCCTGCTCGCTGATCGGCGTGTCGCGGACCCGGTCGGGGCCGAAGCGCTCGAGGAGCCCTTCCGTCGTCTTGAAGACGCCGCCGGCCGCCGCGACGTCCTCGCCGATGAGGACGACCGTCGGGTCGCGCTCCATCTCCTGGGCGATCGCGTGGGCGACGGCCGCCCGATAGGTCAGTTCCGCCATCGGTTTCCTCCGTCGGCGAAGACTTCGGTTTCGAGGGTCGCCGGATCGGGCTCCGGCGCCGCCCGGGCGATCTGCTCGGCCTCGGCGACCTTCGCCTTCGCCTCCTGCTCGATCGCCGCGAGGGTCGCCTCGTCGACCCCGGCCTCGAGGAGCCGGGCCCGGAGGCGCGGGATCGGATCGCGGGCGAGCCAGGCCTTCACCTCTTCCTCGGGCCGGTACTTGCCGGGGTCGGCCCGGGAGTGGCCGCCGTGCCGATACGTGACCGCCTCGACGAGGGCAGGCCCGGCGCCGGAGCGGGCGGCCTCGATGGTCCGGCGGGCGGTCGCGTAGACCTCGTCGGCGTCGTTGCCGTCGATGAGGATCCGCTCGAGCCCGTAGGCGGCGGCCCGATCGGCGGCCGGGTGCTCGACGGCGGTGACGGCGGCGATCGGCGTGTACTCCATGTAGAGGTTGTTCTCGCAGACGAAGACGACCGGGGCGCGCCAGACGGCGGCCATGTTCAGGGCCTCGTGGAAGGCGCCGATGTTCGTCGTCCCGTCGCCGAAGAAGCAGACGGCGACCTGCCCGGAGCCGCGGTACTGGGCCGACCAGGCGGCGCCGAGGGCGATCGGGAGGTGCGCCCCGACGATCGCGTACGAGCCGAGCATGTGGTGCTCGACGCTCGTGATGTGCATCGAGCCGCCCTTGCCGCCCATGAGGCCGTTCGCCCGGCCGAAGAGCTCGCCGAAGAGGGGCGCCATCGGCGTCCCGCGGGCCAGGGCGTGGTTGTGGCCGCGGTACGTCGCGAAGCTCACGTCGTCGGGGCGCATCGCGGCGGCGAAGCCGGCGGCGATCGCCTCCTGGCCGACGCCGAGGTGGGTCGTCCCCCGGACGAGGCCCTCGAAGAAGAGCTCCTGGGCCCGGGTCTCGAAGTACCGGCACTCGACCATCGTTCGATAGATGGCGAGCCGGGTCTCGGTGGTGGGTGGAGCGGTCGTCTCGGGGACGGCCGCCGGCGGCTTCGTCATCGCTCCTCCCGTGCGTCTTCCGTTCGTCTCTGGGGCGACCGACCGGCCGCGCGGCTAGTAGGCGTTGGCGACGAAGAGCTCCTCGGCCGGGAAGTGGGTGATGACCTTTGCCCCCTCGGCCGTCACGACGACCTCCTCCTCGATCCGGGCGGCCGAGTAGCCGTCCTTCGCCGGGCAGTACGTCTCGAGGGCGATGACCATCCCTTCGAGGAGCTCGACCGGGTGGTCGAGGGAGTTCAGGCGGCTGATGATCGGCCGCTCGTGGAGGCCGAGGCCGACCCCGTGGCCGAACTGGAGCCCGAAGGCTTCCATCTCGTTCTCGAAGCCGAACTCCTCGGCCTTCGGCCAGACCCGGGCGATCTGGTCGGTCGTGACGCCCGGCCGGACGAGCTCGATGGCGGCGTCGATCCACTCCCGGGCCCGCTTGTAGGCGTCGCGCTGGGCGTCGGTGGCCCGGCCGACGCAGAAGGTCCGGTAGTAGCAGGTCCGGTAGCCGACGAAGGACTGGATGATGTCGAAGTAGGCCTGGTCGCCGGGTCGGATGAGGCGGTCGGAGAAGACGTGGGGGTGGGGGCTGCACCGCTCGCCGGAGACGGCGTTGATCGCCTCGACGTCGTCGGAGCCGAGGTCGTAGAGCATCTTCGTCGCCTTGGCGACGAGCTCGTTCTCGCGGACCCCGGGCTTCAGCTCTTCCGCGATCATCTGGTAGACGCCGTCGACCATGGCGCAGGCCTGGCTGAGGAGGACGATCTCGTCGGGCGACTTCACGGCCCGGGCGTCGAGCATCGTCTGCTGGCCGTCGGTGACGGTGATCCCGAGGCGGGTCAGCTCGTGGAAGAGGGGCGGCTCGATGATGTCGACGCCCAAGGGCATGTCGGCGACGCCTTCGGCCCGGAGGATGTCGGCGATCTCCCGAGCAGCGTTGGCGAAGAGGCCGGCCTCGGGGGCGACGGCGCCGCGGAGGCCGATCATCCCGCCCTTGACGTTCTCAGGCTTGAGCCACGGGCAGTAGAGGCGGTGGTGGCGGGCGGCCGACCCGAAGTCCCAGACGTGGGGCTCGCCGCCGCGGGTGAGGAGGGCGTAGCGGGTCATCTTGTCCCGCGCCCACTCACCGATGTGGGTCGCGCTGACGTAGCGGATGTTGTTGTGGTCGAAGACGAGGATGGCGCCGAGGTCGGAGGCGTCGAGGGCCTTGCGGATCCGGTCGAGGCGGTAGGCGCGGAGGCGGTCGGGGTTGACCCGGTCCTCGAAGTCGACGGTCATCGGCCCGGGGGCGGGGATCGGGCGTCCCGGGCGCAGGAGGGTCGACGGGGTCACGCGGGCCTCGCCCTCGGTCGTGGGGGAAACCGTTACCGTCATCGCCTACCTCCTCAGCCACGCTGCCAGCTAGTGTGTAGTGCTGCTGACCGACAGCTCGTCCGGCGGCGTGTTCCCGCGTCGAGCATCGGACCATGCCGCTGCCGGTTCGTAATCTGTATGATACCGCTGAACACCTGAGACGCAAGGGCCGAGGAGGCGGAGGAGGTGCCGATGCATCTGGTTCGAACCGTCGACTGGGAGGCCGTCGTGGTCCCGGCGGCGACCGAGGGCCACGCCGAGGGCTACCGACGGGGTGTTCTCGTCGACCGGGCGCTCGGGGCGACCCACACCCAGCTGGAGATCCACCGCCTCGCCCCCGGGGGCTGGGTCGACGGGCACGTCCACGCCTTCGAGACGGCCGTCTACGTCCTCGCCGGGGCGCCGGTCCTGGGGCTCGACGGGCGACGCTACCAGCTCGGGACGGCCGACTACGCGCTCGTCCCGCTCGGCTACCGGCACAGCTGGTCGAACCCGGGGCCCGACGAAGTCCGCTGGCTCTCGGTGAGCAGCCCGGTCCGGGTCGGTGCCGAGGAGGGGCGCCGCGACACGTTCTATCTGCCGGGTCCGGACGATGCTCGGCACGGCCCGGGGGAGCGCCCCGCCGGTGCGCCCCTCGGACGGTTCTTCGGCCACTACCCGGGGACGCCGCCGCAGGCCCAGGCCCTCGACCTCGCCGAGCCGCCGGAGCAGCGGACGCCGGCCGGGATGGACACCGCGCTCCTCGTCTACAGCGGGATCTCGGTGAAGATGCTCGTCGACCGGGGCCTCGGGGCCGACCTGCTGACGATGTTCACGGTCGACTACGAGCCGGGCGGAGCGGCCCTCGTCCACGACCACCCCTTCGAGGAGGCGTACTTCTTCCTCGGCGGTGAGATCGAGGCCGTGCTCGAGGGGAAGACGTACACGGTTCGGGCCGGGGACGTCGTCTTCACGAGCGTCGGGGCGCCGCACGGCTTCTTCAACCGCGGCTCGGGTCGGGTCCGCTGGATCGAGACGCAGGCGCCGCAGCCGCCGGTCCGGCACTCGTACCGCTGGCTCGACCACTGGCGAAAGCTCGAGACGCGGGGCTGACGGATTCCTCGGCTCGAAGAGCAGGGCCACAGCAAGCAGACCGTTCGCGGAAGGAGGTACACCATGGGACAGGATGGAGCCGTCGTCGTCGTCGGCGGGACGTCGGGGATCGGGCGGGAGATCGCCGCTTCCTTCGCCCGCGAGGGGGCCGACGTCGTCCTCACGGGGCGCGACGCCGAGCGGGCGGCGGCGGCCGCGGCGGAGATCGGGGGTCGGACGCGCGGCCTGGCCCTCGACTTGTCGGAACCGACGACGATCGGCGAGCGGCTCAGCTCGGTGGGGTCGGTTCGCTACCTCGTCCTCGTTGCCATCGAGCGAGACGAGAACTCGGCCCGCAACTATTCCATCGAGCGGGCCCTGCGGCTGGTGACCCTGAAGCTCGTCGGCTACACCGAGGTCGTCCACGCCCTCGTCGACCGGCTGGACTCGGACAGCTCGATCGTTCTGTTCGGGGGCTTGGCGAAGGATCGGCCGTACCCGGGCTCGACCACGGTCTCGACGGTGAACGGCGGGGTGACGGGGATGGTCCGGACCCTGGCAACCGAGCTCGCGCCGATCCGGGTCAACGCGATCCATCCGGGGATCGTCGGCGACAGCCCGTACTGGAAGGGCAAGAACCTCGACCACGTCCTCGCCCGGACGCCGACGAAGCGGCTCGTCCGGATGGCCGACATCGTCCACGCCGTCCGCTTCCTCCTGGAAAACCCGTCCGTCAACGGGATCGATCTCCGGGTCGACGGCGGCTGGATGATCATGTGAGCGGGCCGTCCGCGTCGGTGTCGTCCGCGGGCCTGGCGTGGGGGAGGGTACGATCGTGGCGACCGGCGACGAACGTCGGCGGACAGCGTCATCGGCGAGGAGTCCAGTGGAAGAATCGGTCCGTGGCCGGAGTGCCCGGCCCGATCACCCCGAGATCGGTGGTCGCCTTCGGGAGGCGCGCCGCGAGCGGCGGCTCAGCGTCCGTGAGCTCGCCCGTCGGCTCGGGGTGTCGTCGAGCCTCATCTCGCAGATCGAGCGGGGGCGGGCCAATCCGTCGGTCAGCACGCTCTACGCCATCGCATCCGAGCTGGACGTCTCGCTCGACGAGCTTCTCTTCAACGATCGGCGGCCGCCCGAGGCGCCGGCCGGGGGTGGGGTGACGGCCGAGCGACCGGCCGAGCCCCTCGGTGAACGGCCGGGCGAGATCGCCATTGGACCGGGTGTCCTGCCGCCGGCCGCCTCGCCGTACCAACCGGCAGCGACCCGGAAGCGGATCCGGCTCGCCTCGGGAGTGATCTGGGAGCGGTTGACGACGACGTCGGAGCCCGGGGTCGAGTTCCTCTACGTCATCTACGAGGTGGGCGGGGCGTCGGCGCCGCCCGACGCCTACCAGCGCCACCCGGGCCACGAGTGGGGCTACGTGATCAGCGGGGTCCTCCAGGTGACGCTCGGCTTCGAGGAGTACGTGCTGCAGGCCGGCGATGCGATTTCGTTCCACTCGTCGATCCCGCACCGGCTGGCGAACATCGGCGACACGCCGGTCCACGGGATCTGGTTCGTGCTCGGGCGCTCGCAGTTCGACCACCTGCTCGTTCACGAGAGCGACGCGCTAACGCGCTGACGGGCCGGTCGGGGAGCGGGTCCTCGTGGGCTGCGTGGCACGAAGGCTGGCCGCGCCGCACCAAGGCTGGCCGCGCCGCTCTCACGGGTCGCGTCGCTCCGCGGCTGGCCGCTTCGCTCTCACCGCGTCTCCGGGCGCTTCGCTCTCGGGGCTGGCCGCGCCGCTCACCGCGTCTCCGGGCGCTTCGTGACGGCGTAGCTTGACATTTCGCCTAGCGAGCGCCGCGGCGACCGGCCGTGACGCCGTAGCTTGACATTTGGCCGCCGGGACGCGGTGGGCGGTCGGCCGTGACGCCGTAGCTTGACATTTGGGCGGCGGGACGGACCGAACGGTCGGTCGTGACGGCGTAGCTGGACAGCTGCCGGATCTGTGGGGGCGCGGCCAGCGAAGTGTCCAGCCAGGCCGTCACGGCGGCACACCGGAGCGCTGCGACCCGCGAAGTGTCCACCTACGGCGTCACGCCGCGCAGCCGCGGCCCCAGGATCCTCGAAGTGTCCAGCCAGGCCGTCACGCCGCGCAGCCGCGGGCGCGGCTCCAGCCAGGGCGTCACGGACGACACCTGCCCCCCGACCGGCCGTTCGCGGCCCGTCAGACCATCAAGTCGCGCCGGGCCACACCCCGGGCCCCGACCGCGATCCCCCCGACCGCCACGACCAACGCCGCCGCGACCCCCGCCCAGTCCCAGACCCCGACCATCGTCTGGCCGAGATGCGTCGTGAGCGCCAGCTCGCGGACGATCCCCGGCAGGTGGAGGACCTCGCCGAAGAGCTGGACGAACCAGGCACCGAAGACGTAGAGCACCACCGCCGGCGTCGCGTAGCGGCTCCCGAACAGGCCGCCCACCGCCAGACCCAGCCCCACGAGCGCCGCCGCGTAGATCCCCAGGACGAGTGAGCCCGTCACCGGCGTTGCCACGTCGGCCCCGGCCGTCGCGACCCCGATCCCGATCCCGGCGGCCGTGAGCAAGACAAACACCCCCACGTCGACGAGCATGCCGACCCCGCTCGCCACGGCCCAGCGGATCCGCAGGAGCGGCGTGGCAAGGAGCATCCCGAGCCGCCCCGACGTCTCGTCCGAAGCCCAGCCGCTCACGATCGTCGCCGCCGCCAGTCCCGCGAAGACGACCCCGAGCTCGATGAAGAGGAGCTGGAGGAAGCCCCCCGCCGTCGCGTAGTCGATGCCCGGGAAGACCGTCGCAAGGAGCTCCACGAAGTGCGGCGAGTCGGCGAGCGCCTCGAGGAAGCCCCGGGCTGCCGCCCCGAAGACGAGGCCGAAGAAGCCGACCCCGAGCCCCCAGGCGACCGCCCGGGCGAGGTACTGGCCCGTCGCCCGGGCCAGCGGCCCCGAGAGGCCGAGGAGCGGCTCCGGCATCGACGGCCCCGGGAGCCGCGCCGTGACCCCGACGTCCCAGCGCTGGAACGCCTCGACCCCGACGGCGAGAAAGGCAAGCGCGACGAGCGCCGTCAACCCGACCGCCGGCCAGTCGAAGACCCCGGCGAGGGGGATGTGGTTCTGCGTCCAGCCCCACCAGGTCAGGTTCGCGAACGGGGCGAGCTCCGGGACCGGTTGCTGGTAGCCGTAGACGATGAAGCCGCCGACCGTCACGAAGCCGGCGATCCCCGCCGCCCCGCCCCGGCCCACGAACGGGGCGAGGGCGAAGGCGAAGCCGCCGCCGCAGAGGGCGACGATGCCGAGCCACGCCGCGTAGCCGAAGGCCGCCAGGGGGCTGATCTCGTCGCCGGGGAGGACCGGGAAGACGGCCCCGGCGATCGCGAGCGAGGCGAACGCGACCGCGCAGGCGATCCCGAGCATGAGGACGTGCCCGGCGACCTTCTCGAGGGCGACCCGCCGCCGCGACGTCGCCGCCGCGAGGACGAACTCGAGGCCCCCCCGGGCCGCCTCCCCGGCCAGCGTCCCGGAGAGGGCGAGGATCGACCAGAAGCTGATGACGATCGGGAAGAAGAACCCGTACTTGTACTGGAGATAGCCGCCGAGCGTCCCGACGTTCACGACTTTCCCGGCCAGACCCTGGAGGATCGGCGGGACCTGGCGGATCAAGGCGTCGATCTCGGCCCGCGATTCGGGCGTGTTGAACTCGGTGACGATCGCCTTGCTGACCCCGAGGAAGACGAGCCCGAGGAAGGCGGCGGCGATGATCGTCGCCCGTCGCGAATCCCGGATCGTCTTGGCAAAGACGCTGCCGAAGCCGTAGAGGCGACTCCAGACCGAGGGGCCGGGCCAAGTTCGACCGAGGCTCGTCATCGGGCGCTCACCTCGACCGCCGTGCGGCCGTACTCGGCGAGGAAGATCTCCTCGAGGGACGGCTCGCGACTGACGAAGTCGGCGATGTCGTACTTCGCCGCCGTCCGGACTACCGGCCCGATGTTCCCGACGACCCGCATCCGGAGCAGGTGATCCTCGGCGACGACGTCGGTCACGCCGGGCAGGGCCGAGAACTCCTCGGCCGGCGGGCGCCCGCCGTGGAAGACGATCTCGACGGTGTGGTGGGCGAGGTCGCGAAGGGCGTCGGTCCGATCGACCCGGGCGAGGCGCCCTTCCCGGATGATCGCTACCCGGTCGCACGTCTTCTCGACCTCGGAGAGGATGTGCGAGGAGAGGAAGACGGTCCGGCCCTCGGCCTTCGCCTCCCGGATGACGGCGTAGAACTCCTGCTGGATGAGCGGGTCGAGGCCGGCCGTCGGCTCGTCGAGGAGGAGGAGATCGGGCCGATGCTGGAGGGCGATGACGAGGCCGATCGTCTGCTTGTTCCCCCGCGAGTACTCGCGGAACTTCCGGCTCGGGTCGACGTCGAGGCGGGCGATGAGCTCCTCCTGGTAGCGCCGGTCAACGCCGCCTCGGAGGTTCGCGAAGTAGGTGAGGATCTGGCCGCCGGTCAGGTTGTCGTAGAGGGCGAACTCGCCCGGCAGGTAGCCGATCCGGCGGTGGACGGCGCCCGGGTCGACGGTCGTCTCGATGCCGAAGACCCTCGCCCGGCCCGAGGTCGGGCGGATCAGGTCGAGGAGGAGGCGGATCGTCGTCGTCTTCCCGGCCCCGTTCGGGCCGAGGAAGCCGAAGGCCTCGCCTTCTTCGACCGCCAGGTCGACGTCGACGATCCCGCGGTGCTTCCCGTAGTACTTCGTCAGCTTCTCGGTTTCGATGACTGCGGCCATGACGGCCTCCTTCGTTCAGCGTCGGTGGCGGTCGTGCGCACTGCGATCTCGCGGCTGCCGCGTCGAGCTCATCCGAACCAGGCTCGGAGCGTCGCCTCGTCGACGAGCTGGAGGCTGCCGGGCTCGAGACCGAGGACCCGCTCGATGGCGGCGGTGTACGTCGTCAGGCGGGCCCGGACCTGCTCGAGGCCGGCCGTGCCGTCCCGGCGGGCGAGGTAGAGCTCGCCGGCCTCGTCGCCGGCGTCGAGGATGAGGGCGAGGACGACCCGGGCCATGGCGTCGGGGTCGGCAAGGTGCATGTCCCCTTCGGCGATGCCCTGCCGGATGATCGCGGCGACGTTCGGCGCCACGAGCCGGATCGTCTGGCGGCGGGTCTTCTCGCGAACGATCGCGTTCTCGTCGGAGTACCAGACCCGGAGGAGCTTCTCGAGGAAATCGCGGTCCTGGGTCTTGCGCAGGCCGATCGTGCGGAAGTAGCGCTGGAGCTTCTCGACGGCCCGGAGGTCGCGGTCGGCGACGACGTCGGCCGCCGCGGCGAGGACCGTCTCGGCGAAGCGCTCGACGATCGCCTCGAGGAGGGCGGGCTTGGAGTCGAAGTAGTGGTAGAAGGCGCCCTTCGAGGCGCCGACCTCGGCCAGGAGGTCCTCGATGCTGAAGCCGTCGTAGCCGCGCGTCTGGATGAGGCGCCGGCCGGCCTCGATGAACTCGTCGCGGCGTGCCGCACGGACGGCGACGTCGACCCGCCTGGGAGCCATGTCGACGGTCGGTATAACAGACCGACGGTCGGTCTGTCAACGGCCGGACGGTTGCCGTCGGCGGCGGGGCTGTGGGCGGCGGGGCTGTGGGCGGCGGGGTCGAGGTCGGCCGGGACCGGGGTTTCGTCGATCGGGCTGGTCGGCCGGGACGACGCGGGTCGTGCCGACGTGGTGGGTCCGATGGCCGGCGGAGGTTCGGGCGATCGGGCTAGGCGGAGCGGACCTGCGGGACGGCGTCGGCGAGGGCCCGGAAGGCCGCCGCGAGGTCGGCCGGGTCGATGGTGACCCGGAGGTCGAGGGTGAGAGCGGCGACGATGCCGGGAGCGTCCTCGGCGAGCTCGAGGAACCGCTCGCGGGCGTAGAGGTCGTCCTCGAGGAGCGCGTCCCGGGCGACGGCGGCCCCGTAGTCGGCCCGGAAGCGGTCGAGGTCGGCCCGGTAGAGGAGGTAGCAGTCGACGGCGTCGCGGGCGGCACCGCGCGAGACGAGGGCCGAGAGCTTGTTCGGTCCGATGTTCTCGAGGACGTCGACGGGGACCGACGTCCCCTCGATCTCGACCGTCGGCCGAGGCCCGGGCGAGGAGAGCGGGTCGACGACAAGATCGATCCGGACGTCCTCGACGACGGCCGACCAGTACCGCTCCGCACTCGCGATCGTCCGCGCGGGTCGCAGGATCGCCCCGAGCGGGTCGGCGATCTCCGTCAGGTCGCGGTCGTCGACGGTGAAGAGGTCGAGGTCGCGCGACACGCGGTGGTGGAGGTAGAAGACCGAGAGGCACGTCCCGCCGGTCAGGAAGAAGCCGTCGAGGAGGCCGGTCGCGAAGCAGCGGGCGAGGAGTGTCCGCTGGCTCGGGCTCGCATAGCAGGCCGGGTCTTCCGTCATCGCCCGGCCTCCTGCTCGCCGAGGAACCGCTCGTACATCCGGATCCGGAGGGGATCGACGAACCGCCGGGCCCGAGGCGACCGCTCGATCTCGTCGAGGACCGCCCGGATCTCGTCGGGCCGGAAGAGGCGGATCGTGTCCCGGCCTCGACCGCGCTCGACGAAGCGGCGGGCGAGCTCGAGGAGGCGCCGCCGCCGGCCGGATCGACGCAGCTCCTCGATCTCCGCCTCCAGTTCCGCGATCGTGCGGCCGGCCGACCGGCGCTCGTCCCAGAAGAGCCAGTCGAGCTCGGCGCGCGGCGCGGCCGTCCGTGCGGTTGTGTCCCGGTCGCGGGGTCCCGGTCGGGGCGCGGGTTCGTCGCTCATTCGGCCAATCGTATCCGCCGCGACCCGGGGCTCGGACCGGCGCGTGCAGCCGGTGCACATTCTGGCATCCGCTGCGGCTGCCCGGGCCGCTGCCATGCCGATTCTGTGAATGGGGTGCACGCCGGCGGCAGGTCGGCGGGCGAGCGCCCGCGGGGCGGTCGGAATCGTGCGGCGGGTGCACGCCAGCGACCCGCGCGGTGCCCGAAGCCGCCAGGATGTGCACCCCGTGCACGCCCCTGCGGCGGGTGTGCAGCCGGTGCACGAAACCGACGGGCCGTCGGGGAGCGGTCCCTCCCCGCCGGCCGCGGCCGGCCCGACGCGTGCAGCCGGTGCACGAAACCGACGGGGCGCGCCGGGGGAACGGCCCCCGCTGCGCCTCAGGATCCGACGTCGAGGCGGGCTGCGCCCCTCAACAGGTCCGGCGGGACGAGCCACCGGAGCCGCCCCGAGCCCGCCACCGGCGGGCCGTCGAAGTCGATCCGGGCGAAGGCGCCCTTCTTGAGGTCGACGTCGCCGCCGCAGAGGCTGGAGGCGAGGTCGCTGAAGTCGGGATCGTGGCCGACGAGGAGGGGCCGGCGGGGGTCGCCGTGGGCGGCCAGGAGCTCGAGGAGCTCGGCCGGGCCGAAGCCCGAGGCGAGCCGCTCGTCGAGGACGACCGGCATCCCGAGCGCCTCGGCGAGGATCCGGGCCGTCTGCTCGGCCCGGGCCTTCGGCGAGCTGACGATGACGTCCGGACGGATCCCGTGCTCGGCGAGGAAGGCAGCCAGCCGTTCGGCCTGGCGGCGGCCCTTGGCCGAGATCGGGCGAGCATCGTCGGGGCCGGGGTAGGCGGCCGGGTCGCCGGCGTCGGCGTGGCGGACGAGGAGGAGCTCGACGGGCATGGCGGCGATCCTACCCCGGCCGGTGCAGCCGCGCACCGGCCCCGTTCGGGGGCCTCATCCGGCGTCGGTCACTCGACGTGGGCGAGCTGCCCTTCGCTCCGCGCTCGACGGGCGAGGGTGACGAACCGGTCGATCCGTTCGGCCATCGCCGTGAGCGTCTGGCGGAAGGCGGCGAGGCGGACCGCTTCGGGCCCCTCGACCGCGGCCGGGTCCTCGTAGCCCCAGTGGAGCGATGCGTGCTCGCCGGGGAAGACGGGGCAGACCTGGCGGGCGCGGTCGCAGACGGTGATGACGTAGTCGAAGCGCTGCCCGAGGTACTCGGCCACCGACTTGCTCCGGAGCCCCTCGGTCGGGATGCCGGCCTCTTCGAGGGCCCGCAGGGTGAGGGGATGGAGGCCCTTCGGCTCGGTGCCGGCCGAGTGGACTTCGAAGTCGGGGCCGCCCCTCGCCCGAAGCAGCGCCTCGGCGAGGATGCTCCGGGCCGAGTTGCCGGTGCAGACGAAGAGGACGCGGATCGGGCGGTGCCGCGGCGCGCCGGGAGCGGACTCGGAGGCGACGCCCTCGGCGGGTCGAGCGACGAGACGATCAGGCGCGGTCACGGGTTCAGGTCCTCGACCTGGCCGGTCACGAGGTAGACGACGTCCTCGGCGATATTCGTCGCCCGGTCCCCGATCCGCTCCAGGTAATGAGAGGCGATGATGATCCGGGCACCCCGCTCGACGTTCGCCGGGTCGCGGCGCATGAGCTCGACGACCTCGTCGAAGGTGGCGTGGTAGAGGTGGTCGATGGCGTCGTCCTCGGTCGCCACCTCCCGCGCCCGGGCGGCGTCCTGGTCGACGAGGGCCCGGAGGATCCCGTGGACGAGGTTCGCCGCCCGCTCGGCCATCTCGGGGAGGTGGACGTAGCGCTTCAGCGGCGGCTCCGGGGCGAGCTTGATCACCTGCTTCGCCACCGAGGCGGCGTGGTCGCCCATCCGCTCGAGCTCGTAGGCGACGTGGTCGAGGGTCAAGAGGTAGCGGAGGTCGCGAGCGACCGGCTGCTGGGTGGCGATCGTCACGACGATGAGCTTCGTGATCGCCCGCTGGGCCTCGTTGACGGCGGCGTCGTCGCGGATGACGGCGAGGGCGGCCTCGGCGTCGTGGGCTTCGAGGGCCCGCCCGGCCCGGCGGATCGCTTCCTCGACGAGGGCCCCCATCCGGAGGACCTCGTCCTTGATCTGCTGCTCCTCCCGGTCGAGGGCCTCGCGCGTCCCGGGCTCGGGCGGAGCGGGTCGTTCGGGTTCCACCTCGGCGAGGAGGCGGGCGGTCCACTCGTCGAGGCGGGTCGGATCCGGTTGACTCGAAGGCGGCGGGTCGTACCCTTCGAGCGGCGTCGTCGCGTCGTCGGTCATGCCTCGGATCCCTTCCTCAACCGAACCGCCCGGAGATGTAGTCCTCGGTGAGCCGGTTCCTCGGGTTCGTGAACAGCGTCGCCGTGACATCGTACTCGACGAGGTACCCGGCTCGATCCTCGCCCATCGACAGGAAGGCCGTGTAGTCGCTGATCCGGGCCGCCTGCTGGATGTTGTGGGTGACGATGATGATCGTGTACCGCGCCTTGAGGTCGGCCATGAGCTGTTCGATCCCAAGCGTCGCGCGCGGGTCGAGGGCCGAGGTCGGCTCGTCCATGAGGACGATCTCGGGTTCGACGGCGAGAGCCCGGGCGATGCAAAGGCGCTGCTGCTGGCCGCCCGAGAGGGCGTAGGCGGACTGGCGGAGCTTGTCCTTCACCTCGTCCCAGAGGGCGGCGGCCCGGAGGCTCCGCTCGACCACCTCGTCGAGGGCGCGGCCCCGGACCCCGTAGAGGCGGGGGCCGTAGGCAACGTTGTCGTAGACCGACTTCGGGAACGGGTTCGGCTGCTGGAAGACCATCCCAATCCGTCGCCGGACGGCGACGACGTCGACCCCCGGATCGAGGAGGTTCTCGCCGTCGAGGAGGATCCGGCCCTCGGCCCGGGCGTTCGGGACGAGGTCGGTCATCCGGTTGATCGAGCGCAGGAGCGTCGACTTCCCGCAGCCCGAGGGGCCGATGATCGCGGTGATCGCCCGGTCGGCGATGTCGAGGTCGATGTCGCGGAGCGCCCGGAAGGCGCCGTACCAGACCGAGAGGTTCCGGATCTGGAGCCTCGACGGCGGCGGTGACGACGGCGCCTCGCGGTGATCGTCTCGTCCCGGGGCAAGGGTCGGTCGCGGGCCGACCTCGGGTCGGACCGAGAGGGGGCGGGCGGTCGTCGTCGGGCCCGCCGCGGTCGCGGTCTCGTGCAGCGGCATCTCGGGCTCGCGGTCGTGGGTCATGGGTCGTCGGTCCTCACCGGGCACCCGTCGCCAGGCGCCGGCTCCGCCAGCCGGCGAAGCTCCGCGCGACGACGTTCAGGGCGAGGACGAGGGCGACGAGGACGAGGGCCGTGGCCCACGCCTTGGCCTGCCAGTCCTCGTACGGCGAAATCGCGTAGACGTAGATCGTGTGGGGCAGGGTGGCGATCGGCTCGTCGAGGCTGGCGCTGAAGAACGGGTTCCCGAAGGCGGTGAAGAGCATCGGCGCTGCTTCGCCGGCCGCCCGGGCGACGGCAAGCATGAGCCCGGTCAGGATGCCGGAGAAGGCCGCCGGGAGGAGGATGCGGGCGCTCGTTCGCCACTCGGACGCCCCGAGGGCGAGGGACGCTTCCCGAAGGGGGCGGGGGACGAGCCGGACCATCTCCTCGGTGGAGCGGACGATGGTCGGGAGCATGATGATCGCCAGGGCGATCGAGCCCGAGAACGCCGAGAAGTGTCCCTGGGGCCGGACGACGAGGGTGTAGGCGACGATCCCGACGACGATGGAGGGGACGCCGGCAAGGGTGTCGGTGGCGAAGCGGATGATGAGGCCGACTCGGCCGCGGGTCGCCACTGCGGCGTAGAGGCCCGCCAGGAGGCCGAGGGGGGTGGCGATCAGGGTGGCGATCCCGACGACGAGGGCCGACCCGACGATGGCGTTGCCGATCCCGCCGCCCGGGACGCCGACCGGGGTCGGGAGCGAGAGAAGGAACTCCGGGCTGATCTGGCTCGCCCCTTGGGCGACGACGTAGGCGACGATCCAGACGAGGGGAATGACCGCGAGGGCAGCGGCGAGACCCGTGAGGCCGAGCATGACCCGGCTCGTCAGGCGTCGGCGGCGTAGGAGGCCGGGCGAGGCGGCGATGGTCGGCCGCGCGCCGGTCATCGGAGCCCTCCCCCGTGGCGCCGGCCGACCCGCCAGATCAGGAGCTGGGCGCCGGCGTTGATGACGAGGGTGATCCCGAAGAGGACGAGCCCGATCTCGATGAGGGCGCTCAGATAGAGGTCGAAGGTCGCCTCGGTGAACTCGTTGGCGATGATCGAGGCCATCGTGTAGCCGGGGTGGAGGAGCGAGGCGCTCAGGTCGAGGTTGTTGCCGATCACCATCGTGACGGCCATCGTCTCGCCGAGGGCGCGCCCGAGGCCGAGGATCGTGCCGCCGAGGATGCCGGACCGACCGTATGGGATGAGGACCTGGGAGACGACCTCCCAGCGGGTCGCTCCGAGGGCGAGGGCCGCCTCGCGCTGGCTCGTCGGGATCGCCCGCAGGACGTCGCGGCTGATCGCGGTGATCGTCGGGAGAATCATCGTTGCCAGGAGGATCCCGGCGGCAAGGCGACTGGGCCCGAAGACGGGGCCCTCGAAGAGGGGGATGAAGCCGAGGCCGGCGTTCAGGAGCCCGCCGATGGGCCGGACGACGGTCGGGATGAGGACGAAGAGGCCCCAGAGCCCGAAGACGACGCTCGGGACCGCGGCGAGGAGCTCGACGAGGAAGCCCGCCGGGACGGCGAGCCAGCGCGGGGCGAGCTCGCTCAAAAAGATCGCCGTGCCGAGGCCGACGGGGACGGCCAGGAGGAGGGCCAAGAACGAGGTGACGAGGGTCCCCTGGATGAACGGCAGGGCGCCAAAGGCCTTCTCGATGGCGGGGTCCCAGACGCTCGTCCAGATGAAGGCGAGGCCGAAGGCGTCGCGAGAGAGCGCCGAATTCAGCCACAGCTGCCAGGCGATGGCAACGACGAGGGCGACGAGGGCGGCGCCCGAGAGGACGAGGACGAGGCGGTAGAGCCGGTCGCCGTGTTGCCAGAGCGCGGCGAGGCGCCCGCCGGCCGCCAGGGGGGCCTTCGGGGCGCGGTGCTGGAGGGGGATGCTCGACCCGGTCGTCACGGCAGTCGTCTCGATGATACGGTGGGGGCGATGGTGGGGCACCGGCGCCGGAGCCTGGCGCCGGTGCCTGGGAGGAGGAGAGCGGAGGAGGACGGGCGACGAACCACGCGGCCGAAGGGCTCCAGGGCGTCGATCGGGTTCGCGCTGGCCCGGATGGTGCTCAGGTGGGTTCAGCGGAGCGGCTGACCGTTGCAGGTGATCTGGCCGGCCTTGTCGAGGACCTGGCTCCGGACGTTCTCGGGGAGCGGGACGTACTCGAGGTCGGTGGCGAACGTCGAGCCGTCGGTCAGGGCCCAGTTGAGGAACTCGACGAGCTTCTTGCCCTTCGTGCAGTCCGACTGATCCATGTAGATGAGGAGGTACGTGTAGCCGGCGATCGGCCAGGAGTTGGCGCCGGGGGCGTTGACGATCGAGCGGGCGAGGGTCTCGGGCATCTGGCCCCCGAAGTCGGCCATGGCGGCCTGGGTCGTCTCGATGGACGGCTCGACGACGTTCCCGGCGGCATTCTTGAGCTTGGCGATGGCGAGCTTGTTCTGGATCGCGTAGGCGAGCTCGACGTAGCCGATGGCGCCGTCGTTCTGGCTGAGGGTCCCGGCGACGCCCTCGTTGCCCTTGCCGCCGAGCCCGACCGGCCACTGGACCGAGGTCGCGTTGCCGACCTGGGCCTTCCAGTCGGGGCTGACGTTCGAGAGGTAGTCGGTGAAGATGAAGGTCGTGCCCGATCCGTCGGAGCGATGGACGACGATGATGTCCTGGTCGGGGAGCGGGACGCCGGGGTTGAGGGCGGCGATGGCCGGGTCGTTCCACTTCGTGATCCGGCCGAGGAAGATGTTCGCCACCGTCGTTCCGTCGAGGGTCAGGGCCGGGGCGTCCTTGAGGGCGGCGACGTTGTAGACGACGACGTCGGCGCCGGCCACCGTCGGGAACATCTGGAGGCCCGGGGCGGCGGCCCGCTGCTCCTCGGTGAGGATGGCGTCCGAGGCGCCGAAGTCGACGGTCCGCTCGGTGATCTGCTTGATGCCCCCACCCGAGCCGATCGACTGGTAGTTGAACTTCACGCTCGGGTCGACGAAGGCGTACTCGTAGAACCAGCGGCTGTAGAGCGGGTAGGGGAAGGTGGCGCCGGCGCCGTTGATCTGGATGGCGCCGGCCTGGAAGGACGGGGCCGCGCTCTCGCCCGAGGCGGGCGTTGCCGGCGATCCGCTCGGCTGGGTCGAGGAGCCGGAGCCGCCGACGCTCGTGCAGGCGCCGGCTGCGAGGACGGCGGCGAGGGCCAGGGCCCCGAGCCCGGGGCGCACCCGCCGATGGCGCGGTCGCGGTCGGCGAGGCGGCGGCGTGCCGTTCGTGGCAGTCTCGTGAGCGTGCGACATCGTTGCGGTCACGCGATGGATCCTCCTACGGGGTCCGGCTACGGGTCCGGCCTGCTGCCTCGGTGGGCCGCGGGGGCCGGCCAGGGGTCTCGGCCACGCGATCGCGTCGTTGGCCACCCAGAATCTCGGACCCGACCGTGAATGGCGTGTTGGCGGACGGTTAACGGAATGGTTCCGGTCGGTAAACGCCTGCGGCGGAGTTCGAGGCGGGCGATGAGGCGCCGGCGATGACGGGGCGAAGGGGGGAGCCCGGAGTCGAGCCGGTCGTCGCCGCGGCGGATGCCGGTTCGAACTCGGTCCACCTCCTCGTCGCCCGGGTCGGCGAGGCCGGGCTCCGCGTCGTCCTCGACGAATCGGTGTTCCTCGGGCTCGGCGAGGCCGCCGAGCGGGGCTGGCTGGGCCGGGAGCTGCGGGCCGCCCTCGTCGAGACGCTCCTCGGTCAGGTGGCCGCGGCGCGTTCGCTCGGAGCCGAGGAGATCGCCCTCGTCGGGACCGAGCCGCTCCGGCGGTCGGCGGACGCGGCACGGGTCGTCGTCGAGATCGAGCGCGCCAGCGGGGTCCCGCTCGCGGTCTGCTCCCACGAGGAGGAGGGGCTCCTCACGCTCCTCGGGGTCACGGGCGGCCGGCGGCCCGAACAGGAGCTCGTCGTCGTCGACGTCGGGGGCGGGAGCAGCGAGGTCGTCGAGGCCCGGCCGGGCGCTCGGCCGGTCTGCGTCGGGCTCCCCCTCGGCTCGGCGCGGCTGACGGCGGCGATCGTCCGGCACGACCCGCCGAGCCGCCGCGAGTGGTCGCTCCTCCGGGAGCGGGCCCGGGCCCTCGTTGCCGCCGCGCCGCGGGGTCGGCCGGAGCGGCTCGTCTTCGTCGGCGGCACGGCAACGAACCTCGGGCGGATCGTTCCGGACGGGATCACGGCTGACGACGCCGGGCGGACCCTGACGCCGGGCCTCGTCGACGCGGCGATCCGGGTCCTGCTCGGGAGCCCGGCCGAGGCCGTCGCCGAGCGCTACGCCCTTCGACCGGCGCGGGCCAGGGTCCTCCTCGCCGGGGCAGCCATCCTCCTCGCCTTCTTCGAGCACTACGGGATTTCGGCGGCGGAGATCTCGGGGGCGAGCCTTCGCGAGGGGCTGGTCCTGGCGCTGGCTCGGACGGGTCGGGCCTGGCGGGACCGCTTGCCGGCCCTCGTCGGCGGGGCGGAGTGAGGGTCCGCGGGCGGGAGGCCCTCGGCGGGCGTCACCTCGACCCGCCCGGTGCTCAGAGCCTCGCCAGCTCCCGGGCGAGGGTCCGCCGAAAGCCGAGGCCGGCGACCCGGCGCCAGGGTGCCAGGGCCGACCGCCGGAGGCGGGCCAGCTCGCGCTGGCGGGAGACGAGGTAGCGGCCGACGGCGTCGCGCTCGGCCGTGGCCAGCTGCGCCCCCTCGTCGACGAGGAAGCGCCGGGTCAGCTCGGCGGCGACGTCGGCGTCGTGGAGGAGGCCGAGGTGGTCCTGGAGGCCGACGATCCCCTCGACGAGCGGTCCGACCCCGGGGCCGAGGGCCTCGCGGACGAACTCGATGGCGTAGCGGAGCCACTTCGCCGCGATCCGGAGCTCGTGGAGCGTGGCGGTGTCCGCCCAGGGAAGGACGCCCTCGTAGGCGCGAACCCGCTCGTGGGCCCGCCAGATCCGCGAGGGCGCGGTGTCGCGGACGTGGTGCGGGACGGTCGTCGGGACCGGT
The DNA here is from genome assembly GCA_042408925.1 of Chloroflexota bacterium. Taxonomy (GTDB): domain Bacteria; phylum Chloroflexota; class Limnocylindria; order Limnocylindrales; family CSP1-4; genus BPIH01. The sequence goes on along the minus strand of JBHOQO010000121.1, from coordinate 8,252 downwards.
CGGACGGCGGCGCCTTCGGTCGTCACGAATACCTCGAAGGCGGCGACGAAGCGCCGGTAGCCCGCCGAATCGAGCTCGGCGAGGAGGTCCGCCCGGGCGGCGTCTCGACGCCGGCGCCAGGCGCCCAGGAGAGGACCGAGGGCCGCCGCCTCCTCGGGCGGGAGGGTCGCCCGGTACGTCTCGAGGCCGTCGATGAGGACGTCGAGGTCGCGGACGGCCCCGAGGCGTCGGCCGAGGGCCCGCAGTTCGCGCGGGAAGCGGCGGGTCCGGTCGGGGAGGTAGGCGTCGCCGAAGATCCGCCAGGCGGCGCGGAGGCGGCGCGTCGCGACCCGCATCTTGTGGAGGTCCTCCGGATCCGCGCCGGAGCGGGTACCGCCCTCGGCGGCGAGGAGGCGGGCGAAGTGGAAGCGGAGGACCTTGCGGCCGGCTTCGGCGACGGTGTCGGCGGCGGTCACGCCGGGCGACTTGCCGACCGTGGCGAGGAGGTCGCGGCGGCGGTCGGGGGCGGAGGGCTCCGGTGGGACCGCCGGCGGCCTCGGCTCATCGCCTCCCTCGGGGTGCGCGGGGAGCGTCTCGACCGTGGTGCGCCGGGCGGCCCCGACGGCCCAGGCCGGGCGTCCAAGGGCGAGGAGGGCGGCCTCGTACTTCGACCCGGTCGCGGGTTCCAGGCCCGGCTCTCGATCCAGGGCTGCCGCGACCCGGGTGAGGGTCTCGGGGTCGCCGGTGCGGAGCTCGATCTCGAGGTCGGTGAAGCGGGCGACGACGTCGCCGTGGCTGACGACGTCGACGTCGTCGAGGCTTGCCTCGAGCTCGGCCGGCTCGCCGGTCGCGCCGGTCGCGGCGGTCGCGCCGGTCGCGTCCGCGAAGGCGCGTCGGCGGCGGAGCTGGCGGATCGTCACGATCTCGACGAGGGGGGCGTCGCCGGCCAGCTCCAGGATCAGCGAGCGGGCGGCCGACGGCGGCCAGTCGACGGGCGGGGCGGCGCGGTCGGCCGGGCCTTCGAGCTCCTCGCGGCGGTGGAGGGCGGCGAGGGGGTGCTCGCCGCGCTGCAGCGCCTTGACGGAGACGAGGGTCGTGCCCGGCTCGTGGCGGATCCGGGCGGCGTACCCGGCCCGGGCGAGGGCGCCGTCGGTCGTGTCGACGTAGCGGTCCTCCATCTGGACGGTCCGGAGCGGGCCGACGGCCGTCAGCCCGGCGAGGTCCGGGGCGGCGAGGAGGCGTTCGGCCGCCGCTCGGTCGTGGACCCGGTACTTGAGCTCGTGTTCGACGCGCGTCGCCATGCCGACGGTCGACTCGAGGCCCGGCGCCTTCGGCACCCTACGCCCGGGGATCGAGGGAGCCGGCGCCGGCCCGGGGGCGTCGGGGTCGGGTCGCTGCGGCGCTCGCGGCGAGGGCTCGGGCCTTGAGGGCCTGGAACGTGTCGATGGTTCCGGCCCGGCCCTGGAGCTCCTCGGTCCGTCGCCAGACCCCGTCGGGGCAGAGCTGCCACGAGCGGCGGTCGTCGGCGAGCATGACCTCGACGATCTCGGCGAGGCGGGCCCGGGCCTCGGGATCCTCGATCGGGACGACGGCCTCGACCCGCCGGTCGAGGTTGCGGTCCATGAGGTCGGCCGAGCCGATGTACCACTCCTCCTGGCCGCCGTTCGCGAAGCCGAAGATCCGGGAATGCTCGAGGAACTCGCCGATGATCGAGCGGACCCGGATCCGCTCCGACACGTCCGGCAGGCCCGGCCAGAGCGAGCAGATCCCCCGGACGATGCAGTCGATCTCGACGCCGGCCCGGCTCGCCCGGTAGAGGGCTTCGATGACCGGCGGGTCGACGATGGCGTTCACCTTGAGGACGATCCGCGCCGGCCGGCCCTCCCGGGCGTGGGCGATCTCGCGGTCGACGAGCTCGAGGAAGCGGGTCCGGAGGTTCAAGGGGGCGACGAGGAGGCGGCGGAAGGTTCGCTGGCGGGAGAGGCCCGTCAGGACGTTGAAGAGATCGGTGACGTCGGCGCCGAGCTCCGGCCGACACGAGAGGAGGCCGAGGTCGACGTACTGGCGGGCGGTCCGGGGGTTGTAGTTCCCGGTCCCGATGTGGACGTAGCGGCGGAGGATCGAGCCCTCGCGGCGGACGACGAGGGCCGTCTTGCTGTGGGTCTTGAGCCCCACGAGGCCGTAGACGACGTGGGCCCCGGCCTGCTCGAGCTTGCGGGCCCAGATGATGTTCGCCTCCTCGTCGAAGCGGGCCTTGATCTCGACGAGGACGACGACCTGCTTGCCCTGTTCCGCGGCCCGGATGAGGGTGTGGACGATCGGCGAATCGCCCGAGGTTCGGTAGAGGGTCTGCTTGATCGTGAGGACCTCGGGGTCGTCCGCGGCCTGGGCGATGAAGCGCTCGACGGAGGCGGCGAAGCTCTCGTACGGGTGGTGGACGAGGATGTCGCCGGCCCGGATCGCGGCGAAGACGTCGACCGGCTCGTCGTCGTCGGGCGGGACGAGGCGGGGCGGCACGACGGGGGTCCAGGTCGGGTACTTCAGATCCGGGCGATCGATGGCCGTGAGCTGCCAGAGGGCGGTGTGGTCGAGCATGCCGCTGATCGCGTAGCAGTCGTCCTCGGTCAGGCCGATCCCCTTGAGGAGGAGGGCGCGGGTGTGCTCGGGCATCGAGCGCTCGACCTCGAGGCGGACGGCTTCGCCGAAGCGGCGGCGGCGGAGCTCCTCCTCGATGGCGAGGAGGAGATCGTCGGCTTCGTCCTCCTCGATGGCGATGTCGGCGTTCCGGGTGACGCGGAAGAGGTGGTGCTCGACGATCTCCATCCCGGAGAAGAGGGTGTCGAGGTTCGCCTCGATGACCTGGTCGATGAGGACGAAGCGGTGTCGCTCGATCTCGAGGAGTCGGGGCAGGATCGGTGGGACCTTGACCCGGGCGAAGCGGAGCTCGCCGGTCTCGGGGTCGCGGAGGTTGACGGCGATCGAGAGGCTGAGGGTGCTGATGTACGGGAACGGGTGCCCGGGGTCGACGGCGAGGGGTGTGAGGACGGGGAAGATCTCCTCGAGGAAGCGGGCCCGGAGCCGCTCGTGGTGCTCGGGGACGTCGGCGTAGTCGACGATGGCGACGCCCGCGGCGGCGAGCTCGGCCCGCAGGGCGGCAAAGATGGCCGACTGCTCGGCGACGAGTTCGAGGACGCGGGCCCGCACGGCGGCGAGCTGCTCGGCGGGGGTGCGGCCGTCGGGGCTGGGGCGGGTGGAGCCGGCGCGGATCTGCTGGCGGAGGCCGGCGACGCGGACCTGGAAGAACTCGTCGAGGTTCGAGGCGAAGATGGCGAGGAACTTGGCCCGCTCGAGGAGGGGGTTGCGTTCGTCGCGGGCCTCGTGGAGGACGCGGGCGTTGAACTCGAGCCAGGAGAGCTCGCGGTTGATGTACGGGGAGGGAGCTGGGCGGCCGCGGGGCCGGGGGGCCCGGGCGGCGGGGGCCGGGGCATGGGTTGCCTGGGCGGGGTGGACGGCAGGCGGGGCGGGGTGGACGGCAGGCGGGGCGGGGGCCCGGGCCGCTTCTGCAACTGGGCCGAGCTTCGCGTGCCGGGTGGTGCTGTCGCCGGTCTCGATGGCCCTCATTCGTGTCCGCACCCCGATGTCGTCTCCGGCGTCGTCGTTCCCGGTGGCGCGGGTCCGCCCTGGATCGCGGCCCGCTGCGGGCTCGCGGCCCGCTGCGGGCTCGCGAACGCCGGGTGAGTGCCGATGCTAGCACGGGCCGGCGGCGGCCCTGCTCGCGCGCGGCGCCGAAGCCGGGCGGGGGGCCGGCCGCGCCCGTGACGCCCTGGCTGGACATTTCGCGCCGCCCGCCCTGCCCGGTGCCGGCCGTGACGCCCTGGCTGGACATTTCGCGCCCCGGAGTTCGTGATGACGCCCTGGCTGGACATTTCGGCTGCCCGCCCTGCCCGGTGCCGGCCGTGATGCCCTGGCTGGACATTTCGCGCCCCGGAGTTCGTGATGACGCCCTGGCTGGACATCTCGGCCGAGCGTCCCCCCGGGTGTCCACCGTGACGCCCTGGCTGGACATTTCGGCTGGCATACGTGCCCGACGGCTGAAACGTCCAGCTACGGCGTCATCCGGGCCGGAAGGCGGTGGCCCGCGCGCCAAGTGTCCAGCCACGGCGTCATCGCGGACGGCCGAAACCCCGGACGCCGCCAAGTGTCCAGCTACGGCGTCATCGCGGACGGCCGGAACCCCGGACGCCGCCAAGTGTCCAGCTACGGCGTCATCGCGGACGGCCGGAAGCTAGGACGCGACGTCGAACCGACTCGGCCCCGCGAGATCCGAGGCGAGCGTTCTTCAGCCCGACCGGGCTGCCGCACAGGCCTCGCAGGGGCAGGCTTCCCGGAGGAGGGCGAACGTGTAGAAGCCCGTGTCGTGGCCGTCGCCCCACGTCGGCTTCAGCGCGTACTGGCCGACGAGCGCGACGTCGACGAGCTGGATCTGGGCGGGGCTGAAGGCGGGGTTCCCGTCGAGCCAGCCCGGCAGGCCGCCCTCGCCGCGGCAGTAGGCACAGGGGCAGAGCCGCCGGAGCGTCGCGGCGTCGTAGGTCGTCCCGTGGCCGTCGGCCCAGACGATGGCGAGCGTCCCCGTCGCCCGGTCGGCGTGGATCCGGAGCGGCCGCGTCGTGGCTCCTGAGGCGGTGTCGGCGGACTTCGCAGCAGCGGATCTGCCGGTCACCGGGGCGGTGTCGCTCATGGCCGCATTCTAGGGCCCCGGACGCGGCGGCCGGGCCGGCGCCGTCCTGCCCGGTCCTGCCCGCCGAACTGGACGCCGAGGATCGCCCCGGGCCGGGAGCCGGGTTGGGGGTCGGGCCCACGGTCGGGTACCGGTCGGGCCCGCGGTCGGGTAGCGGTCGGGCCCACGGTCGGGCCCGCGGTCGGGTAGGGGCTGGGGCCCACGGTCGGGCCGGGGGTCAGGGCCGGGGCCGGCGGTGACGGCACGGACCACCCAGGCCGGGCGGACGAGACCCGGACCATCGGCCGATGGCCCTCGCCGGTCCGAGAGCGCTATCCTCCGGCCGTGAGCCTCGTCCTCGACGGCCTCCGGAAGCGGTTCGGCTCCGTCACCGCCCTCGACGGCCTCAGCTTCGAGGTCCCCGCCGGCGCCCTCTTCGGCTTCCTCGGCTCGAACGGAGCCGGCAAGACCACGACGATGCGGATCGTCCTCGGCGTGCTCCGGGCCGACGACGGCCGCGTCCTCTGGGACGGCCGACCCTCGACGAGCCTGCCGCGCCGGACCTGGGGCTACCTCCCCGAGGAGCGCGGCCTCTACCCGAAGATGACCGTCCTCGACCAGCTCGTCTTCTTCGGCCGTCTCCACGGGCTGGCGGCCGACCGCGCCCGCCGCGAAGCCACGGCCTGGCTCCGGCGCTTCCGCATCCCGGAGCTGGCCGACCGCCCTGCCGAGGAACTCTCGAAGGGCAACCAACAGAAGGTCCAGCTCGTCGCAGCGATCCTCCACGACCCGCCCGTCCTCCTCCTCGACGAGCCCTTCACCGGCCTCGACCCGGTCAACGTCGTCCTCCTCCGCGAGGCGATCCTCGAACTCCGCGAGCGGGGCAAGACCATCGTCTTCTCGACCCACCAGCTCGAGACCGTCGAGACCCTCTGCGAAGCCGTCGCGATCATCGACCGCGGACGGGTCGTCGTCGGCGGGCCGATCCGGGACGTCAAGCGCTCGATCGGGCGGCGGACCGCGCGCCTCGGTTTTGAGGGGAGGGCGCTCGGAGCTGACCTGCCGGCCGGGCAGCAGTGGGCGGCGGGGCAGCAGGTTGATCGGCGCTTCGCCTGGCTGGCGACCGTGCCCGGCGCCCGGCTCCTCCGGCCCGGCCTCGATCGGGCCGAGATCGAGGTCGCGACCGATGCCGACGCCGACGCCGTCCTTGCCGCGGCGATCGCCCACGGCCTCCGGATCCGCCACTTCGAGCTCACCGAGGCGTCCCTCGAAGAGGTCTTCATCCACCACGTCGGCCACCCGGTCGACGTCGAGGCCGACGGGTCGGCGGCGGCGCGGCGGGCGGACGCCCCGTTCGTCGCCGGGCGGGTGGAGGCGGCCGAATGAACGGCGTCGAGCGAGGAGCCGTCGTGCCGGAACCGCGTCGGCCGACCGGCCCCGTCCCCGCCCCCGCCCCGGAGCCCGAGCGTGCCGAACCCCTCGTCCCGAACGCCGCCATCGTCGCCGGGCGCGAGTTCCGAGAGCGCGTCCGGAGTCGCCTCTTCTTCCTCTCGACGGCCTTCCTGGCCGCCCTCGCCGTCGTCGTCGCCTTTACCCCGATCTTCGTCCGGGCGATCGACCGCGGGTCTTCGCTCCGGATCGCCGTCGTCACCGCCGACGACGACCTGGCCGCCGAAGCGCAGGCCGTGCTCGACGGCGTCCTCAACGGCGGCCTGACCGGGCCGCGCGGAGCGACCCCGCCGTACGTCTTCGTCCGGCGGACCGATCCCGCCGCGACCCGGGCCGAGGTGGAAAACCTCCTCCTCGATGCCGCCCTCGTCGTCGAGCGCGAGCCGTCGGGGCGCCTGGCCTTCACCTTTTACAGCGGTGAGACCGTCGGGGCCGACCGCGCCCAGCTCGTCGGGGTGGGCGCCCTCGCCGTCGCGATCCTCGACTGGACCGCGAACGCCCGACCGGCCGGCGGCCCCGCCTTCCAGATGCCCCGCCTCGACCTCATCGCCGCCGGCGGCCCGACGGCCGGGGGCGTGCCGCTCGGCGGGGCCGAGTTCGCCAGCCGCCGAATCCTGGGGATCGTCTTCGTCGTCCTCGTCTTCATCACGACGATCATCTACGGGATGTGGGTCGCGGCGGGGGTCGTCGCCGAGAAGTCGGGGCGGGTCATGGAGCTCCTCCTCGGGGCCGCCTCGCCGGCCCAGCTCGTCGTCGGGAAGGTCGTCGGGATCGGGCTCGCCGGCGCGCTCCAGTTCGTCGTCGTCCTCGTCCCGGCCCTCGTCGCCCTCGTCGCCCAGGAGCGGCTCGGGGAGGCGCTCTTCGGCCCCGGCGGTTCCCTCGCCGGCTCCCTCGTCGCCCTCTCGCCGGGGCTCACCCTCGCCTTCGGCGTCTTCTTCGTCCTGGGGTTCGCCCTCTACGCCCTGATCTACGCCGCGGCGGGCTCCCTCGTCAGCCGACCCGAAGACCTCCAGGTCATCTCGCTGCCCTTGAGCCTCATCGCCATCGCCGGGTACCTCCAGGCGGTCCTCGCCCTCACCGGCGGGACGGCCGGCTTCATCCGCTTCGCCTCGTACGTGCCGTTCTGGAGCCCGTTCGTCATGCTGACGCGGCTCTCGGTGGGTCGGGTCGAATCCTGGGAGCTGGCCCTCTCGGTCGGCCTGCTGGCGGCCACGATTCCGATCGTCGCCGTCGTGGCGATCCGGATCTACGCGACCGGGGTCCTCCTGTACGGGCAGCGGCCGTCGATCCTCGCCTTCGTCCGGTACGCGCTCGGGCGGGCCGGCTGAGGGGGCGGTTGTCGGCTGGCGGCGGCGAACTCGCCGGGCTGCCCACGCGAAACCGCAGGCTGCCCACGCGAAACCGCCGGTTGCTCACCGGACACCGCCGGGCCGCCCACGCGACCGCCGGGCCGCCCGCGCGACACCGCCTGGCCGCCGGGCCGTACGATCCTCGGCGACCCACCCACGGAGGACGAACCCGATGGCCGTGACCTTCCAGCACCGACCCCATCCCCGGATCGCCGAGCGCGCCCGGCACGGGCCGCCGCGGTCCGCCGACGAGCACGTCGGGTTGAACGGGCGCATTGCCCTCGTCCTGACCTCCGCCGTCGGGACGATGTGGTGCGCCTACGCCTTCGCGGCCCTGGCCCTGATCGCCCTGCCCCAGGCGTTCGGGGGAGGGGTGCTCAGCTTCGTCCAGTGGCTAAGCCAGACCTTCATCCAGCTGGTCATGCTCTCGGTCATCATGGTCGGCCAAAACATCCAGACGCGGGCGGCCGACAAGCGGGCCGAGATGACGTACCGGGACGCCGAGGCCGCCTTCCACGAAGCCGAGCAGATCCAGGCCCACCTCGCCGCCCAGGACGTCGCCTTGAGCGACCTCGTTGCCCGGCTCGAGCGGCTCGAGGCGGCCCTTGGGACCGGCGGCGGCGCCCGCGGGCCGGTCTCGACGTAACGGCCGCCGACGGCGCCCGCCGAATACCGACGGCGCTCCTCGACGGAGCCCGCCGCGCCTGCCCACCGCGCCCGCCCGCTACCGGCCGCGCCCGCCCACCGCGCCCGCCCGC
>JBHOQO010000111.1:0-9696 GCA_042408925.1 Chloroflexota bacterium | reverse complement strand
ACGCGGCGTTGCTGCGTCAGGCTTTCGCCCATTGCGCAAAATTCCCGACTGCTGCCTCCCGTAGGAGTCTGGGCCGTGTCTCAGTCCCAGTCTGGGTGATCGTCCTCTCAGACCACCTACCGATCATCGCCTTGGTGAGCCGTTACCCCACCAACGAGCTAATCGGACGCAGGCCCCTCCCGAAGCGCCTTGCGGCTTTGATGACACGACCGAACGTGCCACCACATGCGGTATTAGCCACCCTTTCGGGCAGTTATCCCCCACTTCGGGGCAGGTCACCTACGCGTTACTCAGCCGTTCGCCACTAACGGCCGGAGCAAGCCCCGGCCGTCCGTACGACTTGCATGTCTCATGCACGCCGCCAGCGTTTATCCTGAGCCAGGATCAAACTCTCCGAAGGAAACGCGGTCGTTGCCGACCACGATCGTTCCGAAGGGTTTGTCCGCTCGCACGTCTCCGAGCGTGGTTTCCTACCACTCTTCAGTTGTTAAGGTGCGGGCGTGACGCGCGCGGACCTCGCCGGCGCCGACCTTCAATGATGAGCGCTTCGGGCCCCGCTGTCAACTCCGGGAGCCCGGCCCGGGCCGTCGGCCCGGTGCCCGCTCGCCCGATGGGGAGCGAGCCGGCCGGGAATGGTATGCGACCCACGGGGCCGTGTCAAACGGCCTGTCGGCGGGTCTAGATCGGGCTCTCCTGGACGACGAGGACGAATGCCACGCCGCTCAGCCACGAGAGGAGGGCGAGCTCGGGTGTCGGCGTCGCGGCGCCCGAGGCCACAAGGATCGCGAAGACGACGACCCCGATGAGCGTCGCCACGCTCGCCTTGGCGAGCCGCAGCAGCACCTCGTTGACGAGCTCGCGCATTGCGGCCCCTCAGATCGCCCGCCGGCCCTGGAGCGCCCGGACGAGGGTCACCTCGTCGGCATACTCGAGGTCGCCGCCGACGGGCAGCCCGCGGGCGATGCGGGTCACGGCCCCGACGGCGCCGTCGAGCTGCTCGGCGAGGTACATCGCCGTCGCCTCGCCCTCGAGCGTCGGATTCGTCGCGAGGATCACCTCCTCGAACGGTCGCCCGGCGGCCCGGGCGGCCTCGACCCGCTCGAGGAGCTCCCGAATCCGGAGGCGCTCGGGTCCGATCCCGTCCATCGGCGAGAGGGCGCCGTGGAGGACGTGGTAGCGGCCGCGGTACTCCCCGGTCCGCTCGATGGCGAGGACGTCGAGCGGCTCCTCGACGACACAGAGGCGCGTCGCCTCACGGCTCGCGTCCCGACAGATGGGGCAGAGCTCGGCGTCGCTGATGTTGTGGCACTCGCGGCAGAAGACGACCTCCTCGCGGAGCGCGACGAGCGCCGCAGCGAGCGCCCGGGCCTCCGTCTCGGGAGCCCGGAGGAGGTGGTACGTGAGCCGCTGGGCGGTCTTCGGGCCGATGCCCGGCAGGCGGCTGAACGCCTCGATGAGGCGCGCAACCGGCTCGATGAGGGCCCCGCTCATCGGCACCTCACAGGCCCGGCAACCCGAGGCCGCCGGTGAGGCGGCCGAGCTTCGACTCGGCGAGCTGTCGCGACGCCCGGAGCGCCTCGTTCACGGCCGCGACGACGAGGTCCTGGAGGAGCTCCACGTCCGCCGGATCGACGGCCGCCGGATCGATGGTGATCGAGACGAGCTCCTGTTTGCCGGTCACCGTCGCCCGGACGACGCCGCCGCCGGCCGAACCCTCGACCCGGGCCGCCTCGAGCTCGGACTGGATCCGAGCCAGGTCGGCGAGCATCTGCTGCTGGAGTCGTTGCAGGTTGCCGAGGTTCACGGTTGCCTCCATCGCCGGCCGCCGGGGCGGCGTCGGCCTGTCAGGTGATGTCGCGGACCTCGACGAGGTCGTCGCCGAAGATCCGCTTCGCCTCCGCCAGGATCCGCGCTCCCTCCGGGTCGAGGGCGAGGGGCGGATACCCGTCGAGGTTCGTGGCCACGCACCGGACGGCCACGGCGCGCTCGAGCACCGCCCCGAGGCCCTGCTCGATCTCGAGGCGTCGCCGCTCGGCAACATCGCGGAGGAAGGCCTTTTCCTCGGGGAAGCCGAGGACGACCGTCGCGCCGTCCACCTGGATCGGGCGACACTCGACGATGATCGGCCGGAGCGGCGGCTTCTGGCTCAGGAAGGCGACGATCTCCGGCCAGCGCCGGAGGACCTCGTCGACCGTGGCGTCGGGGCGCCGACCCGAGGCTGCCGGCGGCGCCGGCTCCGGTGGGGTCCCAGGGACCGGGAGCGCGGAGGTGGGTGCCGGGCGGTCGGGCGCTCCCGCCTCCGACCGGGGAGTCGGACGGGACCCGCCCGCCGACCGACGCTCGCTCCGCTGGGCGGACTCGGCCGATGCCGGACGCAGCTCGGACTGCCCGGCGGCGGGCGGGGGGCTCGGGCGGGCGGCGGGCCTCGGGCCGTCCGTGCCCGGCCCGGCCGAATACGTCGGGACGGCGGCGGGGGCGGCGACGGCGGGGCGATCGGTGACGCCCGCCGCGGCCGGTCGGCCGGCGAGGAAGGCGAGCTCGATCTGGAACCGCAAGCCGCCCGGCGTCGCGGCCCCCGGATCGATCGCCGCGAGCCGGCGAGCGGCGGTCACGAGCGGCCCGGGGTCGGCACCCCTCGCCACCGCCTCGACGATCGCCCGTCGGAGCCGGTCGACCATCTGATCGAGGATCGTCCGCAGGTCGCGGCCCCGCTCCTCGAGGTCGTCGAGGAGGGCGAGCCCGGCGGCCGGGTCGGCGTCGAGGAGGGCCCGGACGAGACCCTCGACGGCCTCGGGCTCAGCCAGGCCAAGGAGCCCCCGGACGTCGTCGACCCGGAGCTCCTCGACGCCGGTCGCGAGGAGCTGATCGAGGATCGTCTCGGCATCGCGCATCCCGCCGGCCGCCAGCTCGGCGACGAGCCGGATCGCGTCGCCCTCGGCCCGCCGCCCCTCGGCGGCGAGGATCCGCTCGAGCTTGCCGACGATCTCGGCCACCGTCAGGCGCCGGAAGTCGTACCGCTGGAGACGGGAGAGGATCGCCGGCGGGAAGCCCTGGGGATGGGTCGAGGCGAAGATGAAGGTAACGAACTCGGGCGGCTCCTCGATGGACTTCAGGAGGGCGTTCCAGGCGTCGCGGGTGATCTGGTGCGCCTCGTCGAGGATGTAGACCTTGCGCTGGAGATCGGACGGGGCGTAGGCGAGCCGCTCCCGGAGGCTTCGCACCTCGTCGATGCCCCGGTTCGAGGCCGCATCGAGCTCGACGACGTCGAGGGCTCGCCCCTCGCGGATGGCGACGCAGGTCGGGCACGCATCGCACGGCTCGCCGTCGCGGACGTTCGGGCAGTTGAGGGCCTTGGCGACGATCCGGGCGACCGACGTCTTCCCGGTGCCGCGGGGACCGGCAAAGAGGAGCCCGTGGGCGAGTCGGCCGTCGCGGATCGCGTTGCGGAGCGCGGTGACGACCGCCTCCTGGCCGACGATCTGGGCGAAGGTCTGCGCCCGCCAGCGGCGATAGATGGCCTGGTGCTGGTCGGTCTCGATCACGCTGGGCACCTCGCGCGGGCGGCGGGCAGGAAGAGTGCCGTGCACCCACCGTCGATCGGGACGACCCCGCGCCCATCCCTCCGGTCGGCTCGGACCGTGCCGCTCCGCGGCACCCGACGGACATCGCTTAGGGCTGCTTCCTTCCGGACCTGACCCGGTTCACGAGCCGCCGCTGCGCGGGACCCGGCCCTCAACGTCGCCCAGAGGGCGGCCTTCGATGCCGCTGACCTCGGGTGGGGATTCGGCCCTGCTGGAGCGGATTGCAGGTACAGGGCACCGCTAGTTCCCCGCCTAGCACGGCAGTGACAGGATAGCAGGGCTGGCGGAGAGGGCGGGATTCGAACCCGCGATGGGTTGCCCCATACCGCATTTCCAGTGCGGCGCCCTAGGCCTCTAGGCGACCTCTCCGGGAGATCGGACGGGCCGGCCCACCGGCCGGCCCGTGACTCGTGTCGTGGGTGGCGGAGAGGGTGGGATTCGAACCCACGGTGCTTTCGCACACCGCTTTTCGAGAGCGGCACCATAAACCACTCGGACACCTCTCCGCCGATGAGGATACCAAAGGGTCCGGCCCTCGACCAGCGGCTGCACCGGGCCGACCGGGGTTCCGTGCTACGGCGAGCCGACGGCGAGCGGGGCGATCAGGGCCTCCGCCTCGTCGCGCCGGACCCCGGCGACGACGCGGAGGCGTTGCGGGAGGGCATCGTGCTGGGCCAGCTGGATGACGGTCCCGGCCGCGCCGTCCAGGGGGTTCGGGGCCGCGTAGACGAGCGTCCCGACGTTGCTCTCGAGGAGGGCTCCGACGCACATCGCGCACGGCTCGTGGGTTGCAAAGACCGTCGCCCCGTCGAGGCGGGCGGGGCCGAGCTTTCGGGCCACCTCCCGGAGGGCGACGATGATCGCGTGGGCGGTCGGATCGCCGGACCCCAGGACCCGGTCGTGGGCCCGGGCGACCATCGCCTGGTCGACGACGGCAACGGCGGCCGTCGGCCGCTCCCCGCGACCGACGGCGAGGCGGGCCTCGGCGAGGGCTTCGCCCATGAAGAAGTCGTAGTTCACGATCCGATGATACCGGCGGCTGCAAGGGGGTCCGATGGTCGACCGAAGCAGGCTTGCGGGGCCCACGACCGCGGTGGCGGCGTCCGGCGTCAGATCGGGGAGCGACCGATCGAACGACCGAGGCGCCGCGCCCGGAGGACTCCGGCGGACCCCGGCGGCTCGGGCGACCCCGGCGGCGCGGGCGGACCCCGGCGACTCGGGCGGACCCCGGCGGCTCGGGCGGACCCCGGCGGCTCGGGCCGGCCGGCCCGCCCGATCGGGCCATTCGCCGGGTCGCTCGACGACCGGCGGCGGGTACGATGTCGTCGCGCACGGCCCAGGGCGCCGGCCGTGGCGATCACCCCGTTGCTTGCGGATTTCGGAGACTGACGATGTCGCGAACGAAGCGGATCGGCATCCTGACCGGCGGCGGCGACGTCCCCGGCCTCAATGCCGTCATCAAGAGCGTGGTCTATCGATCGACGGACCTGGGCTACGAGGTCATCGGCATCCGTCGCGGCTGGGAAGGGCTCACCCACATGCGCCAGGGGCCCGAGCTCGACGCCGACTACCTGCGACCCCTCGACCGGATCAACACCCGGACGATTGATCGGACCGGCGGAACCGTCCTCCACACCTCGCGGACGAACCCGAAGCGGATGAAGGCGTCCGCCCTGCCACCGCACCTGCCGCCGGCGCGCCTGGCCGGTCTCGCCGTCGGCGAGGGCGTCTACGACCTGACCCCGGTCGTCCTCGAGAACATCGAGCACCTTGGCCTCGACGTCCTCGTCACCATCGGCGGCGACGACACCCTGAGCTTCTCCCGGGTCCTCGTCGATGCGGGCGTCCCCCTCGTAGCGATCCCGAAGACGATGGACAACGACGTCCAGGGGACCGAGTACTGCATCGGCTTCTCGTCGGCGATCACCCGGGCGAAGGAGCTCATCAACCGGCAGCGGACGACCCTCGGCAGCCACGAGCGGATCGGCGTCTTCCGGATCTTCGGCCGCGACGCCGGGTTCACCGCTCTCTACACCGCGTATGTGACCTCGGGGCGTTGCGTCATCCCGGAGGCTCCGTACGACCTCGAGCGCCTCAGCGAGATCCTCGCCGAGGACCACCGGAACAACCCGAGCCGCTACGCCTTCGTCATCACCGCCGAGGGCGCGATCTGGAAGGGGGCGCAGATCCCCGACGTCGGCGAGCCCGACATGTTCGGCCACCGCCACAAGGCGAACATCGGTGAGGTCCTCGCCGCCGAGCTCAAGCACCGGACGGGGATCGAGACCGTCGCCTCGGAGCTGACGTACGACCTCCGGTCCGGCGAGCCGGACTCGCTCGACTCGATGGTCGCGATCACCTTCGCCAACGTCGCGATGGACCTCATCGCGGCCGGTCGCTACGGGCGGATGGTCGGGATCGTCGACGGCAAGTACGCCGATTCGCCGCTCCCTGCCCCGGGGGCGGGGCCGCGAAAGGTCCCGGTCGCCGAGATGTACAACGCCGAGCGCTTCCGGCCTCGCTACGACGGCAAGCTCGGCGAGCCGCTCCTCCTCCTCGAAATCGGACGGGGCTGAGCGGGCCCGGCAACCGGGCGTGGGACGCCGCTCGGCGGCCTCCCCCGGTCAGTCGAGGCCGGCGAGGCTCCGGATCGTCCGGGCCACTGCCGAGACGTCCTCGTCCCCGTGGCCGGTCGCCACGAGGGCGGTCTCGACCTGCTCGCACCAGGCGGCGACCGGGAGCGCCGCCCCGACCTCCCGGGCGAGGTCGAGGGCGATGCCGAGGTCCTTGCGATGGAGGGCGACCTTGAAGCCGAGCGGGTAGTCGTTTGCGATCATCCGTCCGCTCCGGTGCTCGAGGACCCAGCTCCGGGCCGCCCCGCCGGCGAGGGCCCCGACGACGGTCGCGGGATCGAGGCCGGCCCGGAGGGCGAGGACGATCCCCTCGGCGACGCTCAGGTACGTGCCGGCGATGATGACCTGGTTCACGGCCTTCGTGACCTGGCCGGCCCCGACCGGACCGACGTGGGTGATCGTCCGCCCGATCCGCTCGAGCACCGGGCGGGCCCGCTCGAGGTCGCCCGCCTCGCCGCCGACGAAGATCGTCAGCGTCCCGTCGCGGGCCCCTTCCGAGCCGCCCGAGACCGGGGCGTCGAGGAAGGCGATGCCCCGGCTCCGGAGGCGCTCGGCGATCCGGCGGGTCGCCGCAGGGCTGATCGTGGAGCAGTCGACGACGAGGGCCCCCTCGGCGAGACCCTCCGCCAGACCGCCGGGACCGAAGATGACGGCCTCGACGTCCGGGGTGTCCGAGACGCAGACGACGACGATGTCGCTCGACCGGCCGACGTCGGCCGGACTCCGCGCCTCGCGGGCGCCCAGGGCGAGGAGGGGTCCGGCCTTGCCCGGGGTCCGGTTCCAGACCGTCAGAGCGAAGCCGCCCCGGGCGATGTTCGCGGCCATCGCCGCCCCCATCGTTCCGAGGCCGATGAAGCCGATCCGTTCCATGACGCCTCCGGTGCCTCGGCGGGCGCGGGTCCCGCCGTCCTCCGGCCGATGGTACGTCGCCGAGGGTGGACGGGAGGGCCCGATGGCGCCACCGGATCCCGGGCCTCGGCTGCTCAGCCCGGGCGGAACTCGGCGAAGAAGAGGTTGGCGAGGACGAAGGCCAGGCCGAGGTTGACGGCGGTCGCGGCGGCGAAGACGGCAACCGGCCGGACCCCGGCCGCCCGGACCGCGCCGATGCGGAACTCGAGGCCGATGCAGACGAAGGCGAGGATGAAGGCCCAGGTCCGAAGCTCGGTCCCCGCGACCCGGACGGCGTCGGCGGCGGCCTTCGGATCGGCGGCCGAGGCGAGGTAGACCGTCGCGATCGCCGACGCCGCGAGGAAGCCCAAGATGAACTTCGGGAAGCGGGTCCAGAGGGCGGCGAGGTCGACCGTCGCCCCCGGTCGGCGCTCGACCCGGAGGACAAAGTAGACGGTGAGGAGGAAGGCGACGAGGCCCATCATCGCGTTCTGCGTCTGCTTCACGATCGCCGCGATCTTGAGGGCATCCTCGCCGACGATCGCCCCGGCGGCGGTGACCGCAGCGGTCGTGTCGATGTTGCCGCCGATCCAGGCTCCGGCGACCGGTTCCGGAACGCCGAGCTGGGCGACGAGCCAGGGCTGGATGAAGATCGAGGGGAGGGCGAAGAGGATGACGAGGCTGGCGACGTAGGCGAGCTGCTCCCGCCGGGCGGCGACGGCCCCGGCTGCGGCGATCGCCGCCGAGACGCCGCAGATCGAGACGCCGGCCGCCAGGACGGCCCGGAGCTTCGGCTCCAGACCGACGAGGCCGCCGAGGGCCCAGGTGACGAGGAACACGGTCGTGATCAGGACGATCGACTGGGCGATCGCGGGGATGGCCGCCTCGGCGATGACGGCGAGGTTGATCGACGCGCCGAGGAGGACGAGGCCGGTCTTGATGTAGAGCTCGGTCCGAACGGCGGCGGCGAACCGGTCCCGGAGACCGAGGGTCGCGAGGGCGGCCCCGGCGAGAAGGCCGACGGCGATGGCGTAGACCGGAAACTCGATCGACCGCACCCACGACACGCCGGCGAGCCATTCGGGGACGTGGCGGTCGAGGAGCCGGACGAGCCAGGCGAGGCCGAAGACGAGGCCGAGGGAGACGAGGGTCCTTGCGAGGCGGACGCCGGTCGCTTCCGCCTCGGCCGGGGCGGCGCCCGCGCTCACGGGACCATCCCGCGAGTGATGATGCCGGCGAGGGCGAGCCCGAGGAGGACGAGGCCGGCGATGGTCGCCGCCCAGTCCTCGGAGATCGCGGTCGTCCGTGGCGCCGACTCCTCCGGCGCGGCCGCGGCGGACGCCGCGCCGTCGAGATGGGGATCGGCCCCCGCCGACGCAGACCGAGAGATCGACTCCGACACTTGACGCCTCCGAATCGCGCGTTGACTAGTCCTACCGAACTAGTCGAGTTTACCCGCGCGAGGGAGCCGCCGCTCGCCGGAACCGCATCATCGGGCGCGCGGCGTCAGCCCGACTCGCAGCCGATCCCGTCGTGATCGCCGTCGAAGCGGTGGGGATCCGGGGCAAGGACCTGGAAGCGCCGGTACGGGATGTCGCGGCAGTCGAGGTCGGGGGGCGGCGGCGGGATGCAAACGGTTGGGTAGGCCGGATCGCAGGCGCCACCCGGAGAGGAGGTGGCAGCCGGAGAGGAGGTGGCAGCCGGGCCCGGCGTCGAGCTCGGCCCCGGCCCCCAGAGGCCGCGCTCCGCGGCGCGGGCCTCGGCCTGGGCCGCCAAGAAGAGGTCGACGTAGCGGACGTCGGGCGGGTACGTGGCGACCTGGGCGAACCCGGCGGCGACGAGGGCGAGGTTGACGAAGAGCCAGCCGGTCGGGGCGCTCGGGTCTTCGACCCACACGTACCGGAGGAGGCGGCCGTACCGATCCGTCTCGCTGACGTCCCGCTCGAGGACGACCTCCCGACCTTCGACGAGGGCGGCGTTCGCCGCCGAGGCCTCGGGCCCCATCCACTGGACCGGACGCGAGGGATCGACGGTCTCCGGGGTGTCGATGCCGATGTACCGGACCCGCTCGGGCCCGCGACCGCGGTCGACCTCGATGGTGTCGCCGTCGACGACGCGAAGGACGACCGCCCGCTCGGTCGGGCCGAGGGGCGCGGTACCGAGGGGCGCCTCGCTCGCGGTCGGCGGCACCGTGGTCGGGACCGCGGCGGACGACGTCACGGTCGGGCTGGTCGACGGGGGGAGGGTCGGGGCGGCCGGTTCGCCGTCGCCGGCGCTCGGCGTCGGGATCGACAGCGAACCGACGGGCGCCGTCGCGGAACAGCCGCCGAGGACGAGGAGGGCGGCGACCGCCAGGGCGAGGAGAACGCGAACCCAACGACCCGGCGGCTTGCCTGCAGAGGACCCCGGGCGTGCTGCCAGACGCGTCATGCAACCGCTCCGTCGGCACGAAATGGCGCGCCCGGCGAGATTCGAACTCACGGCCTTCAGGTCCGCAACCTGACGCTCTATCCACTGAGCTACGGGCGCGCTGGCGGAGAGGGAGGGATTCGAACCCTCGGAGCAGGTTACCCCACTCGGCGGTTTAGCAAACC
>JBHOQO010000104.1:0-3134 GCA_042408925.1 Chloroflexota bacterium | reverse complement strand
AGCGGTGCTCGTGCTCGGGCGCCCTCGGCGGGTCACGGATCCGGGGCTCTGGAGTTCTGAATTACTCTTGGGGTGAGTACCGTGGAAGAACCGACTCACGGTCTACTACCCCGGCGAGTATCCGAGAATTCCGGCCGGCTCGGGCGGGCGGGCTACTAGCCCGGCGAGTATCCGAGAATTCCGGCCGGCTCGGGCGGGCGGGCTACTACCCCGGCGAGTATCCGAGAATTCCGGCCGGCTCGGGCGGGCGGGCTACTAGCCCGGCGAGTATCCGAGAATTCCGGCCGGCTCGGGCGGGCGGGCTACTACCCCGGCGAGTATCCGAGAATTCCGGCGCGGCTCCGGCGGCCGGCGACCCCGTCTACGACTCGCCGGGTCGGCCGGTACAATCCCGCCGATGACGACCCGCCTCTGGGACCGGGCCGGCGCCCGGTCGATCGTCCCGGACCGCCGCCTCCTCGCTGCCCAGGCCGGCCTCGCACTCCCCGAGCCGGAGCGCCCGGCCCTGCCGGCCGACCGCCTCCCGAGCATCCCGGAGCTCTTCGACTTCATGCGCGACGCCGAGCTCCGCTTCCGGACCCTCCGTCTCGAGCTCGAGGAGACGACGCGGACCGCCGCCGGCGAGGAGACGACGACGACCGAGCTCCTCCTCCGCCATATCGGCCACGCCCGGGTTACCCGCCGGATCCCGGGCCCCGGTCCGGTCGCCGCGGTCGAGGTCTGGTGCTCCGACGGCGAGACGGTCCGGACCTACGCCTCCCGCGACCGGCGTGGCGCGGTCCGGCCCCTCCGACGCGGCCTCGTCGGCCTCGATGATCCCGACCTGCCCGGCATGTCGCGGGTCTACGTGCCGCTGACCCCGCTCCCCGCCGAGAGCCTCCCCGAGCTCTTCGTCCATCCGGCCGGGTATTGTCAGAACGTCCTCGCCACCGGCGCCTGCACGATCCTCGGCACCGACGAGGTCGCCGGCCGCGAGGCGATCCTCCTCGGCTGCGCCCATCCCCGGACCATCGAGCGCGTCGCCGACCGACCCGACTTTCGGATCGATCTCGCCGTCGACGCGGCCACGGGCCTCGTGACCCGCCTCGTCGAGACGATCGGCGGGAGCTGGACGCGCTGGGCGGAGGTCGTCCGGCTCGAACCCGACGCGGTCCTGCCGCCCACCGCCTTCGACTTCGAGTTTCCCGAGGGCACGACGCTCATCTACTGATTCCGACCGCTTCCGACCCGGCCCGCCGCCCGGTCGACGGCGGCGGATCCGGCGGCGGACTCGAACGATCGAGGATTCGGACGTGGAGAACGCTCCCGAGGCACGCGACGAGCAGGGCGCCCCGAATCGTCGACCGATCCCGCCCACCGGTCGGCGGTTCGTCGTCGCCCGGAACCCCGATCCCGAGTCGAGTCTGCCCTATCTCGTCTGGATCCCCATCGAGGGCGGCCTCGCCCTCAAGGTCGGCGACCGGTGGCCGCGCACGAGCCGGGTCTACTGCCATCGCCTCGAGGCCTGGCCGGACAGCGCCGAGATCCTCGAAGACGTCCCGATCGCCTACGTTGCCCGCCGGGGCCCGGCGATCGATCTCGTCCTCGAACGGCCCCGTGAGAACCGGGCCCAGTTCGTCTTCACGCTGCGTCCGAGCGGTCGGGAGGCGATCTTCTGGCAGACCCGAAGGTCGTCACCACGGCCCGGCCCGGGGCCCGGATCCCCGGCCGTCGGGCGGCCGGCCTGCATCCTTCGAGATCCTCGTCGACACCCGCGAGCACTACCCGTACCGCTTCGCCCGCCAGCAGGTGACGACGAAGCGGGCAGCCCTCCCGGCCGGCGACTACGGCGTCCGTGACGCCGAGGGGCGCTGGCTGGCGGTCGTGGAGCGCAAGACCCTCGCCGACCTGGCGACGGCCCTCTCCGACGGGACCCTCGTCTACTCGCTCATGAAGCTCGCCGACTGCCTCGGGCGGCGATCGTCGTCGAAGACCGCTATTCGGCCCTCCTGCGCCAGCCGTACGCCGCGCCGGGCTCCTGCCCGACCTGCTGGCACGGGTCACCGTCCGCTACCCCTCGGTCCCGATCGTCTTCGCCGAGACACGGCCGCTCGCCGAGGAGTGGACGTACCGCTACCTCGGGGCGGCCCTCGCCGACACGCTGCCGGCCGGCCCGGATCCGTCCCTCCCGGCGGGCCGCCGTCGGGCCACGACCCGCCGCTCCCGCCGGGCGACCGGGCCCGCCGGTCCGGACGCCGCCGCCGGTCCGGACTCCGCCGCCGTGCCGGACCCCGCCGGATCGGACGCTCAGCCGTAGCCGACGGCACCGTCGAGGGCCTCGCAGGTCAGGCGACCGTCGCGGAGTCGAAACCCCTCGAGGGCGAGGGCGTTCGGATCGTCCTCGGCGACGGCGTCGCGGATGAAGCAGGCCGTCGCCGGGTCGACGTCCCCCGGGAGCCCGATGAGGAGGTCGCGCATCGGGGCGATGAAGAGGCGCTCCTGCGGTCCGAACAGGCGCTCGAGCTCGCGCGGGACGAGGAGGAGCGCCGACGCCGGCACGATCCGGGCCATGAGCCCGGCGATCGGGAGCCCATCGAACACCTCGCCGTGGCGGACGTCGGACGGCTCGAGGAGACCCGCTCGCGACTCGGTGTTCGCGAGCGCCCGGCGAACGAGCTCCGCCCGATCGATCCCCCACCGCTCGAGCAGCCGGTCGGTGATGCTGAGAAAGGCCGGGCCGATGTCGACTCCGAAGCCGACCGAGAGCCCGGGCGGCAGGAGGACCTGGACGGGCAGCGGGACGTCGGCCGGCAGTGGCCGCCGCCGCGTGAAGAGCGGGACGACGTGCTCGGCGAGGATCGACCAGTCGAGGTCCGCGGGCAGGGCGGCGATCGCCGCGTCGACGGCCTCCGGGCTGGCGAGGAGCATGTTCGGCCCGATCTCGACGGTCGCGTAGCGCTTCCGCGCCTCGAGGCGGCGCCGGAGGCGGGCGCTGCGGCGGTTCTCGGTCCGGCGTTTCATGGCCCAAGCCTGCCAGAGCCCGCGTATCGGCCGCTTATCGGAGGAGGCTCGGGGCCACGCCGCGGCGCCCCGGCATGGCGCCGCGCCACGCCGCGGCGGCCCCACCCCGGCACGGCGCCGCGCCCCACCCCCCG
>JBHOQO010000099.1:0-49413 GCA_042408925.1 Chloroflexota bacterium | reverse complement strand
TGGGTCATCCGCCTCGGCGGGGAGCGGTAGGTCGCGGTGCGAGGCACAGGCTCGGCGCCGGCAGTGGCGCGCCCGGCTTCGGCGGGCGCCCGGTGAGCGACCCCGGCCGGCTCGTTCCGAGCGACCTCGACGCCGTCCTCGCCCTCCTCCGGCACGGTGAGACCGAGTACATCGTCGAGGGTCGCTTCCAGGGCCACGCCGAGACGCCGCTGACGGCCCTGGGCCGCCACCAGGCCCGCCTCGCCGGGGAGCGGCTCGCCGATCCGGCCCGGCCGCCGTCGCTTCCCGTTCCGACGGGCCCGCCCCTCGAAATCGTCCACTCGCCGCTCCGGCGGGCGGCCGAGACGGCCGAGCTCGTCGCTGCCGGCTTCCGCTCGGCTGCCGCCGCGTCGACGCCACCCCCGCTCGTGCCCGAGCCCGGGTTCACCGAGATCGGGCAGGGCGCCTGGGAGGGGCTCCCGATCGCCGAGATCGAGCGCCGCTTCGGCCCGATCCTCGCCGGCTGGCGCCGCCGACCGACCGAGGTCTGGGCGCCGGGCGGAGAGCCGCTCGCCGCCGTCGCCGAGCGAGTTCGCGAGGGGCTCGTTCGCCTCTTCGCCCGCCTCCCGGCCGCCCCGGGCGCCGATCCCGCCGAGCGGGCCGGCGTCGCCGGCTACGCCGACGCGGAGGCGCCTTCCGGGCGACCTTGGGTCGTCGTCGTCGGCCACGACGGCTGCTTCAAGGTCCTCCTCTGCCTCCTCTTCGGCCTCCCCCTCGAGCGGTTCTGGTCGTTCCGGATGGACCTCTGCGGGATCTCGGTCGTCGAGATCGCGGCCGGGCGCCCGGTGCTCCTCGCCTTCAACCGGACCGACCACCTCGCCCCCCTCGAGCTGGCCGAGGGGCTCGCCGAGGCCGAAGCGGACGCTCGCTCCCGGAGCGGGGCGCTCTAGCGGGCGCGCCCGCTCGGTCCGGCGCCCCGAGCCGCGGCTGGCTTCCCACGACGTCGACGGAGGATGAGGGCGAAGAGGCGGACCCGAAGGCGGACGATCGCCTGTCGGAGGGCGGCGCGCCGGTCGGCTCCGAGGACCCGCCGCCCGTACGTCACCTCGACCTTCGCCCGGGCGATCGTTTCCAGCTCCGGCCGAGCCGTCGGGACGAGCTCGGCGAGCGCCGCGCTGTACTCGTAGACCGTCTGGGTCGGCCGCGGCGCCGCCCCGAAGCGGGCCGCCAAACGGGTGACGCTCCGCCAGGCCGTCTCGGCATCGAGCTGGCGCGGCACCCGGCGGACGAGCACGACCGCGACGAGCCCGGCCAGGAGGACGATCCCGAGGGCGACCCCGGCCGGGGTCAGGTCCGGCCCGACCGTCGGCGGCGGGGTCGTCGAGCCGGCACCGCCGGGGCCCGGCGTCGGTCGGCGGAGGGCGTCCGGCCCTTCGTCGGTCGGGAGCGAAGGCGTCGGGCCGAGGGACGGGGTCGGCACCGGGCTCCCGGCCGGGAGCTCCGGGAGCTGGCTCAGGTTTCCCCCGGTCGGATCGAACTCGACCCAGCCATAGCCCGGGAAGTAGACCTCGACCCAGGCGTGGGCGAAGCTGTTGCGGATCGTCTCGATCCCGCTCGGGCTCCGGTCGCCGGGCAGGAAGCCCTGGACGAGGCGGGTCGGCACCCCGGCCGCCCGGAGCAGGATCGCCATCGTCGTCGCGTAGTACTGGCAGTAGCCGCGCCGGAACGTGGCGAAGCACTCGACGACGCTCCGGCCCCCGCAGTCGAGGTCGGTCACGTCGGCGTCATACGTGAAGTCCGGACCGTGGAAGACGTCGACAAGGGCCGCCGCCAGGTCGTACGGGGTCTCGACGGCGAGCGAGGAGCGGACCCGGTCGAGGAGCGCCAGTGCCTCGGGGCCGATCGTGCCGGGCGGCACCTGGAGATACCGGCTCGTGATCTCGGCGGGATAGGCCTGCCCGGCGGCCCGGAGCCGGTTCGCCGTCAGGCCGCCCGGGATCTCGTCGCCGACGGCGTGGACGAGACCCTCGACGGTGTACGGAACGCCGGCCCGGTCGAGCTCGACGTTCGCGATCCCGCCGCCCTCGCCGGTCAGCTCGACGACGCTCGGTCGGTTCACGGCGGCCGGGGCGCCCGGGGCGAGGAGGTTCCGGCCCCGATACGCCGCCGGCCGGACGACGACCGAGACCGAGACCTGGCCCGCCTCGGGCGGGGCGTCGATGCTCCCCTCGAGGAGCGATCCGTTCGCCTCGACCGCTCGCCGCTCGGCGACCGTCTGGTTCCAGCCGTTCCCCACGAACTGGTCGTACGTCGCCGCCCGCCAGTAGTAGCGACGCTCGTCGCCGGCCGGGACCTCAACGGTCAGCGCGATCTCGGGGTCGGTGACCCAGCGGCCGATGATCGGGGCCGAGGGTCCGAAGTCGACGACCGTCGGCCCGCGGACCGACTGGACGAACGGGAAGTAGCGCTGGAGCCCCCGCCCGGTCTCGATGAGCCACGACTCGGCGCCGGTCCAGGCGCCGGCGAGCGGCGCCGAGGAGGCGACCCCGGTCAGGAGGAGGGCCGCGGCCGTCGCCCCGACGACGAAGAGCGTTCCGGTGCGGACCTGGGCCCCGACGAGGGGCGCCGGGTCGCCGATCCCCGACCGGCGGAGGCCGCGCCGCTCCTCGGCCGCGTGCCAGCGGACGAGGAGGAGGAGTCCGGCGGCCGTGAAGAGGACGAGGGCCGGGAGCTGGTCGCGGGGCGTCGCGGCGACGTTGACGAGGAGTGCCGTCCCAACGACGACGAGAGCGGCGAGGGGGCGACCGCCCCGGAACGCTGCGCTCGCCGCGAACTGCCCGGTCGCCCACAGGAGGAAGCCGAGGACGAGCATCGCATGACCGAGCTGGTTCGTGAGCGGCAGGCCGCGGACCGTCAGATCGAGGACCGCCTCGGTCGCCGAGGTCGCCGCCCGGTGGTAGGCGGCGGCGACGCCGGCGTCGAGGCCGGGCGGCGTGAGCGTCCGCCCGACGAGGACCGGCACGACGAGGGCCGCCGCGACGGCCCCGACGAAGTGGGCCGGCAGCCGCCGCCAGCCGAGGAGGATGCCGACGACGCCGCTCGCGTAGCCGCCGAGGGCCGCCCAGAGGACGAAGTCGGTCAGCTCGCCGCGGCCGAACATCCAGGCCGCGTCGTCGACGGCCCAAGCGAGGATCGCGACGGCGAGACCGAGGAGGGCGACCGCCGTCCAACCCTCGGGCGGTCCGAAGCCGCGCGGCTCCGGGTCCGACCGGTCGGCGGCGCGGGCGACCACCGCCGTGCCGCTCACCGGCCGACCCCCGCGTCGACGAGTTGTTCGCCGAGCGGTCGGCGGGGCCGGACGACATGGTGGCGGATCTCGTGCTCGGCGAGGGCGTAGCGCATCGCCCGCAGATCGGCCACCCCGCCGTCGGCGGCGTCGCCCGGCGTCCCGTCGACGAGGACGACGACGCACCCGATCCCGCGCCCGCGGAGCCCGGCGAGGAGCCGGACCCAGCCGCGGTCCCGCGACGGCGTCACGACGACCGCCGTCATTCCGCGCCGGAGCCGCGGCAACCCGGCGACGAGGAGCTCGGCAAGGGGCAGCTCGCCGTCGCCTTCGACGGCGGCGAGGAGCTGCAGGATCTTCGACCGCTGGCGCGGACCCCGATCGGCCGGCAGGACCGTCACGCGGTGGGCGTTCACCGTCAGCCCGACCGACCGGTTCTCGGCGAGGGCCCGGTCGACGACCGAGGCGGCGACCCGGACTCCGACCTCGACGCTCCCGTCGTCGCCCTCGCCCACCTGGACACCGCGGTCGAGGTCGAGGAAGCACCAGACGTCGGTCGTCTGCTCGAGCTCGAACTCCTTGACCTGGATGTCGCCGTGGCGGGCCGTGCTCCGCCAGTGGATCCGGTTCATCGCGTCCCCGGGCGCCCAGGGCCGGACGGTCGTGGCGAGCGGCGTCGCCTGGAGCGTCCGTTCCGGGAACGAGCGGCTCCCCTCGAGACCCGTCGCCGGGAGCTTCCAGCCCGGGAGCGCCTCGACCCGGGGGTAGACGACGACGGTCACCCCGGCCCCGACCGTCGCCGAGGCCTCGAAGAAGCCGAACGGGTCGCCGGTCCGGACGACGAGGGGGTCGATCCGGTAGTGGCCGCGGCGCGTTAGCGGCGCCCGGACCCGCCACGTCCGCTCGGCCCGCGGCGGGACGGAGAGGGCCCGCCCGGGGATCCCGCCGGGGAGGTTCGAGGGGTTGTGGACCTCGAGCCAGAGCTTCGGGAGCCGGGACGCGTTCCGAAGCGTGTAGGTGACCCGCAGCTCGTCGCCGACGTGGGCGTGAAGGGCGTTGAGGGCATAGCCGGCCTCGAGGTCACTGAGGCCGACGTGGGTGATGAGGTAGCTCCCCCCGACGACGAGGACGACGAGGTAGACGAGGTAGTAGAGGAAGGGCAGTCCGGTCGAGAGGGCGCCGACGACGACGACCGTCGAGACGGCGAGGAGCTCGAGCCGCCGGAGCACGGTCAAGCCCCTAACTGCCGGCTCCCTCGGGCCGGCCGCCCGCAAGCTCCCGGAGTCCGGACGATCGGGCCCCGGCCGGCGCCTCGATCGGAACCCGCTCGAGGATCTCCCGGATGACGGCCGCGGCCGTGACGTCGTGGAGCGTCGAGCTCGTCTTGATGATGAGGCGGTGGGCGAGGGCGGGCTCGGCGAGGGCCTTGATGTCGTCGGGGATGACGTAGTCGCGGCCCTCCAGTCCGGCGAGGGCCTGGCCGGCCCGGTAGAGGGCGATGGAGCCGCGGGGCGAGGCCCCGAGGTAGACGTCAGGGTGGACGCGGGTCGCCCCGACGAGGCGGACGATGTAGTCGGCGACCGCCGGGTCGACGTAGACCTCCCGGATCGCGACCTGGAGGGCGCGGAGCTCCTCGACGCTGCAGACCTCGGGCAGCTCGTCGAGGGGATGGACCCGCTTCTGCTCGTCGAGGATGACGACCTCCTCGACCGGTTTCGGGTAGCCGAGGCGGATCCGCAGGAAGAAGCGGTCGAGCTGGGCCTCGGGGAGGGCGAAGGTCCCCTCGTACTCGATCGGGTTCTGGGTCGCGATGACGAGGAAGGGGTCGGGCATCTTGTACGTGACCCCGTCGATCGTCGCCTGCCGTTCCTCCATGCACTCGAGGAGGGCCGACTGGGTCTTCGGCGTCGCCCGGTTGATCTCGTCGGCGAGGACGACCTGGGCCATGATCGGCCCGGGCCGAAACTCGAACTCCTGGGTCTTCTGGTTGTAGATGGAGAGGCCGGTGACGTCGGACGGGAGCAGATCGGGGGTGAACTGGATCCGCCGGAACGTACAGCCGAGGCTCCGGGCGATCGCCTTGGCGAGGACGGTCTTGCCGGTCCCGGGGACGTCCTCGATGAGGAGATGGCCCCGACAGAGGAGGGCCACGAGGGCGAGCCGAACCTCGGCATGCTTGCCGACGATGACCCGCTCGACGTTGGCGATGACCCGCTCTCCGACGTCCTGGATGCTCGGCATGGCTCCCCTCGCGCCTCGAAGACCCCCGCGCCGGGCGGGGCGACGGCGGCACCGACGGCGGCGCCGATGACTCATGGTACGCCGGGGACGGAATCTTGGTTCCCGGCGGTGTGTTCGGTTGCCGGCGGTCGTCGCCGCCCCGGGTTCGGCGGCACCCACCCCGGCCCTCGGCGATGATACGGGCGATGATCCCGCCATCCGACCGGCGCCCGCTCCGACCCCGAGCCGTCTCACTCGACGCCGGCGGGGTCCTCCTCCTCCCCGACCCCGGGCGGGTCCGGGCCGCCCTCCTCTCCGTCCTTGCCGCCGCCGTCCGGACGGGGAGCCGTGCCGCCAGCGGCCCGAACCCCCAGCCCCGGCTCCTCGCCGACGAGCGGCTCCTCGCCGCCCACTACGCCGGGATCGCCGCCTTCGACCGCCCGGCTGCCTCGCCCCCGGTCAGAACGGCCCGCTACCGGGCCGCGTATGCCCGAGCCCTCGGGTTCCGCGGCACCGCCCTCGCCGCGGCGACGGCCGCCCTCGCCGAGTGCTTCGCCGAGCCGGGGCTCTGGTCGATGCCGGCGCCGGGCGCCCGGGCCGTCGTCCGGCTCCTGGCCCGTCGGGGCGTCCCCGTCGTCGTCGTCTCGAACACCGAGCACGGCGACGCGGCCGCCCTGTTGGCCCGCGCCGGCATCTGGGCCGAGCCGCGGCCGGTCGCCTCCGGGTCGGCCTCGAGCGGTGCCGGCACGCCGCCGGTCGTCGACTCGACCCTCGTCGGCGTCGCGAAACCGGACCCCGCGATCTTTCGGATCGCCCTCGAGACCCTCGGCGTCGGCCCCGAGGAGCTCGTCCACGTCGGCGACTCGGCGGCCGCCGACGTCGCCGGAGCCGTCGCCGCCGGCGTCGGCGCCTTCCACCTCGACCCCCTCGACCGCTGCCCCGACCGCGGCCACCCCCACCTCGCCGGCCTCGCCGAACTCCTCGCCCGGCTCGAGCCTCGGCCGGGGTCAAAGACGCCCTCCCCGGCGCCGCCCGCCGGATCCCCGCCGTCCGTCAGCCCCGGACGAGGGTGAGTGCCCCGACCCAGAAGGTCATGAGGCTCCCGATCGCCGCCATGACGGCCAGGAAGAGCTCGCCGCCGACGTAGGCGGCGACGGCGACCCCGGCGAAGAGGCAGCCGAGGACGACGGCGACGGCGGCCATCCCGAGCCGCTCGATGACCGGCCGCGGCTCGGCGGCATCCGACGGCGACCGCTCGGCCGGCGGCTCGACCGGATGGGCCATCGGCGCCCGGGGGCCCCGACCTCCCGTCGCCGAGGCGTCGCCCTCCGGCCCCGCCCGTGCCCGCTCCTCCTCGCGCTGCTCCATCATCGTCCCGCCAGCTCCAGGTACGTTCGGAAGAGCGTACCGGCGATCGGGGCGGCCCGCTCGGCGCCCGAGCCGCCGCGCTCGACGACGACGGCGATGGCGACCTCGGGGGCCTCGGCCGGCATGAAGCCGATGAACCAGGAGTGGGGCGCCCCGACATCGAGCTCGGCGGTGCCCGACTTGCCGGCGACGATCACCCCCGGCATCTGCGCCCCGGTCGTGAAGGCGCGGCCGAGCCGCCCGTTCACGGCCCGGACCATCGCCTCGCTGATCGTCGCCGCGGCGTCGGCGGAGAGGACCGACCCGAGATCGCGGATCGGGCTGGCGATCCGGCGTCCGTCGGCGGTGATCCGCTCCCGGACGAGGCGGGGGGCGACGAGCCGCCCCTCGTTCGCCACGACGGCCGCGACGAGTGCCATCTGGAGCGGGGTCACGAACGTCTCGCCCTGGCCGTAAGCGGCGCTGGCGAGCTCGACGGCGTCGCGGAACCCGCCGCCCGGTCCCGACCCGCCGGTGACCTGCGAGACGGCGGTCGGCAGATCGAAGGGGAGCGGGGCCCCGAACCCGAGCCGCCGGGCGCCTGCCAGGAGGCCGTCGCCTCCGAGCCGGAGGCCGACGAGGGCGAAGTAGACGTTCGACGAGACCTCGACCGCAGCCGGGAAGTCGAGGTTCGTCGCCGGAACCCCGGGGTGCTCTCGGATCCGATAGCCCTCGACGAGGAGACCTTGGCGGACGGCCGTCGGCAGGTCCGGGAACGTCGTGTCGCGTCGGAGGACGCCGGACTCGAAGCCGGCGATGGCGGTCACGATCTTGAAGACGCTCCCCGGGGTGTACCGACCGAGGGTCGCCCGCGGGAGGAGCGGCTGGCCGGGGTCGTTCCGGAGCCGGGTGAAGGTCGCCTCGGCGGTCGCCGGGTTCGCGATCGCCGAGGCGTCGTACGTCGGGGTCGAGGCGAGGGCGAGGACGTCGCCGGTCCGGGGGTCGAGGACGACGACGGCGCCTCGATCGCCGCCGAGCGCCTTCACGGCCGCCTCCTGGAGCGGGAGGGAAAGGGTCGTCACCAGATCGACCGGCGCGGGCTTCGAGCGGCGGAACTTTGCCAAAAGGTCGGCGAGCGGGTCGTCCGAAACCGCGCCGACGAGCTCGGCCTCGTAGGCGCGCTCGAGCTCGGCGCTTCCGTACCGGACGGAGGCGTACCCGATGGGATGACTGATGGAACGGTCGACGTAGACGCGGTACGAACGGCCGTCGGCGGTCCGCTCGTTCCAGGCGAGGAGCGTCCCGTCGCGGTCGTAGATCCGTCCCCGCTCGGCCGTCCGCGCCGCGACGACGACGGCCGGGTTGTCCGGCGCCCGAGCGAGGCTCGGCCCCTCGACGACCTGCCAGTACCCGGCCGCAGCGGCGACGACGCCGAAGGCGAGGGCGACGCCTCCGGCGAGGCGGACGAGGGTCGGGCCGAGGGGCGGCAGCGGGCGGGCGGTCACGGTCGCGGAACTCCGGCCCGGGAGCGCCCGAGCGGGCCCGGGCGACCGTCGCGCCGCCCGCGGCGGTCGAATCTCGCCAGCGCGTCCATCAGCGCACCCGCCCGCGCCCGCGGCGGAGCCTCGGGACACGGATCGACCGGTCGGACAACGCCAGGAGTAGGCCGACGATGACGCCGTTCGCGAGGAGCGACGAGCCGCCGTAGCTCACGAAGGGGAGCGTGATCCCGGTGAGCGGGATGACCCGCAGGTTCCCGGCCGCGATGACGAAGGCCTGGATCGCGACGACGAGGGCCAGGCCCGCGGCGAGGAGGGCCCGAAAGTCGTCGGCCGCCGTGACCGCGATCCGGAGGCCCCGCTCGACGATGACGAGGTAGCAGGCGAGGACCGCGACGACCCCGACGACCCCGAGCTCCTCGCCGACGAGGGCCAGGGGGAAGTCGGTGTGGATCGCCGGGATCGGCGGCCGGGCGCCGATCGAGGGGAGCCCGGCGCCGAGGCCCGTCCCGAGGAGTCCGCCCCGCCCGAACGCATAGAGCGCCTGGACGACCTGATACCCGGCGCCCTGGGGATCGGCGAAGGGGTCGAGCCAGATGGCGATCCGGGCCGCCACGTGCGGAAAGAGGCGGGCCGCGGCCGTCGCCCCGACGACGAAGAGGGCCGCTCCGGCAAGGACGTACCCGAGCCGCCCCGTCGCCGCGTAGAGGAGGCCGAGGAACGTCAGGAAGTAGAGGAGCGCCGTCCCCAGATCCCGCTGGACGACGACGATGGCGAGGGCGATGGCCCAGAGGACGACCATCGGCGCCAGGTACGGGACCGGCGGCAGGCGGAGCGGGCCGACCCGCCAGGTTCCGCCGAGGAGGAGCGGGCGGTACTCGGCGAGGTAGCCGGCGAGGAAGACGACGAGGATGATCTTGAGCAGCTCGGAGGGCTGGCCGCCGACGGGGCCGATCTGGAGCGTCAAGCGGGCGCCGTTCGTCTCGATCCCGAAGACGAAGGTGAGGAGGAGGAGCCCGATTCCGACCGCCGCCCAGGTGTACTTGTAGAGCCGCAGCCAGGCGTCGGACCGAACGAGGACGCCGATGCCGGTCACGACCCCGACGGCGAGGAGGAGCCAGACGAGCTGGCTCTCGGCAAGGCCGCCGAGGCTCCCGGCCAGGTCCTGGGGGAGCCGCTCCATGAGGAGGAGCCCGAGCCCGCCGAGGAGCCCGGCCGTTGGGAGGAGGATCTCGTCGCTCAGGCGGCCCGCGGCACAGAGAGCGAGATGGGCGAGCGCGAGGGCGGCGAGGTACACGAGGATCCGCTCCGGACCGGCTGCGTTCGACCCGCCGAGGGCACCTGCCGCCTCGTCGGTCGCGAGGCGTCGGCCGAGGTCGAGCGAGAGCCAGCCGACGAGCAGGGCGACCGCGACCAGGACGAGGAGGACCGCCTCGCGCGGGCGGGCCCGGGGGCGGACACCGGTCGTGACGACGAGCGCGCTCACCGAGACCGTCCTACCGGTCGCTCGGCTCGAGGCGGAGCCGCACGGCCCCGATCTGGAGCTCGTCGCCCCATCCGAGCGGAACGGGCTCCTCGATCCGGACGCCGTTCACGTACGTCCCGTTCGTGCTGCCGAGGTCCTCGACGTACCACGTCCGGCCGCGGAAGCTCAGGACGGCGTGGTCGGCGGAGACGAAGGGATCCTCGAGGACGATGGCGTTGTTGACGTCCCGACCGAGGGTCGTCACGGCAGCGAGGGGGAAGCGCGTCCCGACCGCCGGCCCGCCCTCCGGTGCCTCGACGACGGCGAGCCGACCGAGGCTCGTCGGGGTCGCCCGGGCGGCCGCCCGAAGGTCACGGACGAGGATCCGGGCGACGACCGCCAGGAACAGATAGAGGAGCCCCAGGAAGGCCAGCCGCAGCAGCCAGACGGCGGCGAGGGCCGGATCCATGCCTCAGCGCGGGCCCGGATCCGCCGGCTCCTCGGCCGGCGGCTCGAGCTCGATCCGGAGCTCGGCCGCCCCGCCGATCTCGATTCGATCGCCGGCGCCGAGGGCGAGCTCGGTGACCCGCAGCCCGTCGACCCACGTTCCGTTCGTGCTCCCCTCGTCGACGAGGACCGGCCGCCCGTCGCGGAGGACGATCCGGGCGTGGTGGCGGCTGACCCGCGGATCGTCGATCTGGACGACGTTGTCCGGGGCGCGGCCGATCGTGACGGGGCGCTCGGCGAGCGGGACGCTCGTCCGTCGCCCGTCGGCGGTCCGGACGACGAGCCGGGCCGGGGGAGTCGCTACCGGCCGCGGGAGGTACCCGGTCGCCTCGGCGACCGGCGATGGGCTCGACGCGGCGGGCGAGGGGCCACGCCCGCGCTCGAAGGCGCTCTCGACGCGGACGTCCCCGGCGGCGACCCGCGGCGAGGCGACGATCTCGACCCGCGGTCGCGCGGCCACCCGGTAGCCGCGCCGGCGGGCGACGGCGAGGACCATGGCGGCCAGGCCGTCCGCGAGCTCCGCCGGAGCGACCCCGAGGCGACGGAGGTCGCCGGGGTTGAGGGCGACCCGGTAGCGATCGGGGACGAGCGGGCCGCCGGGGCGGGTCACCCGCGCCGACTCAAGGGCTCGCTCGAGCCGTCGCTCGATCTGGATCGGCTGGAGCGGAACTCGGAAGAAGCGAGCCGTCGACCGCTCGAGGGTCCGCTCGAGGAATCGCTCGACGGCCGCAAGGAGGCGCATCGTCGGCGGGCGAGTCTAGCACGAGCGCCCCGGGTCTCCGCCGGGCCCGTCTCGAGGCGGGCTTACGCCGACCGGGGCAGATGCGGGACGATCGACGGCCGGCGGCAGGACTCCGGTCATCGGGGGGCTCGGCGGGGCGGGAGTATACTCTCGCTCCCGACCGGGGGCCGCCCGGTTCGAGCCACGCCGTTGCGGGGGGCCGATGCCCGAGATCCTCACCGAATCCTTCTGCGAACGCTGCGGAACCCGCTACACGTTCCAGGCCGCGGCACCGAGCCGGAGCCGCCTGAGCCGCCTCAAGATCATCGCCCGGGGTCTCCGCAACTACGTCCTCTCCGACGACACGACGTTGGAGGAGGCGTTCGCCGACGCCCGAAGCGACGAGGAGCGGGAGATCTCGGCGCAGCAGCTCGAGGCGTTCCACCAGACGTTCAACTTCTGCCTCTCCTGCCGCCAGTACACCTGCGCCAACTGCTGGAACGAAGCCGAGGGCCGCTGCCTCACCTGCGCCCCCGACCTCTCCCGGGAGCCGCTGCCGGCCCCCTTCCCGACCCTCCAGCCCACGGTCGAGCCGATCCGCCCGGCCGTCGAGGTCGGCGGAGACGGCGAGGCCGCCTGGCCGGCCCGCGACCTCGGCCTCGAAGCCGCCGCGGGGACGCCCACCCCGACCCCCGAGGCGCCACCGACCGTGGAGCCTCCGCCGGCGCCGGCCGTGGAGGCGCCACCGGCCGTGGAGCCGATGCCGGCCGGCACCGGCACCGACGCCACCCGGCTCCCCGAGACCGTGCCGACCCTCGAGGCGGCACCGATCCCCGACGCCGCCGAGGCCCCGCCTGCGACCGCGCCGTCCGTCCCGTCTCCCCTTCCGCCGGGTCCCGCTCCGGCGGCGCCGCCTGCGGCGGACCGGGCCGCTGCGGCCGCCGAGCAGACCGCCGCCCTCCTCGCCCGCTTCCGACCGCCGCCGGCCGAGGCCCCGACCATCGCCGAGGCCGAACCCCCGTCCGCGCCGCCCGAGGTCGCGCCGCGGGTTCGAGCTCCGGCGCCGCCCGAGGCGCCCCCCGTCCGGCCGGCGGCCCACCCCGCACCCGTGCCGTCCGAGGTCTCTGCCACCCCGGCACCGGCACCAACCGATCGCGTCAGCCAGCCCGTCTGGCCACCGCCCCGCCCGGCCGCCGGTCCCACGCCCCCGCCGGCCTGGCCGCCGGCGCCCCTCGCCACCCGGCCGAGCGGCCACGCCCTTGCCGCCGAAGCCGTCTGGGCGGAGTCGTCGCGGGACGTGCTGGCGCCGCGAACCGGCGGCGTCCAGGCCTGCATCGCCTGCGGGCTGCCCCTCTCGGCGACCGCCCGCTTCTGCCGCCGCTGCGGGAGCCCCCAGCAGCGGAGCTGAGCGCACCGCCGCTCCCGTCGCCGAGCCCGACGCCTCACCCCTCCGGTTCGGCCGCCTCGTCCGACCCGTTCCGGGTCCCGTTCGCCTCACCGCCGACGACCCGGCGCCGGGTCCACGCCGCCCCCAACAGCAGGATCTGGAAGAAGACCCCGAGCCAGACGAGGGCGGCCAGGAGCCCGACGGACGAGCCGACGAGGACACCGACACCGATGAGCCGCGGGGCGAGGACCGCGAAGAGCTGGCTAAAGACCGCGATCCCGAAGCCGGCCCCGATCGCCGGCGGGAGGAGGGCCGACCACGGGACGTGTCGCGTCGGCACCCAGCGATAGACGGCCGCCGCGAGGAGGCAGAGGCCCGTCACGGCCAGGGCGCTCGGGAGCAGGACGAGGAGGGGCCCGGCCGCCGCCGCCAGCGGCTCCGGGAGGGGTCCGGCCTCCAGGGCGGCGGCGAGCCCGACGAGGACGGCGAGACCGACGACGACTCCCAGGCCGACGACGACGGCGAAGAGCCCCCGCACCGCCCGGGCGACGGCGCTCCGACGCGGCGCGGCGTGGAAGATCCGCCCGATGGCGGCGTCGAGGGCCCGATAGAGCCGCGACGCCCCCCAGGCCAGCCCGAGGATGCCCACGACCGAGAAGGCGACCGCGCCCCGACGAAGTTCCTCGAGAGCTGCGACGGCGAGCGGCTCGAGGGGCGGCGCCACGACGCCGACGGCCGAGGCGACGGCCGCCGCGAGCTCGGGATCGACGAGGAGCCCGACGACCCCGATGCCGAGGAGGAGCGCCGGGACGAGGGCGAAGAGCGTCTCGTACGCCAGCCCGGCCGCGAGGAGCCCGCCGCCGGCTCGGTCGTACTCGGCGACGACGGCCAGGGCCGCCGCCACGACCCGCCAGCTCCGAACCCGGTCGAGAAGGGGTTCCGCTGCTCGCGCGGTGTCGAGCCCCACCGTGCGGCCTCCCGGGTGCCGCTCCGCAGGCGGCTCGGGCGGCGGACGGCCGTCGGTCACCGCTCGCCCAGCTCTCCGAAGAGCGTCGGCCCGAGGGCCTCGGCCCGCACCCGCCGGGGCGGCGTCAGGAGGGCCCGCACTTCCGCCCGGCGGACGAATCGGCGGCCTCCGAGCTTGATGGATTGGAGCCGGCCGCTTCGGGCCCAGCCCCCGATCGTCGACGGCTTGAAGTGGACGTTCGCCTCGGCGAGGAGCGCGGCCGCCTCGGCAAGGGTGATCCAGTCCGACGGCGGACGCGGCACGGCCGACCTCAGTCGGAGCCTGCGGTCTTCGAGCCGGCCGGGGCGGACGCCTCGGATCCGGCATCGCCGGTCGAGCCCGACGCGCCCGAACCCGAGCCCGACCCCGAACCCGACCCCGACCCGGAGGTCCGGCTCGAGGCGGCGGCCCGGTCCTTCTTCGCCCAGCCGCTGCCGCGGAAGACGATGGCCGGAGGAGCGAACGCCTTCTTCAGGGCACCCTCGGCGCCGCAGTTCGGGCAGACCGTCGGGCCGGCGTCGTTGACGCCGTGGATGACCTCGAGCTGATGGCCGCAGGTCGCGCAGACGTACTCGTAGATCGGCACGGTGTTCTTCGATCTCCTTCGGCGCTCGTCGGCCTCAGCCGCGGAGGAGCCGCATCCCGCACTTCGGGCAGTAGAAGGCCCGCTCGTGGGCGGAGGCGAAGCCGCAGTGGGCGCAGACGCGTCCGCCCCGCCCGGCGGCGGGCACGGGCCGCTCGACGGCGGTGAGGCCGAGGGCGTACTGATTGGCGAGGATGTTCGTCAGGAGGCCGCCGAGGATCCGGCTCCCGATCCGGTCCGTGTCGCCTCGGACGCCCTTTCCGCCCCAGCCGACGACGGCCCGGACGATCATGTCGCCGGTCGCCTCGTCCCAGTGGGAAGCGACGCCGCCGACGATCGCGTTGTACTCGGGGTAGCCGGCCGTGTCGACCTCCCCGTCGAGGAGCGCGCAGCAGAAGGTATCGAAGGCGAGGTCGATGGCGTCGAGCATCTCGAGGACGACGAGGGCGTGCCGCGTGATCGGCGAGTGCTGGTGGTGGGCGTTCAGCCACTGCATCGCCTCGGACGGGTGGGAAATGAGCGGAGTCGCCTCGCTGAACTCGATCGGCAGCGGCTCGACGACCTCGATCTCGCTCTTCGCCAGCCCGGCGAGCATCGAGGGCAGCTCGGCGACGGCGTTCACGCCGGCCTTGAAGCGAACGCCCTCGCTGCTCTTCCCGGCGTAATAGAGCCGGAGCTGGTACTCCTGGGCGACGATCTCCTCGGGCAGGCCGACGGCCGCCGGAGCGGGCTGGGCGACCGGCTGCGGGGCGGCGGACGACCGACGCTTCAGGAACTCGAGGGGCACGATCTGCCTCCTGGCGGCTGTCTGACCTCGTAATCCTAGCAGCGCCGTCGATCGCCCTCGCGCCCGCTGCCGCCCCCGGCCGAGCCGACCGAGCCGCCGACCAAGGCCTCGTGCTGCCGAGTGCACCGCGCCTTGACGGGGAGCTCACGGTGTGTCACGCTAACGGCACGGGTAACGCGCGTTAGCATCTGGTCGGCGGTCCCACCCGGGACCCCGATCGCGGCGCGCAACCCGGGGAAGGAGGAGCCTCGGGTTGGGTTCGCGACCCACGAGCGCCGATGTCGCGCGCCGGGCCGGCGTCTCGCGGACGACGGTCTCGTTCGTCCTGAACGAGCGCCGCGACGTCCGGCTGCGCCCGGAGACCCGGCGGCGCGTCCTCGAGGCCGCGGCCGAGCTCGGCTACCGACCGCACGCCCCCGCGCGCCAGCTCGCCGTCGGAGCGAGTCGGACCCTCGGCCTCGTCCTCCTCCAGCGGCCGGAGCAGATCGCCGTCGACGGCCTCCTCGCCGAGACGCTTCGCGGGCTGGGCGCGGCCGCCCAGGCGGCCGGCTACCGCATCCTCGTCGAGCCGGACGGACCCGGCGGCCTGAGCTACCGGGAGCTGCTCGCCGCCGGCTACGTCGACGGGCTCGTCGTCTCCGGGCCGCGCTCCGACGACCCCGGGCTCGAGGAGCTCGCCCGAGCCGGTTACCCGATCGTCGTTCAGGGTTCGGCACCCGACGCCCGCTGCCCGAGCGTCGACGTCGACAACGAGGCCGGCGCCCGGCGGGCCGTCGAGCACCTCCTCGAGCTCGGTCACGTCCGGATCGCCTGCATCACGAACGCCCCCCTCGAATTCACGTCGGCCGCCCAGCGCCTCGCTGGCTACCGGGCGGCCCTTCGGGCGGCCGGCGTCGAGCCCGAGGCGCGCCACGTCGCCGAGGCCGCCTTCGACCCGGAGAGCGGCGCGGCGGCGCTCGAGCGGCTCCTCGACGCCGATCCCGAGCTCACCGCCGTCTTCGTGGCGAGCGACGTCGTCGCCCTCGGCGCCATCGCCGCGGCCCGGGCCCGGGGCCGCCGGATCCCCGACGACCTCTCCGTCGTCGGCTTCGACGACGTCCCGCTCGCTGCCCATTTCGACCCGCCGTTGACAACGATCCGCGTGCCGGCCCACGACCTCGGCCTGACCGTGGGTCGAGCCCTCATCGACCGGATCGCCCGGCGGCCGGTCCCGGAACGAACGCTCCTGCCGATCGACCTCGTCGTCCGCGGGTCCACCGGTCCCCCGCCGCGCCGAGCGTGACGGCGGAGCGCTCCGCCCGTGCCGGCGGGCGGGTGACGACTCGAGCGACCTCGGGCTGCCGGGCCCGAGGCCCGATGGGAACAGCACTGGGAGAAGAAAGGAGTGACGCAGTGACAAGACCGGGATTCCTCCGCATCCTGGCCGTCGGGGCCGCGACCGTGCTCATCGCGGCCGCCTGCTCCGGTGGCCAGCCCGAGAAGAAGGAGGTTACGGTCATCGGGACGTGGGGAGGCTCCGAGCAGGAGTCGTTCCTGGCCATGGTGAAGCCCTGGGAAGAGCGGACCGGGAACACGGTGAAGTACACCGGGACCCGCGACCTCAACGCCGTCCTGACGACGGGCGTCGCCTCGGGGATCCTGCCCGACCTCGCCGGGCTGCCGGGACCGGGTCAGCTCGTCGAGTGGGCGAAGCAGGGCGCCCTCAAACCCCTCGACGACGTCCTCGACATCAACAAGTACAAGCAGGAGACCTCGCCGGCCTTCGTCGACCTCGGGACCGTCGACGGCAAGGTCTACGGCGTCTTCATCAAGAGCGCCCTCAAGGGCCTCATCTGGTACAACCCGAAGTACTTCAGCGGTCCGGCACCGACGACCTGGGACGCCGTCATGGCGACCGATCCCGCCCCGGCCCAGGCCCTCTGGTGCGTCGGCCTCGAATCGGGCGCGGCGTCCGGGTGGCCCGGCACCGACTGGATCGAGGACTTCGTCATCCGCCAGTCCGGACCGCAGGTCTACGACGATTGGGTCGCCGGCAAGCAGAAGTGGACGTCGCCGGAGATCCGGGCCGCCTTCGAGGCCTTCGGTGAGGTCGTGAAGAAGACGTACGGCGGCTCGAACACGATCAACTCGACGAACTTCGGCGACGCCGGGAACCCGCTCTTCACCGACCCGCCGGGCTGCAAGTTCCACCATCAGGCCAGCTTCATCACCGACTTCTTCAAGAACCAGGGCGGGGCGAAGGAGGGCGACTTCGACTTCTTCCCGATGCCCGACATCAACCCCGCCTACAGCGGCGCCTTTACCGGCGCCGGCGACCTGTTCGGCATGTTCAACGACACGCCGGCCGCCCGCGACCTCATGAAGTACCTCGTCACCGCCGAGGCCCAGCAGATCTGGGTCAGCCGCGGTGGCGCCCTGTCCGGGAACAAGAACGTCACGGACTACCCGGACGACATCTCGAAGCGCTCGGCGGAGATCCTGGCGAACGCGAAGATCTTTCGCTTCGACGCCAGTGACCTGATGCCGACGGAGATGAACGCCGCGTTCTGGAAGGCGATGGTCGACTTCGTCGCCAACCCGAACGACCTCGACAAGATCCTCACGAACCTCGACCAGGTCCAGGCGAGCGCCTACGGCCAGTAACGACCGATCCCCGGGGCCGCGGGGAGGCGATTGACCTCCCCGCGGCCGGCCGGGCCACCCCGCGGAGGCGTCCATGGACGAACGGCTCATCACCGCCTTCATCGTCGTCTTCGGCGTACCGGCGGTCCTCGTCGGCTATGTCCTCTTCGCCGAGTGGCTCATCCGGACGCTGCCCGAGCGCCGTCAGGGCCAGATCCGTCCCTGGGTGTGGGTGGCCCCGGCGATCCTCTTCCTCGTCGTCTTCCTCGTCTACCCGACCCTGAACACGCTCGTCCTTTCGTTCCAGGACCGCTTCGGTCGGGACTTCGTCGGGCTCGACAACTACGCCTACTTCTTCACGAACCCCGAGACCCTCCTCTCGCTCCGCAACAGCCTCCTCTGGGTCGTCTTCATGACGGCCGGGGTCGTCGGGCTCGGGCTCCTCATCGCGATCCTCGTCGACCGGGTCCGCTACGAGCCGATCGCCAAGTCCGTCATCTTCGTTCCCCTCGCCATCAGCTTCGTTGCGGCGGCGATCATCTGGGCCTTCATGTACCAGTACCGGACCCCCGGTGAGCCCCAGACGGGCACCCTCAACGCCGTCCTCGGACTCGTCGGCCTGGGGCCGGTGAACTGGCTCCAGACCGAGCCGCTCAACAACGGGGCGCTCATCTTCATCGGGATCTGGATGTGGACGGGGTTCGCGATGGTCATCCTCTCGGCCGGTCTCAAGGGGATCAGCCCCGAGCTCCTCGAGGCGGCCCGGGTCGACGGGGCGAACGAGTGGCAGGTCTTTCGCCAGATCATCCTGCCGCTCCTCATGCCGACGATCTTCGTCGTCGGGACGACGGTCGTCATCACGGCCCTGAAATCCTTCGACATCGTCTACACGACGACGAACGGCCTGTTCGGAACCGACACAATCGCCCGGCGGATGTACTACGAGATGTTCGTCGCCTCTCACCTCGGCCGGGCGGCGACGGTCGCGATCATCCTCCTCCTCGCGATCATCCCGTTCATGGCCGTGAACATCCGCCGCTTCCGCGAGCAGGAGGCGATCCGATGACGGCAGTCAGCCGGCCGATCGAGGCCGTTGCCGCCATTGCCCGCCCGCGTCGCCTTCCGACGCCGGGCCGCTGGCTCCTCCACGCCGTCATCCTCGGCCTCATGGCCCTCTGGCTCGTGCCGACCCTCGGCCTCTTCGTCAACTCGTTCCGACCGGCCGCCGACGTCGCCCGCTCCGGCTGGTGGACGGCGCTCGCCCCGCCGTGGGACTTCACCCTCGCGAACTACGAGCACGTCCTGACCCGGCAGGGGCTCGGCCAGGCCTTCGTCAACAGCCTCTTCATCACGATCCCCGCGACGGTCATCACGATCATGGTCGCGGCCTTCGCCGCCTACGCCTTCGCCTGGATGCGGTTCCCCCTGCGGAACCTCATCTTCGTCGTGATCGTCGGGCTCCTCGTCATCCCCCTCCAGTCGACGTTCATCCCGATCCTGAAGCTCTTCGCCTCGACGGGGATCGCCGGCTCCTTCCTCGCCATCTGGCTCGCCCACACCGGCTACGGCCTCCCCTTCGCCGTCTACCTGCTCCGGAACTACATGGGCGGGCTGCCTCGGGAGGTCTTCGAATCGGCGGCGATCGACGGGGCGAGCCCGACGACGGCCTTCTTCCGGCTCGCCCTGCCGATGAGCGTCCCGGTCCTCGCCTCGCTCACGATCTTCCAGTTCCTCTTCGTCTGGAACGACCTCCTCGTCGCCCTCATCTACCTCGGGGCGACCCGGCCCGAGAACCTCCCGCTCACGGTCGTCGTGGCGAACCTCGTGAACTCCCTCGGCGGCGAGACCCACTTCCTGACGGCGGCGGCGTTCATCACGATGGCGCTCCCGCTCGTCGTGTTCCTGGCCCTCCAGCGCTACTTCGTCCGCGGCATCACCGGCGGGGCGGTCAAGGGCTGACCGGCCCGCTCCGGCCCAGCCCCCGACGACGGCCGGCCCCGGGACCCCGGGGCCGGCCGGTCCCGTCCGGGCACGTCCTCTACGAGCCCCGCTCGAGTTCGGCGAGGCGGGCCGAGATCCGCTCGACCTCGGCGGCGAGCTCGGCCTCCCGCGCCCGCGCCCCCTCGACGATCGCAGCCGGCGCCCGCTCGAGGAAGGCCGGGGTCGCCAGGCGGGCCCGGGCGGCGGCGAGCCGGGCCTGAGCCGCCTCGAGCTCTCGACGGAGCCGCTCCCGCTCCAGGACGACCGTCCGCTCGTCGACGGCCGGGGCGCCGAGGACCGCCTCGAGGGGACCG
The DNA here is from genome assembly GCA_042408925.1 of Chloroflexota bacterium. Classification (GTDB taxonomy): domain Bacteria; phylum Chloroflexota; class Limnocylindria; order Limnocylindrales; family CSP1-4; genus BPIH01. The sequence goes on along the minus strand of JBHOQO010000099.1, from coordinate 29,710 downwards.
GCGAGGACCGTGAGGCCGCCGGCGGCCCGGGCCCCGGCGAGCGCCCCGGCGTCCTCGACGACCGTGACCGGGCCGACCCGCGCCAGCCGCTCGATCGCCGTCGTGAGCGCCCCGACGGTCGCCCGCAGCCCGGGCGGCACGGCGAGGGCGAGCGGGAGCCGGGCCCCGGGTTCGATCCCGGCTTCCGTCCGGGCATTCCGGATCCCTCGAACGAGCTCGAGGACCGGCTCCACCTCCGCCTCGGCCGCCGGATCGGGCTCGCCGGCCGTCGGCCAGCGGGCGACGATGAGGAGCTCGGGGTCGCCCGGGGCGTGGGGGATCGCCTCCCAGATCGCCTCGGTGACGAAGGGCATGACCGGGTGGAGGAGCCGCAGGTACGTGTCGAGACCCTCGACGAGGGTCCACCAGGTCGCCTCCCGTTCGGCCTCGCCCGTCGCCGGGTCGGCGAGCCGGACCTTCGCCAGCTCGATGGCCCAGTCGCAGTACTCGCCCCAGATCGCCTCGTAGAGGAGGCGGGTCAGCTCGCCGAAGGCGAAGTCGGCGATCGCCCGGTCGACCGCCGCGACGGTGACGGCGAGGCGGGAGCGGAGCCAGCGCTCCACCGGCCCGAGCCGGGCCGGGTCGGGCCCCCTCCGCGGCGCGTCGGGCGGGATCGAGGCCGGTCTCGCCCCGAGCACGAAGCGGGCGGCGTTCCAGAGCTTGTTCGCGAAGTTCCGGGCGTTCTCGAGCTTCGCCCGCCCGAGCCGGCTGTCGGCCCCCGGCGCCGTCCCGTGGACGAGGGCGAAGCGGAGGGCGTCGGCCCCGAACTCGTCGATGGTCTCGAGGGGGTCGACGACGTTCCCCTTCGTCTTCGACATCTTCTGGCCGTACGGGTCGCGGACGAGCCCCGAGAGGTAGACGTAGCGGAACGGCACCTCACCCATGAGCTCGAGCCCGAGCATCATCATCCGGGCGACCCAGAAGAAGATGATGTCGTAGGCGGTCTCCATGACCGTGCTCGGGTAGAAGCGCCGCAGGTCGGGCGTCTCCTCCGGCCAGCCGAGGGTCGAGAACGGCCAGAGCCCCGAGCTGTACCAGGTGTCGAAGATGTCCGGGTCCTGGCTGAGCTCGGCGGCGGGGCGCCCGCAGACGGCGCAGGCGGCGGGCCCGGCCGGGTCGTCGGTGACGGTCGGGTGGCCGTCGGGGCAATACCAGGCCGGGATCCGGTGGCCCCACCAGAGCTGGCGGCTGACGTTCCAGTCCCGGATGTTCGTCAGCCAGTGCTCCCAGACCGCCTCGAAGCGGGCCGGGAGGATGATCGTCCGCCGGGAGCGGGTCGCGGCGAGGGCCTTCTCGGCGAGGGGGGCGGTCCGGATGAACCACTGGGTCCGGAGCATCGGCTCGATGACGTCGTTGCTCCGCTGGCAGCGGCCGAGGATGAGCTCGTGGGGGGTCGCCCCGACGAGGTCGCCGGCGGCTTCGAGGTCGCGGAGGATCGCCGTCCGGGCCTCGAAGCGGTCGAGTCCGGCGTAGGGGCCGCCGGCGGCGTTGACCCGCCCATCCTCGTCGAGGACGGTGACGAAGGGGAGCCCATGCCGACGGGCGATCTCGTAGTCGGTCGCGTCGTGGGCCGGGGTGACCTTCACCGCCCCCGTCCCGAAGGCCCGGTCGACGGCGGCGTCGGCGACGATCGGGACCGGCCGCTCGACGAAGGGGATCAGGACGAGCCGGCCGACGAGATCCCGATACCGCTCGTCGTCGGGGTGGACGGCGACGGCGGTGTCGCCGAGGATCGTCTCGGGACGGGTCGTGGCGACTGCGATCGTCGCCTCGGGGAGCGGGTGCCCCGCCTCGTCGAGGAGGTGGTAGCGGACCGTCCAAAGCGTCCCCTGTTCGGGGTTCGCGATGACCTCGAGGTCGGACACGCTCGTCCGGCAGCCGGGGCACCAGTTGACGAGGGCCTCGGCCCGGTAGGCGAGGCCCCGCTCGTAGAGGATCCGGAAGCTCGTCCGAACCGCCCGGGCCGAGACCTCGTCCATCGTGAACCGGAGCCGGCTCCAATCGAGGGACGCCCCGACCCGCCGCTGCTGGGTGAGCATGACCGGCTTCGTCGCCTCGACGAAGGCCCGCATCCGCTCGAGGTACCGCTCCCGACCGAGGGAGGCCCGGCTCTCGCCCTCGGCGGCGAGAATCCGGTCGAGGACGACCTGGGCGGCGATCGAGGCGTGATCGAGCCCCGGGAGCCAGAGCGTCGGCCGGCCCTGCATCCGGGCGTGGCGAACCATGAGGTCCTCGACCGTGCTCCGTTGGGCGTGCCCCAGGTGGAGGCTCCCGGTGACGTTCGGCGGCGGCTGGATGATGACGAAGGGCTCCTTCGAGGGGTCCGCCCGCGAGCCGGCCCCGTCGGGGGCGAAGACGTCGGCCGCGAGCCAGCGCTCGTAGATCGCCGCCTCGAAGTCGGCCGGTCGGTACGTCTTGGGCAGGGTCCGGGGCGCGCTTGCCGCTCCCGGCCCGTCGCGCTCGGTCGGTGTCGTCTCGCGCGTTGCGTCCATCGTCCTCCGTCTCCGGTCGCCGGTTCGCGGCGGTCGCCGGGGCGACCGCCGACCCGGGCTGAAACGAAACCCCGCTCGCCCAGCGGACGAACGGGGTCGTGGTACCACCAGCTGGTTCGAGGTTCGGGGTCGGCCGGTCATCCCGGCGACCGTCGCTCCGGACCTCCTCTCGGCGCGGCTATCGGGCGCCAGCCGCCGCGGCTCGCGAGCGACCTTCCCGGCCGCGGTTGCCGCGCGGCTTCCACCGTCCCGCGCTCGCTGGCGGTCCGCACGGCCGGTACTCCTCTCGGTCGGCGCCGCGTGTCGGCCGAGGATAGCACGGCGGCCAAAGGAGCCGCCGGGGCCGGACCCGCGGATGGCGGCCCCCCGCCGAAGGGCGTCTGCCCGTCAGGCGGTCGTCGCGACGACGTCGCCGCCGAAGAGGCGCTCGCCGACGGCCGAGAGCATCGGGACCCCTCGAACGTCCGAGTCGAAGAGCGGCACGATCGCCCGGACCTGGCCCTCGAAGAGCCGGCCGATCTCGGCGAGGTACCCCCGCTGCATCTCGATGCGGTTGGCGACGAACTCGCTCGCCGCCTCGTCGGGCCGGGACTCGATGACCCCGTTCACGACGACGCCGCCGACCGGGATCCCGAAGTCGGTGAACCAGTCGATGAAGCGGCGGATGACGGCGATCGGCAGCGCCTCCGGGAGGGTCACGAAGAAGAAGGCGGTCTTCGCCGGGTCGGTCAGAAGATCCCGGGCGTGGCGGATCCGCTCCCGGAACTCGACGAGGTACGTCATGAGCGGGTCCTCCTCCTTCTTCTTCGTGAAGGAGAGCGCCTCCCGGAGGGACTGGGCTTCCTCCCGGGACTTCAGCATCTTCTGGACCCAGAGCCCGTAGACCTTCGACATCCCGAGGAGGCGGCGGGCGTTCGCCGTCGGCGCCGTGTCGAAGACGTAGACGTCGTACTCGTCCTGGAACATGAGATCGACCATGTTCTCGAACATCGCCGACTCCTCGAAGGCCGGGTTCATCGTCGCCGCCTCGACGAACTCGTCGGCCCGGGTCGAGATCTCGGCAAACTTCAAGAACCACTGGATCTTCTCGCGGATGTCGCGCTTCGAGCGCTCGATGGCGTCGCGGGTGTCGATCTCGTAGGCCCACAGGTTCGGCACCCCCTCGACCGGGGTCGGTCGGCCGAAGACGTCCTGGCCGAGGAGGCCCGACAGGCTGTGGACGGGGTTCGTCGAGGCAAGGAGCGTCCGGCGCCCGGCTCGCGCCAGGTGGATCGCCGTCGTGCCCGCCATGACCGTCTTGCCGACCCCGCCCTTCCCGCCGAAGAAGAGATAGCGGAGGCTCGAATCGGGTCCCAGGAGGTCCCGCATCGAGACCCGGACGAGATCGAGGGCAGCGTCGCGAACCGACATCGTCATGCGCTCACCTCCCGTTGGCGCCGAAGAGGAGCGTCGCGACCCGCTCGATCATCGGAAGCCCGGTCACGTCCCGCTCGAGCTCCGGCACCGAGGCCAGAACCTGGTCGCCGAAGAGCCGCCGAATCTCGGCGAGCTGGCCCTGCTGCATCTCGAACCGGTTGCGAAGGAAGGCCGGCGCCGATCCGCCGGCGACCTCCGCCGGCAGGACCCGGTTCACGACGTACCCCCCGATCGGGACGTCGAAGCGGGCGAAGAGCTCGGCGGCCTTGCGCGTGTCGATGAGGATCATCTGCTCCGGGACGAGGACGAAGAAGAACGCCGTCCGCTCGCGATCGGTGAGGATGCGCGAGGCGCTGTTGATCCGGTTCCGGATGTCCTGGAGCTCGGCGAGGATCTGATCCTCCTCGAGATCCTTCTGGCGGCGCATCCGGGCAGCGACCTCCTCGTACTCCCGCATCTCCTCCCGGAGGCTCGTGATTTTCGAGATCCACTCGTCGTAGACCTTCGCCATGCTCAGGTAGTAGAGGGCGTGCCCGAGCGGGACGAGGTCGTAGATGTAGTAGTCGTAGTCGCCCTGGTTCACGATGTCGACGACGGAGTCGAAGATGGCGCTCTCCTCCATCGCCGGCTCGGCGGAGGCGGCCTCGATGTAGTCCTCGACCTCCTGGGGGATCTCGGTGAGGCCGTACATGTCGCGGATCCGCTGCCGGATCTGCTCCTGGTACTCCTTGATGTGGCGATCGGCGTCGATCTCTTGGGCCCAGAGGTTGCCGGTGATCTGGACCGGCCCCTTGCCGAAGATGTCGCGCTCGAAGATGTCGGACAGGCTCGCCTGCGGATCGACCGAGAAGACGAGGACCTTCTTGCCCTGCTCGGCGAGCCACCAGGCCGTCGCCGCCGAGAACGTGGTCTTGCCGAGGCCGCCCTTGCCGCCGAACATGACGTAGCGGCGCTCCGGATGGCGGCGGAAGACGTCGGCGAGCGAAGTCGCCGGGGTGACGACGGGAGCGGCGGAAGCGCCGCCCCCCGAGGGAAGCGGTTGCTCGACCATCGTTCTAGAACATCGCGTCCGTGAGGTCCTTCTCCCGGAGCATCCGCCGCTTCCAGGTTGCGATCTGGGGGACGACGTACGGCAGGAGCCGGAGCGAATAGTAGGGCGGCAGGATCGGGACCCCGACGAGGTCGCCCATCGTCGTGAGGATGAAGAGGTGCTCCATGCTCGCCCGGGTCCGGAGCGCGTAGCGGGTCATGTCGTGCGTCGCCATCCCGTACGTGACGTCCCGCAGCGCCCCGATGAGCCCCTTGACGCGACCCTCGCGGCGAGGGGTTTCCTCCGTCATCGACCCACCTCCATTTCGTATCGAGGGACCGCCGGCGGCCCCATCTTCTCACAGACCATGGAGATCGTGCTCGTGTCGCTCACCGAAGTCCCGCTCGCGAAGGACGCGCCGCTTCCAGGTCGCGATCTGGGGGACGACGTACGGGAGGAGCCGGAGCGAGTAGTAGGGCGGCAGGACCGGAACCCCGAGCATGTCGCCGAAGAGGCAGACGAGGAAGAGGTTCTCGAGGGTCGTCCGCTCCTCGACGGCGTGTCGGACGAACTCGTAGCTCGTCGCCCCATAGACGAAATCGGCGATGGCGGCTCGCCAGCCTCGCGCCACAGCTCCTTCCTCCGCGACCGGACGACCCCGCCGGCCGCTGACCTGGTCCCATCGTAGCAACGACACCGACCCTTGACCGGGCCGGGTCGCGCCGCCTATCGTCGAGTCCGATGCCGGATCTCGGACAGCTCCTCGCCTCGGTGCTCGGGGGCCTCGTCGTCCTGACCCTCGTCGCCTTCGCCCTCGGCACGGGTGAGAACGTCCGGCGCGGCAACGCCATCCTCCGCTGGCTGCAACGCGGCGGGCTGGGGGTCCTCGGACCGCGGACGACACTCCGCTGGCTCGGGAGTTCGGCCGTCGAGCTGCGGATCGTCGAGCCGCCCGAACCGTTCCGCTCGGTGACCGTCACGATCGTCCTCGAACCCCGTGATCTGCCCTGGCTCTGGGCGCTCTCCCGGCGCCGCGGCCGGCGCGACACCGTCATCCTCCGGGCCGATCTCCGGCGGGCACCGCGCCTCGAGCTCCACGTCGCGGACACGGCCGGCTGGATGAGCGAGGAGACGCTCCGGATCCTCGCCGACCCGGCCGAGGGCTGGCACGCCCTGCCCTGGACCGTCGAGGGTGCCTCCGGCTGGCGCGGCCAGGGCGACCCGTCGATGCTCCGGGTCCCGATCGAGCGACTCGCCTCGGCCTCCGGAACCGGGCGGCTCACCCGCCTCTCGGTCAGCCAGACCGTCCCCCACCTCGAGCTCCACCTCGCACCGCCCGACCCCGGGCGCGTCCCGGCCGAGCGGGTCACCCGGTCGTTCCGCGACCTCGCCGGCGTCGTCTCGGCGCGGGGTTGACCACGCGACCGAGCCGGCGAACCGACGGACCGGGCAGCGACGGACCGGGCACAGGTGGGCCCGGCGCGACGAGCGGGCCGGCAGGTAGCTGCCGGCCCGCTCTCGAAGTTCCGCGTCGCGACGATCGCCGTCACGAGCCCGCCGGTGCCGCCTCCGGCCGCGGGCGGGTCCGGAGGCGGTTCCAGGCCACGTAGGCGTCCCAGGCGATGACGAGGGCGGCGACGACGAGGAGGATCGCGATGACGATCATCGCCCAGGCGCCGACGACCGAGATCCCGGCCATGCCGGACTTGGCGGCGATCGTCACGAAGAGGTTGTAGGCGGTGACGAGGGTCGCGGCGACCGTCGTCACGTACATGAAGAGCATCGGGATCCCGGCGTAGGCCGGGTTCTTGCCGACCGAGGCCAGCCAGACCGTCACGAGGAGCAGGCTCAGGGCGGCCATCAACTGGTTCGACGCCCCGAACAGCTGCCAGAGGTAGACCCAGGTCCCCGACAGGACGAGGGCGAGGGTGACGACCATCGAGATGATCGAGGCGACGTGCTGGTTCTTGAAACCGACCCAGCTCTCGCCGAGCCACTCACCGAGCGTCACCCGCATGAGCCGGAAGACGAGCTGGACGACGGTGAGGACGATGACGACGAAGGCCCCGAAGCCGAGGGCGGTCCCGAAGGGCCGGGCGAGGAGCCCGAAGGTGGCGACGTTCAGGAGCGTCCCGACCCCGGAGGCGAAGGCCCCGGCGCCGGCGCCGCCGGCGATGGCAACGGCGGTCAGCGAGAGGAGCCCGAGGGTGTTCTCGGAGAACATCCCGCCGCCGCCGACTGGAAGGGCGTCGGTCTCGTATTCGAGCTGGCGAGCCGTGCCGACCGAGCCGAAGAGGGCGTGCCAGCCGGAGATCGCCCCGCAGGCGATCGTCACGAAGAGCATCGGCCAGAGCGGCTGGAGCGCCCCGCTCGCGATCTGGGGGGAGAAGCCCTTGAACGCGTCGAGCTTGAAGGCGGCGACGTCGGGGTTCGTGAACGGCGCCAGAACCGCCCCGATCGCGCTGATCCCGATCGTGAGGGCCGTGATCCAAAAGCCGATGTAGTTGACCGGCTGGGCGAACCGCCAGATGGCGAGGTTCGCCCCGAGGTAGCTGAAGACGAGGAGGAAGAGGGACCAGAGGAGGAAGCTCGGCAGGACCTTGATCTCACCCGTCGCGGCGTCGTACGTCGCCGTCGTCGCGCGTTTGCCGGTGTTGGGGTCAGGCGGCGGGATCCGCGGGTCGGCGTTCGTCGGGTCGACGACGCTGTAGAGCGGGCCGCCCCCGTTCACGGCCTTGTTGATCGAGGTGACGAGACCGCCGATCGGCCCGGCGCTCAGGTCGGCCGGGGTCTTCGAGAAGTCGGCGCCGTACGGCCCGAGGGCCATCGCGGCGAGGGTCACCCCGACGGTCACGATGGTGACGCCGATGATGCTCGCCTTCAGCCGGTAGATCGAGTAGCCGGCAGCGAGCCCCATGATCGCCAGGACCAGGATCCCGAAGGGGACGTCGGGCCGGGCGGCGAGGATCGCGGCCATGATCCCGACGAAGGCCCCGGCGATGAGGAGCAGGTAGAAGAAGATGAAGACGAAGAGGATCCGCCGCACCCGCGGCGAGATCAGGTGGTGGGCGATCGCGCTCAGGGATCGGCCGTCGTTCCGAACGGCCATCATGATCGCGCTGTAGTCGCTCGCCCAACCGATGAAGGTGACGCCGATCATGAGCCAGAGGATCGACGGCAGCCAGCCCCAGAGGTTGGCGGCCGTGATGACGCCGACGATCGGCCCGGCCGCGGCGACGGACTTGAAGTGGTAGCCGTAGAGGACGAAGCGGCTCGTCGGGACGAAGTCCGCCCCGTCCATGTACATCCGGGCCGGCGTCGCCCGGTTGGGATCCGCCTGGATGACCGTCTGGTCGATCCGCCTCGCGTAGTACGTGTAGGCGAGGTAGATGACGACGACTCCGATGACCACGACCCACAAGGAGCTCATCCGAACCTCCCGTACGGCCGGAGACACCGGTACGGCCGGCGACGGAGCCCGCCCCCGATCGGCCCGACGGGCCGACGAGCCCTAGCCGTCCGCGGCCGCTGTCTCCGAACCGCGCACTGCCGCGGCGACCGCTCCCTCCGCGGTCGTCGGATCGGCGCCCACGACGACGACCCGGCCGTCGACGACGACGGCCGGGTACCGGAACACGCGGTGGCGAAGGGAGTGGAGCACGCCCTCGAGCGAGGCGGCGTCCACGACCCGCAGGTGGACGCGCGGGCCGTACTGCCGGACGAGTCGGTTCGCCCAATCGGCGAGGACCTCGAAGTCGCGCCCGAGGTCGTCCGGCAGGGAGGACGCGGCCTGGTCGCGCCGTATCTTCTCCGCCAGCCCGACCCGCCCGAAGGTGAGTTCGCAGTGCTGGCAGTGGAAGAAGGCCGTCGGCGCGTAGGTGATGACCTCGACCGAAACCGGTCTCATCCTTCCTCCGCCTCGACGCTGGCCGGGCGACCCGGGGCGCCGTCTGGCCGCTCGGTCGCGTCACTGCCCCGAACGGTACACCTCTCGGCGCCCGTCTGCAAGCCCGAGGCGACCGATTCCGATCGCTCGATCAGCCGAGACTCGGTCCCGCCCGGCCCCGGCGTCGTCCCCTACGCGCTCTCGCCGCGCTCGGCGAGCCACTCGGCGTAGTTCGTCTCGTCGACGCCGCGCTCGATCTCCTTCTTCGTGAGCAGGAGCGGCGCCCGCCCCTCCCGGATCGTCTCCTCGGTGATGATGCACTTGCGGACCTCGGTCCGCTCCGGGATGTCGAACATGACGTCGAGGAGCGCTTCCTCGACGATCGAGCGGAGCGCCCGGGCCCCGGTCTTCCGTTGGAGGGCGACCTCGGCCGCGGCGACGAGGGCACCCTCGGTGAAGACGAGCTCGACCTTGTCGAGGCCGAGGAACTTCTGGAACTGGCGGGTGATCGCGTTCTTCGGCTCGGTGAGGACCCGGACGAGGTCCTCGGCGCTCAAGGGGGCGAGGGTGACGACGACCGGGAGGCGGCCGACGAACTCCGGGATGAGCCCGTACTTGAGGAGGTCCTCGGGCATGAGCTTCTCCAGGATCCGGCTCCGATCCTCCTTCGAGACCGGCGTCTCGGCCCCGAAGCCGATCGCCCGCCGCCCGACCCGCTCCTCGACGATCTTCTCGAGGCCGTCGAAGGCGCCGCCGCAAATGAAGAGGATGTTCGTCGTGTCGATCTGGATGAAGTCCTGATGGGGATGCTTGCGCCCGCCCTGGGGCGGGACGTTCGCGATCGTCCCCTCGAGGATCTTGAGGAGCGCCTGCTGGACGCCCTCACCCGAGACGTCCCGGGTGATCGACGGGTTGTCGGCCTTGCGGGCGATCTTGTCGATCTCGTCGATGTAGACGATTCCCCGCTGGGCCCGGGCGACGTCGAAGTCCGCGGCCTGGATGAGGCGGAGGAGGATGTTCTCGACGTCCTCGCCGACGTAGCCGGCCTCGGTCAGGCTCGTCGCGTCGGCGATGCAGAAGGGGACGTCGAGGACCTTGGCGAGGGTCTGGGCGAGGAGCGTCTTACCCGAACCGGTCGGCCCGACGAGGAGGACGTTCGACTTCTGGAGCTCGACGTCGTCGATCTGGTGGCCGGCGTTCACCCGCTTGTAGTGGTTGTAGACGGCGACCGAGAGGACCTTCTTCGCCTTCTCCTGGCTGATGACGTACTGGTCGAGGGCGTACTTGATCTGGCGGGGGTTCGGGAGCTTCGGGGTCTGGGGCTTCGGGCGCGGCGATTCGAGCGTCTCCTCCTCGATGATCTCCTGGCAGAGGTTGACGCACTCGTCGCAGATGTAGACGCCCTGGCCGGCGATGAGCTTGCGAACCTGCTCCTGGCTCTTGCCGCAGAAGCTACAGCGGTAGGGCACCTTCGGGTTCTTCGTGCTCGAGGTCGACACGGCCGCCCCCTTCCCCTTCCTATTCGTCCTTCGCCTTCTGCGGGGCCGGGCCGGGCTCCGACGACCCGCCGCGGGCGGCCGCCTCGCCCGACGCTGCTGCAGCGGCGGCCCGCTCGGCGTCGTGGTGGATCGCCGTCAGCGAATCCCAGCCCACCGAGTAGACGGCGTCGATGATGCCATAGTCCTTCGCTTCCTCGGGAGACATGAAATAGTCCCGCTCGGTATCCCGGATGATCTTCTCGAGGGGCTGCCCGGTGTGGCGGGCGAGGAGCTCGTGGTTCCGGCGGACGAGGAACTCCCACTCCCGCATCTGGATGATCGCGTCGGGGGCGGAGCCCCGGAAGCCGCCGGTCCCCTGGTGGATCATGATCCGGCTGTTGGGAAGGGCGTAGCGCTTCCCCTTCGCCCCCGCGGCGAGCAGGACGGCGGCCATCGAGGCGGCCATCCCGATGCAGATCGTGGCGACCGGGGCGCGGACGTACTGCATCGTGTCGTAGATGGCGAGGCCGGAGGTGACGACCCCGCCGGGCGAGTTGATGTAGAGATAGATGTCCTTCTCCGGGTCCTCCGAGTCGAGGAACAGGAGCTGGGCGATGACGAGGTTGGCGACGTGATCCTCGATCGCGTCGCCGAGGAAGATGATCCGCTCCTTGAGGAGTCGGGAGTAGATGTCGTAGGCCCGCTCTCCCCGGCTGGAGCTTTCGATCACCATCGGGACGAGCATCAGGGTTCCTCCACGTAAATCGCTCGGGCCGCCGCGCCGGGCCTCACTCGCCCGCGTCGAAGCGGGCCGGCGAGACGAGCTCCGGGCTCGGCTCGGCGGCGGTCTCGTTCGGTTCTGATTCTCGCGCGACGTCCCGGGCGACGCCGTCCGAGTCGGCGACTTCCTCGGTCTCGACGGCCGCCGGGTCGGCCGTCCCCGGCCGGGCCGGCACGGCCGCTCCGGCAGCCGCAGCGTCCTCGAGGTGCGGGAGCGGCGGATGGTCGGGGTGGGCGGCGAGCCAGGCGTCGATGAGGTGCTCGACGACGAGGGAGCGGCGGAGGCTGCTCCGGACGAAGGCCCGACCGCGGTCGCTCTCGAGGTAGCGGAGGAGGCGCGGATTCCCCGCGTACTGCTCGCGGGCCCGGGCCAGCTCGGCCTCGACGGCCGAGTCGGGGACCGTGACGCCTTCGACTTCGGCGATCTTCGAGAGGACGAGGAGCACCTTGGCCCGCTTCTCGGCCCGCGGCCGCAGATCCTCCAAGAGCCGGGCCTCCTCGGCTTCGAGGCCGGTCTCGGCCCCGCGCGAGGGGCGGGCGCCGGGCGGAAGGACGAGGCCCGTCTTCGGGTCCCGGTTCGGCCCCTCCGGTTCCGGTTCCTGCTCGCGCTGGGCGGCCCGGATCCGGAGGTACGTCTCGTAGTCGATCCCGTCACGGGCGAGGGCCGACCGGAGTTCGTCCCGCATGAGCTCCAGCTCCTCGTCGACGAGGAGGTCGGGGACCTCGACGCTCGCGTTCGCGGTGGCGTACTCGACGATCCGGTCGCCGAAGGCGTGGCGGGCCCGGTCCAGGGCGTGCCGCTCGAGGCGGGCGCGGATGTCGGCCCGGAGGGCTGCGAGGTCCCGGTACGGGCCGACCGCCTGGGCGAAGGCGTCGTCGAGGGGCGGCAGGACCTTCTCGCGGAGCTCGTGGAGGGTGACCGTGAATTCCACGGTCGCTCCGGCGAGCTCGGTGTTCGGATCGTCGGCCGGGATCGCCAACGAGAAGGTCGTCGACTCGCCGACCCGCAGGCCGACGAGGTGGTCTTCGAAGCCCGGGATCAGCCCCTCCTGGCCGATGACGACCGGGAAGCGCTCGGCCGAGGCGTCGGGGACGGGCGTCCCGTCCCGCCGACCCTCGAAGCCGATGATGGCCAGGTCGCCCGCCTTCGCCGGACGGTCCTCGACCGGTGACAGGACCGCGTGCTGCTCTCGGAGCCCCTCGAGGACCCGCTCGACGCGCTCCTCGTCGACGGGCTGGATCTCGGGACGGAAGGGGTAGTTCCGGTAGTCGCCGAGGGTCACCTCGGGGCGGACCGGGACGGTCGCCCGGAAGACGAGGGGCTTGCCCTCCTCGGCCTGGACGACCTCGACGTTCGCCTGGCCGAGGGGCACGACCTTGGCCTCGACGAGGGCGGCGCGATAGGCGTCCTCGACGAGCTGATCGACGGCCTCATCGAGGACGGCACCGGGGCCGAGAACGCGCTCGAGCATCGCCCGGGGCGCCCTCCCCGGCCGGAAGCCGGGAACCCGGGTCCGGCGGCCGAGTCGTCGGACGGCCTCGTCGACGGCCCGGGCGAGCTGCTCGGAGGGAACCTCGACCTCGAGGGTCACCGAGCTCTTGGGGGCTGGGGTGACGGTGACGTTCATCGCCCGGGCAGTATAGGGCGGCGGGTGGGGAGGCGCCGGTCGGCGGGGCGCGTGCCGCGGCGGGGGCGCGGCGACGGCCGGGGCGGCGCGAGGGCTGGTAGGCGAGGTCAGATTCGAACTGACACGCCCCTCACGGGGCACCGGCTCCTAAGGCCGGCGCGTCTGCCATTCCGCCACTCGCCCGCCGAGATGGTAGCGAGTCGCCGCCGGACCCGGCCCCTACCGCCGGAACCGCGCCCGCCAGCGGGCGAGGGTCGCGCGGTCCGGCTCGAAGAGCGCCTCGGCGAGGCGGCGCCCGAGCCGACTCGAGACCGGCCCGGCGACGTTGCGGAGGAGCGTCGCCGCCGCCGCCCCGAGGTCCTCCTCCCGGCGGACCTTCGAGCGCTCGGCGAGGTAGCGGGCGAACTCCCGCTCGAGGGCGCCGCGGACCCGGCTCCCGTCCTCGCCGAGGGACCGGAGCGCCCGTTCGATCTCCTCGGGGAGGAGCGACGGCGGTAGATCCGCCGCCGGCCCTCGGACGAGCCGCCAGAGCTTCCGCCCGACCCGCTGCGGTCCTTTCAGGACGAGGAAGCCGAGGCCAACCGCCGCCCCGAGCGTCCGGACCGGGTCGTGACGGATCCGGGCCGGGAGGTCGACCGCCGCCCGGACCGCAGCCTCGGTCCGGCCGAGCTCCTCGGCGAGGGCGCGGCGGGCCGCTACGACTTCCGCTTGAGCGGCTGCTGTTCGCGGATCCACTCGATCGTCTCCTTCGTCGTCTCGATCGTCCCGCTCGGCCAGTAGCGGGCCCGGAGCGCCTCGAGGTCGACGCCGCGCCGCCAGAGGTCGACGGCCATCGCGACGATCCAGACGCCGAGCCCGACGCTCACCGCCGCCCCGGCCGCGGGCGAGGGGTCGTATTCGATCGCCGTGAGCGGCCCGGCGACGAGGCCGGCGAGCCCGCCGAAAACGATCCCGCCCGCGGCCGCCGGACCCGACCGGTCGACGGCGAGGCCGCCGGCCAGACCGACGACAGCCCCGACGAGAAGACCCCCGACCGCCGCCGCGACGATCGTCCGCCAAGCCGGGCCGATCCCGCCGAAGAGGTCCGCCCCCAGGCTCGTCCAGCCGGCGTGGAGCCAGCCGAGCCCGAGCGCCAGGCCGACGAGGACCGCAGCGAGGAGGCCGAGAAGGGCCGTCCCGCCGAGGCGAGTTCCGGGCACCCGGAGGATCCCGAGGACGGCCGCGCCGGCGATCCCGACGGCCCCGAGCGACCCGATGGCGATGCCCCAGCCGAGCGACCCGAAGAGCCACTCCCCGAGGAAGAGGACGAGGCCGACGGTGAGGAGGGCGACGGCGAAGAGGAGGGCAGCGACGACGAGCCCGGCGAGGGCGGCCGCCCGGCGGATCTCGTCGGCGATCGCGGCACCTTCGGCCCGGGCCAGCGCCAGGTGGGCGGCGACGAGGCGGCGGGTCGCTAGCAGCAGGCGCCCGAGCTGCTCGCGGAGCCCGGCCGGCTCGCGGTCGGAATCCGGACCTGGCGCGGACGCCGTCGGAGGAACGTTCAGGGTCTGTCTCCGCTGCGCCGGTGACGATGACTGGGACGACGCCGATCATACCCCCTCGTCCGGCCCGCCGGCCTGAGCGTCGCCCGGCTTCGACCCTCAGGCCGGGAGACCGAAGGCCCGGCGGCCGAGCTGGTCGGCCGCATCGAAGAAGGCGTACGTCCGCTTGAAGGCCGGGTCGAGCGGCTTCGGCGGGCGGCCGGTCGCCGTCCGCCACAGCTCCCGCTCCAGTTCCTGGATCCGCGCCGCGAGCTCGGCCGGCCCCCGGGGCACGGGGATGTCCGCGTAGGTCCGGAAGCCCGCCGGGTAGCGAACCCGCTCGTGGGGGATCCGAGGCAGGTAGCCGAGGACGACCCGGGCGTGGGTCAGGGCCGCCAGGTCCCAGCCTCGGGCCCGCTGGAGCTTCGGCCGACCCCGGCCGAGTCGCCGTTCCAGGAGCGCCTCGGCGAGCGCTGCCCGCCGCTCGGCCTCGGTCGTCGGGCCCACGCGGTCGAGGGCCGCCACCTGCGAGATGATGTACCGGAGCTCGTCGAGGCCGGCGTGTTCGGAGCGGACCCAGCCGACGAAGCCCGCCTCGATCCCCTCGATGTGCGGAAGCGTCGCCTCGGCGAGGTAATCGGCCCCGTCCTCGGGTAGGGCCCCCTCGTCGAGGGCGACATCCAGGAGCTCGCGCGTCCGCCGGACGAGCTCGAGGATCCGATCGAAGTCGAAGAACCCGGTTGGTTCCATGGTCAGCATCGGTCGTACCGAGTCGCCCCGTGCCCGGCCACGGCGCCGGGCGGGCCGATGCTTCCAGCCTAGCGCGCCCGCCGGTCGCGTGCCATGAGACGACCGTCGATCCCGACGGGCCCGAACGGCACTCCCGAGCCGGGGTGGCCGGGGTTGCGCGGCGGTCGCCCGGCCGGGGCTCGGGTTGACGCCGGCATCGCGGGACCCCGATCATGGGGCCGTGAGTACCGCCGACGTCATCGTCGTCGGGGCCGGCGTCCAGGGCGCCAGCCTCGCCTTCCACCTCGCCGAGCGCGGCGTCTCGGTCCTCGTCTGCGAACGGGAGAGCGTCGCCGCCGGGGCGACCGGTCGCTCGTCCGGCTTCGTCCGGATGCACTACGACCTCGAGGCCGAAGTCCGACTCGCCTGGGCCTCGGCCCCCTACTTCTGGGACTGGACCGCCCGGGTCGGAGTCGGCGATCCGGGCTTCGTCCGGACCGGCTTTCTCCAGCTCGTCCCGCGCGAGCTTGCCGGCCACCTCCGGGCGAACGTCGCGATGCAACAGCGGCTCGGGGTCCCGACCGTGCTCCTGGAGGCCGACGACGTCGGTCGGCTGGTCCCGGACCTCGCCCTCGACGATGTCGAGGTCGCCGCGTACGAGCCGCTCTCCGGGTACGCCGACCCGGCGGCCACGGCGACCGGCTTCCTGGCAGCGGCCCGGAACCGGGGAGCCCGGTACGTCGGCGGGTGCCGCGTCACGCGGGTCACGACCGACGGGACCCGGGTGACCGGCGTCGACACCGACCGGGGCACCTTTGCCGCGCCCGTCGTCGTCGACGCGGCCGGCGCCTGGGCGGGCGCCTTGGCGGCGACCGTCGGCGTCGAGGTCCCCCTCGAGGCGTGGCGCCACGACACCTTCGTCCTCGGTCGCCCGGCGGGTCTCCGCGCACCGCTCCCGATCGTTCTCGACCATGCCCTCGGCGTCTACTTCCGACCCGAGGGGTCGCACCAGCTCCTCGTCGGCCTGGAGGACGAAAACCGACTCGGCGGGGACCCGGACCGCCCCCTCGAGGCGACCCCGGCCGCGACGACCGAGATCGCGATCGAGCGCTTGACCCGGCGGCTCCCGATCGCCGAGACGGCGACCCTCGAGCGAACGTTTGCCGGGCAGGACGGGATGACCCCCGACCAGCGGGCGATCGTCGGGCCGGTCGGCCCCGACGGGTTCTGGCTCTGTTGCGGCTTCTCCGGGACCGGCTTCAAGACGGCGCCGGCCGTGGGTGCGACCCTCGCCGCCTGGATCTGCGGCGCCGAACCCGACGGCGGCATGCTCGCGCCGTTCCGGCTCGAGCGGTTCTCGACCGGCGCCCTCCTCGTCGGCGATCACCCGTATCCCGCCCTCTGGCGGTGAAGGGCTCGGCCGGGGCCCCCGCCGCCGCGGCTCGACGGCTCGGGCCGGCGCCGACCGCCGCCCCGCGGCTCCGGATCCGGACCGCGGCGATCGTCGCCGTGGGGTCCGAGCTCAC
This sequence comes from Chloroflexota bacterium, assembly GCA_042408925.1. Lineage (GTDB taxonomy): Bacteria > Chloroflexota > Limnocylindria > Limnocylindrales > CSP1-4 > BPIH01. The sequence continues at coordinate 13,186 of JBHOQO010000099.1, read as the reverse complement.
GACCGGAGCGACCCGGGACTCGAACGCCGCCGAGCTCGCCGCGGCGCTCAGCGCCGAGGGCGTCGAGGTCCTCGGCATCGCCCTCCTCCCCGATCGCCTCGAGACCGTCGCGACGGCGCTGGAGGCGGCGCTCCGGCGCGCCGATCTCGTCGTCACGACCGGGGGCCTCGGTCCGACGCCGGACGACCTGACGCGGGAGGCGATCGCCGCCGTCTGCGGCGAAGAACCGGTCGTCGACCACCGGCTCGAGGCCGCCCTCCGGCGCCGCTGGCGCCGGCGAGGCCTCCCCTACCCCGCCTCGAACGTCAAGCAGGCCTGGCTCATCCCGTCGGCCCGCCCGATCCCGAACCCGAACGGGACGGCGCCCGGCTGGTGGGTGGAGCGGCCCGACGGGCGGCTCGTCGTCGCCCTGCCGGGGCCGCCCCGGGAGCTCCGGCCGATGTGGCGGGACTGGGTCCTCGGCCGGCTCCGCCGCCGCGGGCTGGGGACGCCGCAGGTCGTGCGGACGCTGCGGACCTTCGGGATCGGCGAGTCCCAGCTCGTCGAGATCCTCGGGGAGGATCTCCTGCGAGCCTCGAACCCGCGGGTCGCGACGTACGCCCGGGCGGATGCCGTCGACGTCGTCGTCGTCGCCCGGGACGAGGCGGCGGCACCCGGCCGTCGGCGCCGCTCGGCCCGCGCCCTCGCCGCCGCGACCGAGGCGCACCTACGGACCCTCCTCGGCAACGCCGTCTGGGGGACCGACGACGACACCTGGCCCGGAGTGCTCGGTTGCCTCCTCGGGGAGCGCCGCTGGCGGCTCGCCGTCCTCGAGCTCGGGACCGCCGGCAGCCTCGCCGCCCTCCTCGAGCCGCTCGCGGTCGAGGGATCGCTCCTCCGGGACGAGATCGTCGGGCCGACCGCCGATGCGCCGCCGACCGCCGATGCGCCGCCGACCGACTCCTCCGCCCTCGCCGAGGAGGCCGAGCGACTCCGGGTCGCCGCGGGGACCGAGGTCGGCCTCGCCGTTCGCTTTGCCCCGAGCGGGGCCGACGCCGTCGTGACCGTCGCCGTCGCCGATCCGGCCGGCCGCCACGGCGAGGTGCGAACGGTGTTCGGGACCGGCGCCCAGGCGCGGATCCGCGCCGCGGTCGCCGCGGCCGACGTCCTTCGCCGCCGGCTCCTCGCCCTCGGCGATCCGGCCCCGGGTCGCTCGGCGGCGTCCTAGACTGGAGTGCGACGATGACCGAGGAGCCGACGTCCGAACGCCCCGTCAGCGCGGCCGACCTCGCCGCCTGTGCCCTCTTCGCCGGACTCGGACCGGCGGAGCTGGAGCCGCTCGCCGCCGTCGCCCGGCGTCGGCGCCTGGCGCCCGGTGAGGTCCTTTTCGCCCGCGGCGAGCCGGCCGAGGCCTGTTTCATCGTCGAACGGGGGCGGGTCGTCCTCCGGGCGAGCGAGGCCGGCCGGACGACGATCGTCATGAGCACCGGCCCCGGCGACGTCCTCGGGTGGAGCGCGCTCCGTCCGAACCCACGCTGGCTCACGACCGCCCGCGCCGTCGACGCCGTGACGGCCGTCGCGATCCCGATCGGCGCCCTCCTCGATTTCCTCGCCGGCGGATCGGCCCGGACGCGGACGCTCGTCCAGCGGCTCGCCGCCGTCGCCGCCGACCACCTCGAGCAGACCCAGTCGCAGCTCCTCGCCGGCCGGGGCGAGGGACTGATCACCGGCGGCTGACACCCGTTCCCGGACACCGGCTCGCCGACGCCCGGCGGCCCGGCGCCGCCTATCGACCGGCCGTCCGCGCCAGACCCGCCGGATCGACGACGACGATCGCGTCGCGCTCGAGTCGAAGGAGCCCCGCGGCGGCAAACGACCCGAGGTAGCGGTTCACCGTCTGGCGGGTCGCGCCGATCATCGCCGCGAGCTCGCCCTGACTGAGCCGACCGTCGAGGCGGATCGTCCCGTCGGCCTGACGAGTTCCGGCCTCCTCGGTGAGCCGGAGGAGCCGTGCCGCGAGGCGGGCCGGGATGTCGAGGAAGTGGAGCTCGGCGACCTGCTCGGTGAGCCGCCGGATCTCGGCAGCCAGGGTCCGCAGGAGCGCGGTCCGCATCGCGGGGACGGCCTCGACGAGCTCCTCGAAGCGCGACCGAGCCAAGACGAGGACCTCGGTCGGCTCCATCGCCGCGGCGCTCGCCGATCGCGGCGCCCCGTCGAGGAGGGCGAGCTCCCCGAAAATCTCGCCGGGCCGAAGGGTTGCCAGGATCGCTTCCCCGCCGTCCTCGGTCGGGAGGCTGATCTTTACGGCTCCCGAGACGATGAGGAACAGGGCGTCGCCGGGGTCGCCGAGGTGGAAGATCGCCTCGCCGCGCCGGAAGCGACGGCGCCGGAGCTCGCCGGCGAGCCGCTGGAGCGTCGCCGGTTCGAGGTCGGCGAAGATCCGGGCGCGGGCGAGCGCGGCGGCAGCCGTGGCGACGTCCGGGCCGCCGCGGCGACCGCGCTGCCAGAACCCCGGACCGGAGCCGTCAGGCGGAGGCACCCTGGAGCGACTCCCCGCTGTCGACCCCGACCCGGTCGAGCGCCAGGGCGGCGAGGCGCCGGAAACGATCGGCCGAGTCGGGATCGGCGCTCAACTCGGCCGCCGTCCGGAGGAAACCGGCCGCCTCCACGACCGCCCCGGCCGCCAGCGCCTCGTCGGCGGCCCGGGCGAGGAGCGAAACCGCGCGGGGGTCGCGGGCGACCGCCCGATGGACCGCGAGCTCGCTCACCGGCGGCGGCGGGACCCTCGCTTCCAGGTGGTCGGCCAGGCGGGCGTGGAGGGCAGCCCGCCGGCTCGTCAGCATCCGACCGTGGGTCGCCTCGTGGACGAGCGGGTGGGCAAAGCGCCAGCGTCCCGGACCTCCGGCCGGCGTCACGAAACCCGCGCGCCCGAGCGCCGCCAGCTCCTCCTCGCCGACCGGCCGGTCCAAGAGGAGCTCGAGGGTCGCGACGTCGAAGGTCATCCCGACGACCGAGGCGACCTCAAGGACCGCCCGCTCCTCGGCGGCGAGGGCGTCGAGCCGCGCCCCGAGCATCGACCGGAGGGTAAGCGGGACGCCCGACCCGAGCCGGACCGGATCGACGACGAGGCGGCCGCCTTCGACCCGCGCCGTCCCGTCGTCGAGGAGGGACCGGATCGTCTCGACGATGAAGAGCGGGTTGCCGTCGGTCCGCTCCCGGAGGCGTGCGGCATCGGCCGGCGAGAGATCGACGCCGACGAGGGCCTCGACGAGTCGCTCCGTCTCGGAATCGTCGAGACCGCCGAGCTCGATGACCTCGACGTGGGGCAGCGTCGCCCAATCCGGGAGCCGGCCGGGCCGCGTCGTCGCCAGGACGAGGAAGGGCAAGTCGGGGGCACCGGCGATGAGGTGGGTGGAGATCGGCCGACTCGCGGCGTCTTCCCAGTGGAGATCGTCGAGGACGATGACCCGGCGACCCTCGAGCTCGGCGAGGCGCCGGAGGAAGCGGTCGCCGACCTCGAGGAGGGTCGTCGCGACCGCCGCCGGATCGGGGGGCGCGAGCGCCAGCTCCACCTCCCAGCCGTCGATCCCGGCCTCGCGGGCGAGGACGGCGATCGCCCCGGCGTAGCGGCCGACGGCTTCGGGGTCGCGGACGTCGCCGAGGACGAGTCGTCGGGCGAGGCTCCCGGCGTCGAGGCCGAGCTCCTCGGCAACCCGGTCGACGAAGGTGCGGCTCGAAGCGTACGGTTCTCCGGAGCGGTACGACACGTGCTCGGTCCAGGTCCAGCGGAAACCGGCCGCGCGAGCGTCGCCTTCCAGGTCGGCGACGAGACGCGACTTCCCGATCCCCGCCTCGCCGACCACGAGGACGACGCGGCCCCGCCCCGTCCGGCCGACCTCGGCGAGGGCGACCCGGAGGCGCTCCCGCTCGCGCCAGCGGCCGACGAGGGGCGGGCCGGTGCTGGCGATCGCGAGGGGCGAGTGAACCCCGACGAGCCGTAGGACGTTGAGCCGCGGGCGTCCCGGGAGGACGACGGCCCGGTCGGTCGGCTCGACGGCGATCCGGTGCCGGGCGGCGACGGCGGTCTCGGGATCGAGGAGGATCTCGCCGGGGCCGGCGAGCTCGGCGATCCGGGCGGCGACGGCTGCCGACAACCCGGTCACCGCCCAGTCGCGCCGCCCGCCGAGGGCTCGCTCGCCGGCGACGACCTCGCCGGTGGCGAGCCCGATGCGGAGCTCGAGCCCGTGCCGGGCGGCGGGGCCCGGCGAGGGGCCCGGCTCGTCCTGCCGGCCGGCCCGGGCGGCGTCCCGCATCGCCCGCGCACAGAGGACGGCCCGGAGCCCGTCGTCGTCGTGGACGGCGGGGACGCCGAAGACTGCGAAGACGGCATCCCCGATGAACTTCTCGACCGACCCCCCGAACCGCTCGACGCAGGCGGCGAGCCTGGCGAAGAGGTCGTCCATCGCCCGGCGCACATCTTCGGGGTCGCAGGCGGCAACGAGCTTCGAGTAGCCGACGAGGTCGGCGACGAGGACGGTAACGACCCGGCGATCGAGGCCCGGTTCGGGATCCGGCGCCGCACGCGGGCGGCGGTGAGGCTCCGGCGGCGCCGTCGCGGCCTCGACGAGGCCGGCGGCCGTGGGCGGTGGGAGGGTCGGCCGCTCCGGCGCGAGGCGGGCTCCGCAGGCGTGGCAGAAGAGGGCACCGCGGAGCGTCGTCGTCGCACACACCGGACAGGCCATCCCAAACCCTCCGTTCGTCGTGCCCGGTCGATCCTACGCCATCCGGCGAGAACCCGCCAATCCGGTTTGGAGTCGAACCCTCGATCCATCACCGCTGGACGGCGGGAGGCGGCCCCGGGCGGCCCCGGTCTACGGCCGGACGGCGCGGCGCCTACGAGATCGTGAGAACCGGCTGCGCGGCGGCCTCGGCCCGGACGCTCATCCGGGCGGCAACGGTCGAGGCGAGCCGCCGGAGCGCCTCGGCCGCGGGACCCGGCTCGCGCTGGGCAACCGCGGGGACCCCGACGTCGCCGCCCTGCCGGACCGTGACATCCATCGGGATCCCGCCGAGGAACTCGACACCCTGTTCGGCGGCAAACCGCTCCCCGCCGCCGCGCCCGAAGATCTCGGTCGCCTCGCCGCAGTGCGGGCAGACGAAGGCGCTCATGTTCTCGACGACGCCGATGATCGGGACGTTCATCCGCCGGAGCATCGCCGCCGCCTTCCGGACGTCGGCGAGCGACACCTCCTGGGGCGTCGTGACGAGGACGACCCCGCCGATCGGGACCGACTGGGCAAGGGTCAGCTGGGCGTCGGACGTGCCCGGCGGGAGGTCGACGACGAGGTAATCGAGCTCACCCCACTCGACGTCGCGGAGGAACTGCTGGATCGCCCCGCCGACGAGCGGCCCCCGCCAGACGATCGGTTGGCCCTCGGGGACGAAGAACTGGATCGAGATGACCTTGACCCCGTACCGCTCGAGGGGCACGATCTTGTTATTCGGGCTCGCCGTCGGCTGGCCGTCGACGCCGAGCATGAGCGGGATGTTCGGGCCGGTGATGTCGGCATCGAGGAGGCCGACGGCCGCCCCGGCCTGGGCGAGGGCGACGGCCAGGTTGACGCTGACCGTGCTCTTGCCGACCCCGCCCTTCCCCGACGCGACCGCGATGATGTTCTTGACGCCGGGGACGAGCTGGGCCTGCTGGGCCGGCGCGGTCCGGCGCACCATCGCCCCCCAGGTGACCGCGACCTCGGTCGCTCCGAGCGCCTCGAGGGCCCGGCGGACGCCGACCTCGATCTCGTCCTTGAGCGGGCAGGCCGGCGTCGTCAGCTCGAGGGTCAAGGCGACGCGGCTGTCGTCGACGACGACCTCCTTGACCATGTTCAGGCTGACGATGTCGCGGCCGAGCTCGGGATCGTGCACGCGCCGGAGGGCGTCGCGGATCGCCGCCTCGCTGAGAGTCGTCATCGGGGTGGGTCCTCTGCTGCGCTGGCTGGGCGGTTTCGACGGGGAGCGCGCCGAATTCTACTCTCGGCCGCCCGAATCCGACGTCGGCGGGCCTTTGGGCCGTTCGCCACCGTTCCGCCCTCCGCACCGGGGGGTCCCCGACCGCGCCGCAACCTTGACAGCCCCGGTCCCGCGCGCCTATCCTTCGGCCCTCACCTACAGGAACCCTCCACCCCTGGCGAACAGACGACCCGCCCGGGACCAGCCTCGAGGAGCACGATCTAGCGGATGGCCCCGATCGACGTCCGACTCGTCGGTGTGAGCAAGCGGTTCGGCGACACCGTCGCCGTCGACCACGTCGACCTCGAGGTCGAATCGGGTGAGTTCTTCTCGCTCCTCGGGCCCTCGGGCTGCGGCAAGACGACGACGCTCCGGATGATCGGCGGCTTCGAGCAGCCGACCGAAGGCCGGATCGAGCTCCAGGGCGAGGACGTCACCTGGCTGCCGCCGTACCGGCGCAACGTCAACACCGTCTTCCAGAACTACGCCCTCTTCCCGCACCTCAACGTCTACGACAACATCGCCTTCGGCCTCCGTCGGCGGCGGGTCCCGGAACGGGAGATCCGGGAACGGGTCACCGAGATGCTCCGGCTCGTCGAGCTGTCCGGCTTCGAGCGGCGGCGCCCGAGCCAGATCAGCGGCGGCCAGGCCCAGCGGGTGGCCCTCGCCCGGGCCCTCGTGAACCGCCCGGCCGTCCTCCTCCTCGACGAGCCGCTCGGAGCCCTCGACCTCAAGCTCCGCAAGCAGATGCAGGTCGAGCTGAAGCGGATCCAGCAGGAGGTCGGGATCACGTTCATCTACGTGACCCACGACCAGGAGGAGGCGATGACGATGTCGGACCGGATCGCGGTGATGAACCGGGGGCGGTACGAGCAGCTCGGCGACCCCGAGAGCCTCTACGAACGGCCGGCGACCCGCTTCGTGGCGGGCTTCCTCGGGGTCAGCAACCTCCTGCCGGCAACCCTCGACGGGACCGCCGGCGACTACGCCGTCGCCCGGCTCCGCGACGATACGCCGGTCCGGATCCCGCGCGACCTCGCCGCCGGCCTCCGCCGGATCGAGGTCGGGGTCCGACCCGAAAAGATCCGCCTCCGGGAGCCGGACGAGGCGATCCCGGAGGGCCACAACACCCTCGTCGGCGTCGTTCGCGACGCCTCGTACATGGGCGTCTCGACGAACTACATCGTCGAGATCCGGGGCGGCGCCCGGCTCACCGTCTACGAGCAGAACGTCGAGCGGGCAACCCGCTCGGAACTCTGGCAACCAGGCGAGGAGGTCCGCCTGAGCTGGTCGCCGGACCACACCTTCGTCGTTCCCATCGAGGACGGCGCCGAGACCGAAGCCGGCGCCGACGAACTGGCCGTGGCCTCGTGACCCGACGCCGCATCCGCAGCGGCCGGGCGCGGACCCCCGAGCAGGAGGAGGTACCGATGCACGATCCGATCATCACCCGCCGGCGCTTCCTTGCCGGAACCGGTCTCGCCGGCTTCGGCGCCTTCCTGGCCGCCTGCGGCAGCCCCGGCACGGCGAGTCCATCCCCCTCGCCCGAGGCGAGCGCGTCGGCCGCCCCGTCGGCGCCGCCCTCGGCCGAGGCGACCCCCGCACCCTCGCTCTCGAGCGTCCTGAACTTCGCCAACTGGCCGCTCTACATCGACACCGACGAGAACGATCCGACGAAGCACAAGACCCTCGAGGACTTCAAGGCCGAGTACGGGGTCACCGTCAACTATTCCGAGGTCATCAACGACAACAACGAGTTCTTCGGCACGATCCGGGCGCCCCTCGAGGCTGGACAGGACACCGGCTGGGACCTCATCGTCCTGACCCAGTGGATGGCCGCCCGACTCGTCCGGCTCGGTTGGCTCGAGAAGTTCGATCACTCCCACATGACGAACTTCCCGGCCAACCTCGAGGATGCCTACAAGGGCGCCGACTTCGACCCGAACAACGACTACCACGCCATCTGGCAGGCTGGCATGACCGGCCTTGGCTACGACAGCGCCGTGACCGGCGAGCTGACGAGCGTGAACGCCCTCTGGGACACGAAGTGGAAGGGCCGGGTCACGTACCTGTCCGAGATGCGGGACTGCGTCAGCTTCGCCCTCAACCGCCTCGGCTACAAGAACTCGACGGTCACGAAGGAGCAGTTCGATCAGGCGATCGCCGAGCTGATGAAGGCAAAGGACGCGGGGATCGTCCGGGCCTTCACCGGCAATGAGTACGCCGAGGACCTCGTCTCCGGCAATGTGGTCCTGGCCATGGCCTGGTCGGGCGACATCATCCAGAAGCAGCTCGAGCGCGAGACGCTCCGCTTCTCGATCCCCGAGGAGGGCGGTGTCCTCTGGTACGACTGCATGCTGATCCCGAAGGGCGCCAAGAACAAGTACACGGCCGAGGTCTTCATCGACTTCGTCTACCGGCCCGAGATCGCCGCCCAGATCGAGGCCTGGGTCAACTACATCTGCCCGGTCAAGGGCGCGCAAGAAGCGATCAAGAAGATCGACGAGTCGCTCGCCTCCAACGAGCTGATCTTCCCGACCGAGGCGACGTATTCGAAGGTCAGTGCCTTCCGGTCCCTGAGCGAGGACGAGGAGCGCTACTTCGACGATAAGTTCTCGACCCTCATCGGCGCCTGACCGCGCCGCTTCCGGGATCGCAGCGGGAGCCGGGTCCGTGGGGACGTTCCTGACGCGCCGTCGGGGCCTGGTGCCGTATCTGCTCTTGGCACCGGGCCTCCTCTGGCTGGCCGTCTTCTACGTCTACCCCGCCTTCCAGATGTTCATCGCCTCGTTTTGGTCGGGAACCCTCGAGACCGGCTTCCGCTTCTCCCTCGACAACTGGCGGACCTACCCGACGGCCCTCGACCGCTACAGCGAGCAGTTCGGCCGCTCGATCCTCTACGCCACGGCGGCGACGATCCTCACGTTCCTCATCGCCTACCCGTTGGCCTACACCATCGCCTTCCGAGGCGGGCGGGCGAAGAACCTCCTGCTCTTCCTCGTCGTCGCCCCCTTCTTCACGAGCTTCCTCCTCCGGACCTTCGCCTGGAAGATCATCCTCGGTGACGACGGGATCGTCCTCGGACCCTTGAAGGACCTCGGGCTCATCGACCCAGGCTTCCGGCTCCTCGCCACGCCGATCGCGGTCGTCTCGGGGATCACGTACAACTTCCTGCCGTTCATGACGCTGCCGATCTACGTCTCGCTCGAGAAGGTCGATCGGCGCCTCGTGGAAGCGGCCCAGGACCTCTACGCCGGGCCGTGGCGACCGGGCGGAACGATCGTCGGGGCCGTCGTCGGCGGCGGCCTCTTCGGGCTCCTCGGGGCGATCTTCGCCGTCAACGTCCCGCTCATGATCGCCGTCGGCGCCGGCGCCGGCGCGATCGTCGGGACCGGGTTCCTCTCCGAATCGTTCGCCCGGGTCACCTTCCCGCTCTCGCTTCCGGGCGTCTTCGCCGGGACGCTCCTCGTCATGATCCCGGCCGTCGGCGACTACGTGAACGCTGCCCTCCTCGGCAACCCGAACACGAGCATGATCGGCAACGTCATCCAGACCCGCTTCCTCGTCAACAACGACTACCCGACGGCCTCGGCCCTGAGCTTCATCCTCATGGCCGCGATCCTCGTCGTCGTCACGATCTACGCTCGCCTCCTCGGGACCGAGAACGCGAGCGTCGCTCGGGGGATCTAGGCCGGTGGCCCGGGAGGCCGTCGCCGCGTCGATCGCAGCGCCGAAGCTCGGCTGGCTCGACCGCTTCGCCCGCTTCTTCGACCGCTACCTCCTCCTCATCTACACGGGCTTCGCGGTCCTCTACCTCATGCTCCCGGTCTTCGTCATCGCCCTCTTCAGCGTGAACGACCCGATCGGGCGGAGCAACGTCGCCTGGCGGGCCTTCACCCTGAAGTACTGGCTCGACCCGTTCGGTGTCCCGGGCCTCTTCGACGCCGTGGCGACGAGTCTCAAGATCGCCTTCGCCTCGACGTTCGTCGCCACCGCCCTCGGGACCCTCATCGCCCTCGCCCTCGTCCGCTACCAGTTCCGAGGCGCCGGGGCGACGAACCTCCTCATCTTCATCCCGATGGCGACCCCTGAGATCGTCATGGGCGCCTCGCTCCTGACGATGTTCGTCGCCATCGGCCGGCCGCCGTTCTTCCCGCTCAACGAGCTGACGATCCTGATCGCCCACATCATGTTCAACATCAGCTACGTCGTCGTCACCGTCCGGGCCCGCCTCGTCGGCTTCGACCGCCACCTCGAGGAGGCGGCCATGGACCTCGGGGCGAACGAGTGGACGACGTTCTGGCGGGTGACGTTCCCGCTCATCCTGCCCGGGATCATCGCCGCCGCCCTTCTCGCCTTCAGCCTGTCGATCGACGACTTCGTCATCACGAACTTCACGGCCGGCCGGACGGTGACCTTCCCGATGTACATCTGGGGCGCCGCCCGGATCGGGATCCCGGTCCAGGTGAACGTCATCGGGACGATCATCTTCGCCGTCGCCGTCGGCTTCGTCGGCCTCTCGGTCCTCCTCGGCCGACGGCGGGCGTAGGGGCGCTCGCGACCGACGATGACCCACTCGCTCGAACCCGCCGACGACCCGCTCCTCGACGCCTTCGGGGTCACCGAGGCGGCGCGCCTCGTCGGCGTCTCGCCGTCGACGCTCCGGCTCTGGGAGCGCCAGGGCCTCGTCGCCCCGGCGCGCTCACCCGGCGGGGCCCGCCGCTACGACCGGGCCGCCATCGAGCGCCTCCGCTCCATCGCCCGGCTGCGGCGGGAGGCCGGCTGGAACGCGGCCGCCATCCGCGGCACCCTCGAGCGGGAGGCCTCGGACGGCGGCTCGGGGTCGGCCCCAGGGCCGAGGGCCGGCCGCGACCGTGCCGCCGGAGCTCGCGTCCGCGGAGCGTCGAGCGCAGGCCCCGGGAAGGCCGCCGGCCCACGGGCCTCGGATCCGCGGGCGATCCCGGGCCGGGATCTCGGGGCCCGACTCCGGGCCCTCCGCCAGCGACGGCGGCTCACCCTCCGCGAGGTCGCCGCCCGGTCGGGGCTCTCGATCTCGTTCCTCTCGGCGGTCGAGCGGGGGCTCTCGGGCATCTCGGTCGCGGCGCTCCGGAGGACCCTCGCCGCCTGCGACGCCACGCTCGCCGAGCTCCGCGACGGGCCAAGCGGCTCGGCCGCCCGCTCGGCCGGCTCCCTCCGGCGGCGGCTCGTCCGAGGCGACGAGCGACGGGTCATCGAGACCGAAGGCGGCGTCCGGATCGAAGACCTCGCCGCCGAGGCGACGCTCCTCGAGCCGCAGCTCTTCGTCCTGGCGCCCGGGGCGACGTCCGACGGGACGTACCACCACCCGGGCGAGGAGTTCATGTTCGTCCTCGAGGGTCGGGTCGGGGTCTGGCTCGCCGAGGTCGAGTACTACGAGCTCGGCCCCGGCGACGCCCTGACCTACCCGTCGACCCTCCCCCACCGCTTCGCCTGCCTCGGCTCGGACGAGGCACGGCTGCTCTGGGTGAACACGCCGCCGTCGTTCTAGCCCGGCCCGGATCGGGGGCCGGTGCCGACCATCGGCGGAATCACGAGGAGGCCACGATGCCCGAACCGCACGTCGCCGACGCACCGCTCGCCGTCTCGTCGCCGGCCGCTCCCGGACCGACCGGCAGCGGGCCGGTCGAGCCCCTCCCGGACCGCTCCGTCGTCCCGCCCGTCTGGAGCCGGATCACCGACCTCGTCGTCGAGCGCGGCGAGGGATCGTGGCTCGTCACCGTCGACGGCGAGCGGTACCTCGACTACTCGTCGGGGATCGGTGTCACGAACACCGGTCACGCCCACCCGCGGGTCGCCGCCGCCATCACCGCCCAGGCGGCGAGGCTCATCCACGGCCAGCAGAACATCGTCTACCACGAGCCGGGGCTCCGGCTCCACGCCCGCCTCGCCGCCCTCTTGCCGGGCGGCCCCTGGGGCGTCTTCCTCTCGAACAGCGGCGCCGAGGCCGTCGAGGCGGCGGTGAAGCTCGCCCGGGTCGCGACCGGCCGACCGGCGATCGTCGCCTTCCGGTACGGCTTCCACGGTCGGACCGCCCAGGCGATGGCGCTGACCGCCGCGAAGGACGTCTACCGGGCGGCCTACGAGCCGCTCCCGGGCTCCGTCTACCACGCCGACTTCCCCTACTGCTACCGGGCCCCGGGCGGTCCCCACCCGATCGAGCGCTGCACGTGCGACTGGGAGGCTCGGCTCGACCTCCTCTTCCACCAGCTCGTCGATCCTGGGCGGGTCGCGGCGATCATCGTCGAGCCGGTCATCGGCGAGGGCGGCTACATCGTCCCGCCGCCCGACTTTTTGCCCCGCCTCCGAGCGATCACCCGCCGCCACGGAATCCTCCTCGTCGTCGACGAGATCCAGACCGGCTTCGGGCGGACCGGGCGCCTCTTCGCCGTCGAACACACCGGGGTCGAGCCGGACATCCTCGTCATGGCGAAGGGGATCGCCTCGGGGCTCCCGCTCTCGGGGATCATCGCCCGCCGCGAGCTCCTCGAGCGCTGGGCGCCCGGGAGTCACGGCGGGACGTACGGGGGGAACGTCGTCGCCTGCGCGGCGGCCCTGGCGACCCTCGACGTCATCGAGACCGAGGGGCTCGTCGCCAACGCGGCCGCCCGGGGCGCCCAGCTCCTCGCCGGCCTCCGGCGGATCGCCGCCGATCACCCGGCCGTCGGCGACGTCCGGGGTCTCGGCTGCATGGTCGCCCTGGAATTCGTCCGACCCGGCGAGGGGGACGGTCGGGTCCCCGACCCGGAGCTGACGAAGCGGGTCCAGGCCGAAGCCCTCGCCCGCCGGCTCATCGTCCTCACCGCCGGGACGTACGCGAACGTCATCCGGATCATCCCGCCCCTCGTGACGACGGCCGAGGAGGTCGACCTCGCCCTCGGGATCCTCGCCGAGAGCCTCGCCGCGGCCGGGGCGTGACGGGGCCGACCCCGGTCCCTCAACCACCGCCGAGTCGGCGCAGCAGCTCCTCGTGGAGGCGGCCGTTCGAGGCGAGGGCGCTTCGGCCGTGGATCGTCCGCCGGCCCGCGAAGTCGGTGATCCGGCCGCCGGCCTCCTCGACGAGGATCGTCGGGGCGGCGAGATCCCAGGGCGAGAGGTCGGCCTCGACCATCGCCTCCGCGGCCCCCTCGGCGACGAGGGCGTAGCCCCAGAAGTCGCCGAA